>NC_009952.1:1570875-1887833 GCF_000018145.1 Dinoroseobacter shibae DFL 12 = DSM 16493
CCAAGGCCACCAAGGCCGAAGCCCTGGGCATCGAGGTGATCGACGAGGACGCCTGGCGCGTTCTGGCGGGGCTTGCGTGAGCAGCCGCCCCGCGGCGCTCTTCCCGCTCTTTGCAGAGCTGGAAACCCTGCCCGGCATCGGCAAGAAGACGGCGCAGACATTGGCGCATATGGACATCGCGCGGCCGCGGGACCTGATCTTCACCCTGCCGAGTTCGGGCATCGAACGGCGGCTGGTCGATACGGTGCAGACCGGCCCGTTCCCGTCGGTGATGACCGTGCCCGTGACCGTCACCCGCCACCTGCCGCCCTCGGGCAAGGGCCGCCCCTACCGGATCGAGGTCGCCGATGCCGCGACCACGATCACGCTGGTCTATTTCCACGCCCGGGGCGACTACCTGATGAAGCTGCTGCCCCCGGGGGCGCGGCGGATCATCTCGGGCCGCGTGGAGCTTTATGACGGTCAGGCCCAGATGCCGCATCCAGACCACGTCTTGACCGAGGCGGAGGCCGAAACCCTCGGCGGGTTCGAGCCGGTTTATCCCCTGACCGCCGGGATCACGCAAAAGACGATGCAGAAGGCCGTGGCGGGGGCCCTGGACCGCGTGCCGGATCTGGCCGAATGGGCCGACCCCGCTCTCGTGGCGCAGGAAGGCTGGCCCGATTTCGCCTCCGCGCTGGCCTCGGCCCATGCGCCGCAGTCGATGAAAGAGCTTGGGCCCGACACGCCCGCGCGGCGGCGGCTGGCCTATGACGAGTTGCTGGCCCATCAGACCACGCTGGCCCTGGCCCGGGCGCACCGCCGCCGGGCCCCGGGGCGGCGGTTGACGGGCGACGGGCGGCGGGTCGGGCCGGTGCTCGCCGCACTGCCCTACACCCCCACCGGCGCGCAGCAGCGGGTGATTTCCGAGATCACCGAGGACCTCGCAGCCCCCCACCGGATGAACCGGCTGCTGCAGGGCGATGTGGGCGCGGGCAAGACCCTGGTCGCCCTGGTCGCAATGTTGCTGGCGGTGGAGGCGGGGACACAGGCGGTGATGATGGCGCCCACCGAGATCCTCGCGCGGCAGCATCTGGCGGCGCTTCTGCCGCTGGCCGAGGCGGCGGGCGTGGTGGTCGAGGTGCTGACGGGCCGCGACAAGGGGCGGGAACGGGCGGCCAAGCTCGCCGCCCTGGCCGCCGGGGACATCCATATCCTCGTGGGCACCCATGCGGTGTTCCAGGACGATGTCGCCTTCCACGATCTGGGCCTTGCGGTGATCGACGAACAGCACCGCTTCGGGGTGCGCGAACGGATGCGGCTGGGGGCCAAGGGGGCGGCGGTCGATGTGCTGGTGATGACGGCCACGCCGATCCCGCGGTCCCTGGCGCTGGTGACCTATGGCGACATGGATGTCTCGATCCTCGATGAAAAACCCCCGGGCCGCACGCCGGTGAAAACCGCGCTGGTCTCGGCCGACCGGCTGGACGAGTTGCTCGCCCATCTCGACGCGGCACTGTCGGAGGGGCGCCAGGTCTATTGGGTCTGCCCCCTGGTCGAAGAGAGTGAAACCCTCGCCCTGACCGCCGCGGAAGAGCGGTTCAAGCATCTGCGCGCGCGGTTCGGCGAGGGGCGGGTCGGGCTGGTCCATGGCCAGATGCCCGTGGCCGAGAAGGACGCGGCCATGGCGGATTTCGTGGCGGGCGAGACGCGATTGCTGGTCGCGACCACGGTGATCGAGGTGGGCGTGGACGTGCCGAACGCGTCGATCATGGTGATCGAAGGGGCGGAGCATTTCGGGCTTGCCCAGCTTCACCAGTTGCGCGGCCGGGTGGGGCGGGGCAGCACCGCGTCGAGTTGCCTGCTGCTCTATGCGCCGCCCCTGGGCGAGACGGCGACCAAGCGGCTCAAGCTGATGCGGGAGACCGAGGACGGCTTCCGGATCTCGGAGGCGGATATGGAGATGCGCGGGGCAGGGGATCTGATCGGCACCGCGCAATCGGGTCTGCCCCGGTTCCGCATCGCCGATCTCGAACGCCAGGCCGGGCTGATGGCGATGGCGCAATCGGATGCCCGGGCGCTGCTGGCCAAGGATCCCAAGCTCGACAGTCCGCGGGGCGAGGCAGTTCGCATGCTGCTGTGGCTGACCGGGCAGGACGAGGCGATCCGCCTGATCTCCGTGGGGTAGAGCCTGCCGATCCGGTTTGTTCACACCTGTTCTTAAAAAGTTCTTTACTTCCGTTGCTAGAAATGAGAACAAAGAGTCAACAAACAGGTTGAGGAGGTCGAGATGTTTACTGAGATTAAGTCTATCGTAACCCGCGCACCGGCATCTCTGGCGCAGGATGCCACCGGGGCGCTCGCGATCCTCGTCCTCTTCGCGGCCATGCTGCACCTGCCTGTTTTGATCTGATCTGCCTGCGGTCTGTGCTTGGCGCCCCGCGTTCTCGGGCCCCCACTCGAAACGCCAGTCCCCGCGTAGTTTTGCGCACCGGACGATCCGAGATTTGCCTGTCTCGCGCCGTTCCCCAACAGATCCGCTGCCTTGCCGCCGCCTCCTGACCGGAGCGCGGCGGTTTTTTTGCTTTCAGAGCCGGTAAATCTCGGTAAATTTCGCGTCGAGATAGTCGAGCAGCGGCGCCTCTTTCGGGGCCGCGCCGCAGGCCGCTTCGATGGTCTCGCGCGGGCCCCGCAAGGCGCCGTGGCGTTGCAGCCGCTCCCGCAGCCAGCCGGTGCAGGCACTGGCATCGCCTCGGGTCAGACCATCTTCCCAGTCGGGCAGATCGCGCTTGAGCGCGTCGAACAGGCACCCGGCATAGACATTCCCGAGGCTGTAGGTCGGGAAATACCCGAACAGCCCCACCGACCAATGCACGTCCTGCAGCAGCCCGTTAGACGGCTTGTCGACCGCGACCCCGAAATCGGCTTTGAACCGGGTGTTCCACGCCTCCTCAAGATCGCTGGCCTCCAGCCGTCCGGCGATCAGGTCCCGCTCCAGATCGAAGCGCAGCATGACATGGAGGTTGTACTGGATCTCGTCCGCCTCGGTGCGAATGTAGCCCGGGCGCACCCGGTTCACCGCGCCGTAGAACGCGTCGGCATCGTCGATCCCCAGCCCGCCGAAGGCCGCGCCCATGCGCTGGAACAGCCAGCCGGTGAAGGCCCGGCCGCGCCCCAGCTGGTTCTCGTAGATCCGGCTCTGGCTCTCATGGACCCCCATGGAGGCCCCGCGCCCGATCGGGGTCAGCAGGTGCGCGGGATCGACCCCTTGCTCGTAGGTGGCGTGCCCGACCTCGTGGATGGTGGAGTAGAAGCAGTTGAACGGGTCGTCTTCGGCCACCCGCGTGGTGATCCGCACGTCCCGGCCCGAGCCGGAGCTGAAGGGATGCACTGCGAGGTCGATCCGCCCGATATCGAGGTCGTACTGAAACGCCAGCGCCAGATCCCGTGACAGGGCGAGCTGCGCATCGCGCGGAAACGTCCCGGCAAGGGCAGGGGGCGCGTAATCCGCCCCGAGCACCCGGTCCCGCAAGGCCACGAGGCGCGGGCGCATCCGGTCGAAGAGTGCGGCGATCTCGGCCTCCGTCGCGCCGGGCTCGTAGTCGTCCAGCAGCGCATCATAGAGAGGCCTGCCGTCGGCGAGTGCCTCGGCCTCCTCCCGGCGCAGGGCGACGACTTCTTCCAGCACGGGCAGGAAGGCGGGCACATCCTCGGCCGCGCGTGCCTCGGCCCAGCGACCCTGCGCCAGCGACGTGACGCGGGCAAGCTCCGCCGCCAGACGCGCGGGCACCTTGGTGTTGCGGGCGTAGCTGCGTGCGATCTCGCGCAGGTTGGCGGCCTCCACCTCGGTCTCGGGCGTGGCGGCGGCCAGCCAGTCGCCGATCCGCGGGTCGGTGCGGCGGGCATGCAGCACGCCCTCCATCGCGGCCATCTCGGCGCTGCGTTGCTCCGCGGCCCCGCGCGGCATGACCGTTTCCTGGTCCCAGCCGAGCCGCCCGGCGACTTGCGCCAGGGCTTCGGTCTCGCGCTGATACGCCATCAGCTCGGCAAGTGCGCTCATGCCACGGCCCCGCGCAGGGAGGTTGCGACCGGATACCGCGCCCGGAACCGCGCCCGCAGGATCAGGCAGATCGTGACCACCGCGCCGAACTGGTGCGCGATGGCCCAGGTCCAGGGCGCCGCGTTCAGCACCGTGACGATGCCCAGCACCATCTGCCCGAAAAGGATCACCGCCACCCAGTCAAAGGCGCGCTTGGTGGTGACATGGGCGCTGCGCCGCGACCGCCACCAGACATAGAGCCCCACGAGCAGCAACAGGTACCCCACCATCCGGTGGTTGAACTGCACCAGCCCCGGATCCTCGAAGAAGTTGCGCCAGATCGGCTCGAGCTCCCACATGTTCAGGGGCAGGAACCCGCCCGCCATCAGCGGCCAGTCGGTATAGGTCCGGCCCGCATCGATCCCGGCGACCAGCGCGCCCAGCAGGATCTGCACCGCCGCCAGCCCCATGAGCCAGTTTGCCCCCGTCACGAGCCCTGCTTCGCCGGACCGGCGGGCCTGCAACAGGTCGCGCTCGGGACGGCCCAGGACCATGATGTACCAGGCGATCAGCCCCAGGATGAAGAAGGCCAGCCCCAGATGGGTCGCCAGCCGGTAGGAGGCCACGTCCAGCATGGTGCCGGTCAGCCCGCTGGCCACCATCCACCAGCCGATCGCGCCCTGAAGCCCGCCCAGAACCCCCAGCAGGAACAGCCGACCGGTCCAGCCCGGCGGGATTTTTCGCGTCACCAGAAAGCCGAAGAACCCCAGCGCCCAGACCAGCCCGATCACCCGGCCCAACTGCCGATGGCCCCATTCCCACCAATAGATGAACTGGAACTCGGCCAGGGTCATGCCCTTGTTCTGCAACTGGTATTCCGGGATCGCGCGATAGAGGTCGAACTCCCGCGCCCAATCCTCGGCGCTGAGCGGCGGGATCGCCCCCGCGATCGGCGCCCATTCCGTGATCGACAGCCCGCTATCGGTCAGCCGGGTCAGACCGCCCACGGCGATCATGATCACCACCAGCCCGAACAGCATCATCAGCCAGACCCGCACCGCCCCGCGCGCGCCCGTGCGGGCCGCCCGGTCGATCACGCCCGGCTGGACCGGCTGCGCCTTGGGCTGTGCCTCGCTGACCTCTTCGAAAATGCTGCGTTTCTTGCTCATTTCTCGCCTCGGCTCTGTTTGGCGCGGACAGTATTGCCCTGCGCCGCGCGCTTCAAGATGCGCCCCCGGAGCGATCCTTCCAGCGTACGAGTTGCCGCAGCACCCCGTGCAGGGTCTGCACATCCGCGAGCGTCAGGGGCAGGCGCGACCACATGTTGCGCATGTTCAGCTTCATGCTCTCGGCCTTGTGGTCGGGGAAGAAGAACCCGGCCTCCTCCATCCGCGTCTCGAAATGGTCGCCAAGGGCCGTGATCTCCGCCCCGTTGGCGTAGCGCGTGCCGGCCATCTCCATCACTTCCGCGGGCGTATCGGTGGTCTGGCGGCCCCATTCATAGGCCGTCAACAGCACGCATTGCGCGAGGTTCAGCGACGGAAAGGCCGGGTTGACGGGGACCGAGACAATCGCGTTTGCCAGCGCGATGTCTTCGTTTTCCAGGCCCGCGCGCTCCGGCCCGAACAGGACCGCGACCCGCTGGCCTTCGGCGATCAGGGCGCGGGCCTGTTCCATGGCGCGCTCCGGCGTGACCACGGGCTTGGTCAGGTCGCGGGGCCGGGCGGTGGTGGCAAAGACGTAATCGGCATCGGCCAGCGCCTCCGCGGTGCTGCCATAAAGCCCCGCTTCGTCCAGCAGCCGTCCCGCGCCGGAGGCCATGGCGACGGCCTTCTCGCTGGGCCAGCCGTCCCGGGGGGCCACGACCCGCATCCGGTCGAGCCCGAAGTTCCACATGGCACGGGCGGAGCCGCCGATATTCTCGCCCATCTGCGGGCGCACGAGCACGAAGGCCGGTTGGGAAGGCGTGTCGGTCATGGCCCGCGTCATAGGGCCAGAGCCGCGCAACGGCAATGGTCAAGCCCGCCCAGCCGGTTTATAGCACGTCCAAGAAAATCAGGAGCCACCCATGGCCGACACGCCCGAGCAGCCGCAGCTTTACCTCGTCACCCCGCCGGAGATCGAATTATCCAGTTTCCCCGGCACGCTCGCCCGTCTTCTGGACGGGGCCGAGATTGCCTGTGTGCGGCTGGCGCTGTCCACCCGCGACGAGGATCGCATCGCACGCGCGGCGGATGCCTGCCGCGAGGTGGCCCATGCCCGGGATGTGCCGCTGGTGATCGACACCCATTTCCGCATGGTCGAGCGGCTGGGCCTTGATGGCGTCCATCTCGGCGACGGCGCGCGCTCGGTGCGCAAGGTCCGCAAGGAGATCGGGGCCGAGGCCGTGGTCGGCGCCCATTGCGGTGCCTCCCAGCATGACGGCATGACCGCAGGCGAGGCCGGGGCCGATTACGTTGCCTTCGGCCCGGTCGCAGCCAGCCTGACCGGCGCAGGCGAGGTGGCGGAGGCCGATCTTTTTGCCTGGTGGTCGCAGATGATCGAGTTGCCCGTGGTGGCCGAAGGCAACCTGACCACCGCCGCGGTCGAAACCCTCGCACCGCTGACGGATTTTTTCGCCCTGGGCGAAGAGATCTGGGGCACGGACGACCCGCTGGAGGCCCTGCGCACCCTCACCGCGCCCCTGGGCTGAGGCTCAGACCATGGGCGCCATCAATTCGACCTCCGCGCCGTCCCGGATCGCGGTGTAGAAACAGGTCCGCCGGTTGGTGTGGCATGCTGGGCCTTCCTGGCGGACCTGGAGCAGCAGGCAATCGCGGTCGCAGTCCACGCGCATCTCGACCAGGGTCTGCACATGGCCCGAGGACTCGCCCTTGATCCAGAACGCTTGGCGCGAGCGCGACCAGTAGGTCACGCGCCCGGTCTCCAGCGTGCGCGCCACGGCCTCGGCATTCATCCAGGCCATCATCAGCACCTCGCCGCTTGCGGCATCCTGGGCGATTGCGGGGATCAGGCCTTGGTCGTCATATCGCAGGCTTGCGGGATCGAATTCCATGTGCTCCTCCTTAACAGAGCGGATTTGCGGTCTACTTACGCAGGACCCGGAGGAAAAGCCATGTCAGACACGGACCTGATCAAACTCTATTCCCAGCGTATCCTGGGTCTTGCGGCCGAGATCCCCCATGCCGGGCGGCTGCCCGATCCCGACGCCTCGGCCAAGAAGCGCTCGCCGCTCTGCGGGTCGACGGTGACGGTGGATGTGAAGCTGGACCAGGGGCGCGTTGCGGCTTTCGGGCAGGACGTGAAGGCCTGCGCACTGGGGCAGGCGGCGGCGTCGGTGCTGGGCGGGGCCGTGATCGGGCGCAGCCGGGCAGAGATCGAGGCGGCCCGCGACGCGCTGAAGGCGATGCTGAAAGAGGGCGGGCCGGTGCCCGACTCGCCCTTCGACGGGTTCGAGGTGCTGCAACCGGCGCGGGACTACAAGAACCGCCATGCCTCGATCCTGCTGTCGCTTGACGCGACCGTGGCTGCCATGCGCGAGGCCGAAAGCGCCCATTGCGCCTGAGGGACCGGAGGGCCAGCCCTCCGGACCTCCCGGGATATTTCGGGACTTGAGATAGGGAAAACGCGCCTGCGGGTGGCGGGCGCGTTAACCTTAATACCTGGTGAAGGCCTTATTTCTCCGGGATCAATCCGCGCGGGCTGAAACGCAGCACCAGAAGCAGCACGATCCCCATGGTCAACAGCCGCATATGGGCCGCGCTTTCGATCAGATGCTCTTTCAGGGCGGAGCCGTCTTCCATGCCTGCGGTGATCAGCGCCATGAGTTGCTGGCCCATCGGCTCCACCTGGATCCACAGGAACCAGATCAGGAACCCGCCCAGGATCGCACCCCAGTTGTTGCCCGACCCGCCCACGATCACCATCACCCAGATCAGGAAGGTGAAGCGCAGGGGCTGGTATGAGGAGGGAATCAGCTGGCTTTCCATCGTCACCAGCATTGCGCCCGCGACGCCACATATGGCCGAGCCCATGACGAAGATCTGCAAATGCCGCTTCTTGACGTCCTTGCCCATGGCCTCGGCGGCGGTTTCGTTGTCGCGGATCGCCCGCATCATCCGCCCCCAGGGGGAGCGCAGCGCCATCTCCAGCAGCCACAAAAGCGCCAGCAGCACCGCAGCGAAAAGCCCCGCATACGCGAGCTTGACCACGATCGACGAGGCCACCACCGGGTCGTAGCCCCAGCTCGTCATGCGGGCCACGAAGTCGGGGTCGTTCTGCAGGTCGATCTCGTAGGGGACGGGCCGCGGGATCGAGACCACGTTCTTCACGCCGCGGCTGAGCCAATCCTCGTTCTTCATTACCGCGATGACGATTTCCGCGATCCCCAGGGTCGCAATCGCCAGATAGTCGGACCGCAGCCCGAGCGCGGCCTTGCCCACCACCCAGGCCGCGGCGCCCGCGAGCGCCCCACCGATGGGCCAGGCCAGCAACACCGGCAGGCCCAGCCCGCCAAGATACCCCGTGCCCGCCGGGTTCACCGCCTCGATCGCTGCCACGGCCGGGTCGAACAGCGCGCGATAGCTGAAGAACCCCGCCAGCAACACGACGATCAGCGCCAGAGTGCGCATCCGCCCCGGTGCCATCCGCTGATAGAGCAGAATGGACCCCGCAAGTACGATCAGCCCCCAGAACAGCGCCAAGACCACGCGCAGCCCGCCTGCGGACCATGCCTCGCCCACAGGCGGCATCGAGACCAGCACAACCGCCAGCCCGCCGAGTGCGGCGAACCCCATGATCCCTACATTGAACAGGCCCGCATAGCCCCACTGCATGTTCACACCCAGCGCCATGACCGCCGAGATCAGCCCGTAATTCAGGATCGTGAGCGCCACGTTCCAGCTCTGGATCACGCCGGTGGCCACGATCAGCAGGGCGACAATGCCGAACAGGCCCAGATTGCGCAGATTGACCGTCATACGGATTTCCCCTTGAACAGCCCCGTGGGTTTGAACAGCAGCACAATGATCAGGATGGCGAAACTGACCGCGAACTTGTAATCCGTGGACAGCAACTGCACGAGCCCGTCCGGCTCCAGCGCCTCGGGCAGCAGGTATTCCAGCACCTTCTTGAACGCGTAGGTGATCGTGACTTCCGAGAAGGCGATCACGAACCCGCCCGCGATGGCGCCCAGCGGACTCCCCAGCCCCCCGACGATGGCGGCGGCGAAAATCGGCAGCAACAGTTGGAAATAGGTGAAGGGTTTGAACGACTTGTCGAGCCCGTAAAGCGTGCCCGCCACCGTGGCCAGCGCCGCCACGATCAACCAGGTCACCATCACCACCCGTTCGGGGTTGATGCCGGACAGCAGCGCCAGATCCTCGTTGTCGGAAAACGCCCGCATCGATTTGCCCGTGCGCGTCCGGTTCAGAAACCAGAAGAGCAGCGCCACCACAATGACCGCCGTCACCACCGTCAGGCCCTGGGTCGTGCGCAGGGCCAGCCCCTCGTCGAGGCCCGTCAGGTTGCGGAACTCCCGCGCCGAGATGATGAACCGCTCGCCATCGGCAAAGCGCTGGTCGTCCGGGCCGATGATGAAGCGCACAAGGGCGTTGGTGACGAACATCACGCCGAGCGAGGCGATCACGAAGATCACCGGTACGGCCTTCTGCTGGCGGTAGAATTTGTATACCAACCGGTCGGTCCCCACCAGCAGCGCGCCCGTCACCAGGATGCCGAAGGGCAGGGCGAGCAGAGCCGTGGGCAGGGGCCCGAGGCTGATCCCAATGGACTGGAAAGCCCAGGTGAACAGGATCGTCGCCATGGTCCCGAAGGCCATCGTGTCGCCATGGGCGAAGTTGGAAAACCGCAGGATCCCGTAGATCAGCGTGACACCGAGCGCGCCGAGCGCCAGTTGGCTCCCATAGGCGGTGGCGGGGACGACAACGAAGTTGAGGAAAGCCACGAGGGCGTTGAGGAAGTCCATCACAAGGCCTCGCAGGTACCGGTATAACTCACCATTGTCGGCCCCTCGGCCACATGCACCGAAAGCCGCGCCTCGACCCCGATCAGGGTCAGCATCATCCGCAGACTCTCGCCGTCAAAGAACATGGTCCGCTCGTTCGGCCCGGCCTTGAGCACGAACCCCGGATAGGTGCCCGCATCGGTTTCCGCCACGAGCCGCCCGGTGATGAATTGCGTGCCGGTGGGCAGGCTGATCTGCACGTCAAAGCCGCTTTCGGTGCAGGTCTCGGTTTCCAGGCACTCGGTGTCGAATCGACAGACCGTGTTGGCGGCGGCGAGGCTCGGCAGAAAAGCCAGCAATGCCAGATAGATGAACCGCATGCCTCAGCCCCCCAGGAACGATTTGCGCACATCCGGATCGGCCAGCAGCGCTTGTCCGGTGTCGGTGTAGCGGTTGCGCCCCTGCACGAGGACATAGCCCTTGTCGGCGATCTCCAGCGCCTGGCGCGCGTTCTGCTCGACCATCAGGATGGAGATGCCTGTGCGCGCCACCTCGATGATCCGGTCGAAAAGCTCGTCCATCACGATGGGGCTGACCCCGGCGGTCGGCTCGTCCAGCATCAGGACCTGCGGCCGGGTCATCAGCGCGCGGCCCACGGCGACCTGCTGGCGCTGCCCGCCCGACAGCTCGCCCGCCGCCTGCCTGCGCTTTTCGCGCAGGATCGGGAACAGCTCGTAAACCTGCTCCATCGTTTCCGAAATGTCGTCCCGGCGCAGGAAGGCGCCCATCTCGAGGTTCTCCTCCACGGTCATGGTGGTGAAGATGTTGTTCACCTGCGGCACGAAGGCCATGCCCTTGGCCACGCGCGCCTGGGGGCTGAGGCCGGTGATGTCCTCGCCATCGAGCCGTACGGATCCGGTATGTATGTTCAGCATCCCGAACACAGCCTTCATCGCCGTGGATTTGCCCGCGCCGTTCGGTCCGACGATCACCGCGATCTCGCCGCGGTCCACCGCGAGGGTGCAGTCATGCAGGATATCCGCGCCGCTGCCATAGCCGCCGGTCATCCCGTCGCCGATCAGGAAGGGCTCGCCCGGATGGGCAGCGCTGCGTCCCTCGGGCGCTGTGCCGGGGGTCAGCGTGCCGCCGGGGCGCGGGTTGGTGATCGACGCGTCCTTGTTCCCGCGCGCCTCCTGGTAAGGGTTCTGCGCGCTCATGCCGGCGTCTTTTCCTTGTTCTTCAGGCCCGTACCGAGATAGGCCTCGATCACCTGCTCGTTGGCCTTGATCTCGTCGATGGTGCCCTCGGCCAGCTTCTTGCCCTCGGCCATGACGATCACCGGATCACACAGCTTGCCGATGAAATCCATGTCATGCTCGATCACGCAGAAGGTATAGCCACGCTCCTGGTTCAGCCGCAGGATCGCATCGGCGATGGTGCCCAGAAGGGTACGGTTCACCCCCGCGCCGACCTCGTCGAGAAACACGATCTTGGCGTCCACCATCATCGTGCGCCCCAGCTCCAGCAGCTTCTTCTGCCCGCCGGACAGGTTCCCGGCCCGCTCGTCGCGCAGATGATCTATGGTCAGGAATTCAAGCACTTCGTCGGCCTTCTTTCCCAAGGCCGCTTCCTCGCGCGCGATCTGGCCGCGCTTGAACCACGCGTTCCACATGGTCTCGCCCGATTGCGCGCCGGGCACCATCATCAGGTTCTCCCGCACGGTCATCGAGCCGAACTCATGGGCGATCTGAAAGGTCCGCAGCAGCCCCTTGTGAAACAGATCATGGGGCGGCAGGCCGGTGATGTCCTCGCCCAGCATGGTGACCTTGCCGGATGTCGGTTGAAGATTGCCCGCGATCACATTGAACAACGTGGTCTTTCCGGCGCCGTTGGGTCCCACGAGCCCGGTGATCGAGCCCTCCGCAATCTCCAGCGTGGCGCCGTCCACGGCTCGAAAGCCGCCGAAATGCTTGTGCAGGTTTTCGACCTTTATCATGGGCGCCCTCATGGAAAACAGCCCGGGGATGCCCGGGCTGCTCTGGTAATGTCAACCGCTCAGCGGAACCGGACAGTCGTGACCTTGCCGTCCTTCATTTCCATCTCGCGGTAATTGCCCGCGGATTCGCCGCCCCCGATCAGCTCCACCGCCGAGGCGCCGACATAGTCGATCTCGCCCCCTTCGGCGAGGATCTTGAGGCCTTTTGCCAGCTCACCCGGCAAAATCTCTTCGCCCGGCGCGTTGGCCACGTCCATCACGTGATCCTTGTAGTCGCCCGGCTCGGCGGAGCCTGCCGCTTGCATCGCCAGCATGATCAGAGCCGCGGCATCGTAGCTTTCGGCCGAGAAGGGCGAGGTCGAATCGTATGCATCGCCCACCATCTCCGCATAGATCCGCTTGCCGTCGCTGTCGGTGCCCGGGTTCTGCCCGAAGGATCCGTCGATGTCGGACCCGAAGTTTTCCTCCAGCGCGACGGAGACCATGCCATCCGGCAGCACGAAGGTGTCGAACGCACCGGTGTCGAGCGCGGCCTGGATGATGCCCGACCCGCCCTGGTCCACGTAGCCCGCCACGACCAGCACCTCGCCGCCCGCAGAGGCCAGCGCGCCGACCTCGGCGGAATAATCCGCCTTGCCGTCCTCATGGGCCGCCACGAGAGTCACGGTGCCGCCCGCCTCCTCGAAGGCCGCGGCGAAGCTGTCCGCGAGCCCCTTGCCGTAGTCGTTGTTGGTGTAGGTAACCGCCACTTCCTTGAAGCCGCGATCCATGATGATCTCGGTCATCACCACACCCTGACGCGCATCCGAGGGTGCCGTGCGGAAGAACAGGCCGTTGTCTTCGACCGTCGACAGGGCCGGCGAGGTGGCCGAGGGCGAGATCATCACAACTCCGTTCGGCATCGCCACGTTGGACAGGATCGCGCCCGTCGCCCCGGAGCACATCGCCCCCATTATGCCCTTCACCCCGTCGGAGGTGATCAGCCGCTCGGCGGCAGAGGTCGCCGCACCGGCATCGATGCAGGTGCTGTCGGCCCGGACCGGCGTGACCGTGGATCCACCAAGCAGCAATCCGCTGTCGGAGACTTCCTTCATCGCCATCTCGGCCCCCATCGCCATGGGCGGCGCCAGCGATTCCAGCGGCCCGGTGAAGCCCACCGAGATACCGATCTTGATGTCGTTCGATTGCGCGGCGGCGAAGGTCGCCATGGCCACGGTCGCCACGGAGGCGAGAAGCAGCGATTTCATGTGTAACTCCCAAGTTGGATCTTGTTGCCCAGATCGCAGGCTAGAGCGCCAATCGGGGAAAGAAAAGGGGGACAAGGTCGACATTCCCTTGCGGAAACCGGCTCCGCGGCCCCGGGCTACCCAGAACTGCGTAGGCATCAGTCCTCACATCCCCGTGCGACGCGGGTGGAGGGCTTGGTCCGGGCCGCGCGCCACCTATCTGGTATCTCCAGCGCCCCCAATACCGGAGCCCGCCATGATCCGCCTCGTCACCATGATCGCCCTCGGCCTCAGCCTGTTGTCCCCCGCGGCCTGGGCGGAAACGCTCACCACCTCCGCCGGACCCGTCGAGGTCAAGGAGATCGTGCGCGACCTCGACGAGCCCTGGGCCTTCGGCTTTCTCCCCGAGGGCGGCGTTCTGATCACCGAGCGGGGCGGCGCGCTGCTGCATATTCGCCCCGACGGGACCCGGACCGAGGTCTCCGGTCTGCCGCGTATCGCCGTGGGCGGGCAGGGTGGCTTGCTCGACCTGCTGATCCCGGCCGATTTCGCCCAGACCCGCGAGGTCGTCTTCAGCTACTCCCGGCCGCAGGCCCGCGGCGCGGGCACCGCTGTGGCGGTCGGGCGCTTTTCGGCGGATGGCCGCGCCCTGGAGAACACCCGCACCATCTTCGCGATGGAAGAAGGCACCCGTGGCGGGCGGCATTTCGGCTCCCGCATCGTCGAGGGGCGCGACGGGTTTCTCTATGTCACCATCGGCGACCGGGGCGACGATGACAGCGCCCAGAACCTCGCGATCGAAAGCGGCAGCGTCATCCGCATCGCCCGCGACGGCGGCATCCCCACCAGCAACCCGTTCACCGGCACCGAGGGCGCGCAGCCCGAGATCTGGTCCTATGGCCACCGCAACCCCCAGGGGGCGGCCCTGGATTTGCAGGGCAACCTCTGGGTGGTCGAACACGGTGCCCGCGGCGGGGACGAGATCAACCGGGTCGAAATGGGCGCCAATTACGGCTGGCCGGTGATCTCCTACGGGCGGCATTACTCGGGCCTCAGGATTGGCGAGGGCACAGCCAAACCGGGGATGGAACAGCCGGCCCATTTCTGGGACCCCTCCATTGCCCCCTCGGGCATGATGATCTACTCCGGCGCGCTCTGGCCCGAATGGGAGGGCGATTTCTTCGTCGGCAGCCTGAAATTCGGCTACCTGTCGCGGCTTGAGGCAGGCAGCTTCGCGGAAGAAGAGATCACCGGCGACACCACCGCCCGCCTGCGCGATGTGCGCGAAGGGCCCGATGGCGCAATCTGGTTCCTCAGCGTCGGCAACGGCGCGCTCTACCGCATGAGCCCGGCGGAGCGCAGCTAGCCCCGCCGGATCCGTGCTCAGCCCCTGCGCCGCTTGGCAGCACCGAGCGCGCCGAGACCGCCCAGCAGCAGCAGCGCAGGCATCGGCAGCGGAACCGCAGCCGTGTCGATGCGCATATCGTCATAGCCGAAGCCCGACGGTTCGTTCACCGGGGTCAGCCACACGCTGGTGGCCTTGTCGAGCCCGGCGATGGTGTAGAAATCCTTCGTGTTCGACACGCTGTCGAACCCGGTAAAGGTGTCGGTCACGATCCCCGCCGCCGTCGTGAAACTCAGCATGAGGGAGGACGCGCTGCCGCCCTCGTCGGACACGATGTTCATCGAGAACTGCGAGGTCGCGTTGGGGAACACCACCTCCAGCGCGTTCTGGCAATCCCCCGGCACACAGGACAACACATAAGTCGTGCGCGGGTTGGGCGTGTCGTTGAAGATCCGCACCTCCGCCGGGGCCGTTGTGTTGAAGGTGAAGCCGTCCACGACCAGGCTCTGTCCGTTGAGGCTGGTGGCCAGCCCCTCGAAATCCACCGAGGCGGCGGCGACAGGCCCCGCCAGCGCCAAGGCGCACAATGCACTCGTTAATAGTTTCATGATCAATTCTCCTTGGTCACAGCCCGCCAAAATCGGCGAGCGTGGCCAGGATCGCACCGAACCCGTCAGCGGGCCGTCATGCAGGCGTTGTCAAACCGACAGCCGCCCGGCCTGCGACCCGCGTTCGCGGTAAGGGGTGGTATTGTATTGCGACCGGTAGCATTTGGAGAAATGCGAGGGCGAGGTGAAGCCGCAGGCAAGTGCGACGTTGATCACGCTCATATCCGTCTGCATCAACAGGTTGCGCGCCTTCTGCAACCGCAATTCCATGTAGTATCGCTTGGGCGAGCGGTTCAGGTAGCGGCGGAACAACCGCTCCAGCTGCCGCGTGCTCATGCCGATATCCGAGGCCAGAACTGACGGGCTGATCGGCTCTTCGATATTGGCCTCCATCATCTGGATCACCTTGCTCAGCCGCGGATGGCGCACCCCGATCCGCGTCGGCGTGGACAGCCGCTGGGTGTCCTGGTCGGTGCGAATGCTGGTGTAGATCAGCTGGTCGGCCACCGCATTGGCCAGATCCTCCCCATGGTCGTCGGCGATGATCTTCAGCATCAGGTCGATCGATGCCGTGCCCCCCGCCGTGGTGTAGCGGTTCCCGTCCATCACGAAGACCGACTTGGTCAGCTCAATCTCTTCGAATTCTTCGAGAAAGCTGTCGTGGTTCTCCCAGTGGATCGTCGCGCGCCTGCCATCCAGCAGTCCCGCCTTGGCCAGCGTATAGCCCGCCGTGCACAGCCCCGCCGTGACCACGCCGCGCCGCGCCTCCCGCCGTACCCAGTTCAGCAATGCCTTTGACGAGGCCGATTTCACATCGATCCCGCCGCACAGGAACACCACGTCATCGCGGCTCAGTTCTTCGAGATCCATGTCCAGCTTGAAGCCGACCCCGGCCGAGCAATAGGCGATCTCGCCCCCTTCGCCCGCCAGCCGCCACTCATAGAGCGCCTCGCCCGCCATCCGGTTGGCGATCCGCAAGGCCTCCACCGCCGAGGCGAAGCACAGCATGGTGAAATTCTCCAGCAGCACGAAGACATACCGCTTCGGCTTGGCGACCGGACCAAGCGACGGGCGGCGCGCGTCGGGCTGTTCTGGCGGAGGCAAGGTCATCAAGGCCGTCTCACGTTTCGTGTCACGAGACAGGATTTGGGCCGTCGGTGCAATGCCCACCGGCCCCGCGCGGGCCGAATTCCGCAGGAATCAGCGGCACAATGCGCATTGGCAAGCCGGGATCGGTCCAGTAAGCAAGCATCCTGTTGGCCGCGCAACCTGTGGAGGAAAGCAATGACCAAGGCGTGGAGCAAATCTGACTGGCGCACAAAGCCCCGGATTCAGATGCCCGAGTATATGGACCCGGCGGCCCTGGCCGCGGTGGAGGCCCGGCTCACCCAGTATCCGCCCCTCGTCTTTGCCGGCGAGGCCCGCTCCCTGCGGCGCGAGCTGGCCGATGTGGCCAATGGCAAGGGCTTCCTGCTCCAGGGTGGTGACTGCGCCGAGAGCTTCGGTGAATTCGGCGCGGATCTCATTCGCGACACCTTCAAGGTGATGTTGCAGATGGCGATGGTGCTCACCTATGGCGCCAAGGTTCCTGTGGTCAAGGTTGGCCGCATGGCGGGGCAATTCGCCAAGCCGCGCTCCGCACCCACCGAGGTGAAGGAGGGCGTCGAGCTGCCCAGCTACCGCGGCGATATCATCAACGATCTCGACTTCACGCCCGAGAGCCGCATCCCGAACCCCGAAAAGATGCTGCAGGCCTACACCCAGGCGGCCGCGACGCTCAACCTGCTGCGCGCGTTTTCCAAGGGCGGCTATGCCGACATCCACCAGGTCCACGCCTGGACGCTGGGCTTCACCGACCGCGACGAGGCCGAGAAATATCGCGAAATGGCGACCCGCATCGCCGATGCGCTGGATTTCATGAAATCCGCGGGCCTGACCTCCGAGAACAATTCCGAACTGGCGACGGTGGATTTCTACACCTCCCACGAGGCGCTCCTGCTGGAATACGAAGAGGCACTCTGCCGGATCGACACGACCACCGGCCTGCCGCTGGCGGGGTCGGGCCACATGCTGTGGATCGGTGATCGCACCCGGCAGCCGGACGGGGCCCATGTTACCTTCTGCGCGGGCGTGCAGAACCCGATCGGGCTGAAATGCGGCCCCTCGATCACCACCGACGACCTCAAGGTGCTGATGGCGCGGCTCAATCCGAAAAACGAGGCCGGGCGACTGACGCTCATTGCGCGCTTCGGGGCGGGCTCTGTCGGTGATCACCTGCCGCGTCTGGTCAAGGCCGTTCAGGAGGAAGGCGCCAACGTGGTCTGGTCCTGCGATCCCATGCACGGCAACACGATCAAGAGCGCGTCGGGCTACAAGACCCGGCCCTTCGAGAGCGTGCTGCGCGAGGTGCAGGAGTTCTTCGCCGTCCATAACGCCGAGGGCACCTATCCCGGCGGCGTGCATTTCGAGATGACCGGCAAGGACGTGACCGAATGCACCGGCGGGGTACGCGCGGTCTCGGACGAAGACCTCTCCAGCCGCTATCACACCGCCTGCGATCCGCGCCTGAACGCGAGCCAGGCGCTGGAGCTGGCCTTCCTCGTCGCCGAGGAAATCGAAACCCATCGCGGGGCGACCGGCGCGGCCAAGCGCACCGCCTGATCCGACCTGCGATCCAGGGCAACGCGCCGCCGTCCCGACAGGGGCGGCGGCGTTGTCATGTCGGGTCCTGGGGGCAGGTTACTTGATGACCCTCAGGTAGCCAGGCAGGGACTGCGCCGGTGCCACTTCGGCAGCAGGGGCCGATGTCGGGGTGCCATAGCGCGCCGCAGGCTCGTGGAAGCCTTCGAGCACCCGGTCCTGAGCACGCACCTTGGGGCGGCGCAGGGCAGGCTGCCCGGTCTCGGTTGGGGCAGGCAGCGGCGTGGAGCGCGATTGTGTGACCTGGAACCGGTAGGGCGGCGACAGGATCGCGCCCTGGGCGACAAGACAACCGAGCGCCCGGGTCACGTTGCCATCATCGTCCAGCAACGGCAGGATCAGCAGCTCCGCATGGGTCGTCTCGGCCCCCGGGCTGCGCGATTGCAGGGTCAGCTCCAGCGACGACGGGCTGCGGAATACGTTCTCGATCATCGGCAGCAGCTTGTTGCGCTGGGTGTGGTTGAACACCGCACTGAGGGGCATGCCGCGCACCTCCATGCCCATCAGGTCGTTCAAGTGCCCCCCCGCGACCCGGAACCGCGCCAGGCCCGGCGCGATTTCTTCGAGGATGAACGCATAGGGCAATGCCCCCTCGATCCGACGCGGGTCGATATCGGCGCGCCGGGGCAGGGCATCCCCGTCACGCATGCTTTCCCAGTAGTCCATGACATCCAGCAGGATCTTGCTGCGCAAAGTGACCTTCTTCTTGTTCAGAGACACGATGGTATTATCCGCTTGGGTTACGTGGTCGCTTACATTCGATACGTGGTCCGGCACCTGGAACTCCTCACGCCGGCAAACAGAACACGCCGGAGTTGTCGAAGCGAGTGTCCGATGTTAACGGTTACTCGCATAATGATTACTGATATCTTAATAGTCCGGAATTCTCGAAAATTACATGTGAAAAAATCACCGATGGTTAACTCCCGTGGCTAGATCCATGACCGGTTTCGCCACCCGGGAAGGCAGTTTCGAGGACTGGACCTGGACCTGGGATATCCGCGCCGTGAACGGTCGCGGGCTCGACGTGAAACTGCGCCTGCCGGACTGGCTGCCCGGGCTCGACCGCGCCGTCCGCGCCCGGATCGCGAAGGCCGCAAAGCGTGGCAACATCTCCGTCGCCCTGCGCCTCAATCGCGCCTTCGGCAGCGGTCAGAGCGTGAATGCCGAAGCGCTCGACGCTGCCCTGCGCGCCCTGTCGGACCTGACGCTGCGCGCCGATCAGGCGGGGGTGCAGCTGTCGCCTCCCAATGCACTGGATTTGCTGAACTTTCGGGGCATATCCGAGACCGCGCCCCTGTCCGACGAGGCGCTTTCATCGCTGCAAGCCGCGCTGCTGGTTGACCTCGACGCCGCCTTGCCGGCCTTTGTCGAGAGCCGCGAGCGCGAAGGGGCCGCCACCGCGGCGGGGCTGACCGAGGCGCTGGACCAGGTCGCGGGGCACCTTGCCACCGCGCGCCGTCTTGCCAAGGCCCGGCGCGACACCCAGGCCAGCCGCCTTAAAACCGCCACCGCGCAAATCCTCGAAGCCGCGGGCGAAGGCGCGCCGGACCCCCAGCGCATCGCCCAGGAACTGGCCCTTCTGTTCGTAAAGGCTGACGTTGCGGAAGAGTTGGACCGCCTCGACACCCATGTCTCCAGCGCCTGCGAAATCCTTAACGCGGACGCCTCCATGGGCCGCAAGCTGGACTTTTTGATGCAGGAATTTAACCGTGAGGCGAACACGCTCTGCTCGAAATCCGCCGATGCCGCGCTGACGCAGGTGGGGCTGGATCTCAAGGTGCTGATCGACCAGATGCGCGAACAGGTCCAGAACCTCGAATAGCGCGGTGGTTGCCCTGCGCGGCGCAACCTCCTATGCAACGGCACGAAGACGAACGAGGGGGCGTCCATGACCATCCACTCCGCGCGCAGGGGGCTCTTGATCATCCTGTCCTCACCATCGGGGGCTGGAAAATCCACTCTGGCCAAACGGCTGATCGCCTGGGATCCGACCCTGTCCTTCTCGGTCTCCGCCACCACTCGCGCGCCGCGTCCGGGCGAGGTGGACGGCACCGATTACCACTTCCTCGACGAGAATGCCTTTCGCGACCTGGTCCACACGGGCGGCATGCTGGAACACGCTCATGTCTTCGGAAACTTCTACGGCAGCCCCATGGCCCCGGTAAAACGCGCCATCGACGGTGGCCGCGACGTTCTGTTCGACATCGACTGGCAAGGTGCGCAGCAAATCCGCAACTCGGACCTGGGCAAGCACACCCTGTCGGTCTTCATCCTGCCGCCCTCGATCAAGGAGTTGCGCCGCCGGCTGGAAACCCGGGGCCAGGACACGCCCGAGACCATCGGCAAGCGCATGCAGAAAAGCTGGGACGAGATCAGCCATTGGGACAGCTACGATTACGTCCTGATCAACGAGGATATCGACGAGACCGATGCGCGGCTGAAATGCATCGTGTCGGCCGAGCGGATGCGCCGCGCCCAGCAACCGGGTCTGCAGGCCCATGTGCGCGCCCTGCAGGAAGAGTTCGAGAAGGAAAGAACATGATCTATGCCCTCGACGGCATCGCCCCGCAATTCCCCGCCTCCGGCAACTACTGGGTCGCGCCGGACGCCAATCTGATCGGCAAGGTCGTTCTGGAAGAGGCCAGCTCCGTGTGGTTCGGCGCCACCCTGCGCGGCGACAACGAGGAAATTCGCCTCGGGACCGGCTCCAATATCCAGGAAGCCTGCGTATTGCACACGGACATGGGCTTCCCCCTCACGATCGGGACGAACTGCACCATCGGGCACAAGGCGATCCTCCACGGCTGCACCATCGGCGATGGCAGCCTGGTCGGCATGGGCGCCACGATCCTGAACGGCGCCCGCATCGGCAAGGGCTGTCTGATCGGTGCGGGCGCGCTGGTGACCGAAAGCAAGGAGATCCCGGACTTCTCCCTCGTGATGGGCGCACCGGGCAAAGTGGTGCGCACCCTCGATGAGACGGCGCAGGCCGGGCTGCTGGAATCGGCCACCGGCTACCAGGCCAACATGCGCCGCTTCCGGGCGGGCTTGACCGCGCTCTGAGACTGTTGCGCGGAAGCCGCAGTTTGGCCGGCCGCGGCTCGACACATCGTCTTGCGATTCGAAAATCAGAGAGAGACGACCCCGACCGGGCCGCCGCGATCGGTCAGTGCCCGCTGGCCATTTGCGCAGCCCGCGGATCGCTGATGATCCGGAACTGGATGTGGCCCGCGAATTCCCGGATTTCCCGCTCGATCAGGCCGGGATTGGGCAGGTCCGGTCCAACCGCCCACAATTCTCCGAAGAACCCGGCGAAGGACAGGGCCTCGGCCACATCGACGATATCGAAACCTTCGGAAAAGAGAGGCGCAACAACAACTTCCGGCCGGAACTTATCAAGAAGCGTCTCATTGAGCGCCGCAAAATCGACCGATTGGATCAGCAGGTCTTCCGTCGCGGCATTACGCGCGACCACCGCATGCTGGCAATCTGACAGTTGCAGATAAAGTGCCACACGCGCCGTCTTGAGATCCCCGTTCAAATTGGCTGGAGTCCCCATTGCCAAACGGCCTTCGTAGTCATCGTGCATGGACAAAAGATCCCCCTTGGATCCCTCGGGATCCTTTCTCCGACTGCGCACCGTCTTTCCCTAACCCAACGGAAATGTGACTCAAGCGCCCGGGAAAGAAAAGCGGCTTGTTATGGCCCAGCCCATCGCAGAATAGTCCGCGCAACATTATGAGGACGCTCCATGGATCAGGCCGAGCTTTCCGAAATCGTCTCGGGCATTCCAATTCCGGCCTTTCTGATTGCCGGAAATGCCCGGGTCCAAACGATGAATACTGCTGCGAATGCCCTGTTCGGGGCAGAGGTACAAGGGCGCCATTACGTGACAGCCCTGCGCCAACCGGCGATCCTGCGCGCGATCGAGGAGGCGCTGCGCACGCGCAGCCGGACCACCGGCCATTACACCGTGTCGGGCGATGTCAGCGACCAGCGCTTCCGCGTCACCGCCGCCCCCCTCGGCCCCGACGCGGTGTCGGGCATCCTCGTCTGTCTCGAAGACATCACGCCGCTCTACGAGGCAGGGCAGATGCGCCGGGATTTCGTCGCCAATGTCAGTCACGAGCTGCGCACTCCGCTGACCGCTCTGATGGGCTTCATCGACACGCTCCAGGGGCCCGCGCGCGACGATGCCGCCGCGCGGGCGCGGTTTCTCGGCGTCATGGCCCGCGAGGCAGGGCGGATGAACCGACTGGTGGGGGATCTTCTATCCCTCAGCCGGGTGGAGTTCTCCGAAAGACAAAAGCCCGAGGACCGGATCAAGCTGTCGGACGTTCTGCGCGCCTCCCGCGCCATGCTCGCCCCAGAGGCCGGGCAGGACGCGGTGCATCTCGATCTCGGGGCCGGGGAGGGGCAGAGCGACATTGTCTTGGGGGAGGCCGACCAGCTGCGCCAGGTCTTCAACAATCTGATCGAGAACGCCCTGAAATACGGCGGCGCCGAGTCGCCGGTCGAGGTGCGCCTGTCGCTGACCGACCAGGATCCCTACCTGCGCAGCCCCGCGGTGCGGGTCGATGTGCGCGACCACGGCCCGGGAATCGCCGCCCATCACATTCCCCGCCTGACCGAGCGATTCTACCGCGTGGACGAGCACCGGTCCCGCGAGCTGGGCGGCACCGGTCTGGGACTGGCCATCGTGAAACATATCGTGCAACGCCACCGCGGCCGCCTCGCCATCACCAGCGAGCCGGGCGCAGGCGCCTGTTTTTCGGTGATTATTCCCACCGCCGGGGCGGCACCGCGCAGCTAGTCGCGCCCTGCCACGACCCCCTGCCGCCACGTCAGCAGGCGCCGTCATAAAAGCGTTACAAAATTTTAACAAAAGCATCGCACGCGACCCATAGAAGCGCGGTTGAGCGTCCAGGAAAAGGCGCCTCGGGATCAACCTAGGAGAGCATCGTCATGCATTCTGTCAAACTCGCAGCAACCGTCGCCGCCGCCGCGCTTGTCGCCGCGTCCGCCGCCGCCGCCCGCGACCAGGTCCAGGTGGCCGGGTCCTCTACCGTGCTGCCCTATGCCGCCATCGTCGCCGAAGCCTTCGGCGAAAACTTCGACTTCCCGACCCCGGTCGTGGAATCCGGAGGCTCTTCGGCGGGGCTCAAGCGGTTCTGCGAAGGCGTGGGCGAGAACACCCTCGACATCGCCAATGCCTCCCGGCAGATCCGCGACGCCGAGGTCGCCGTCTGCGCCGAAAACGGCGTGACCGAGATCATCGAAGTCCGCATCGGCTATGACGGCATCGTCTTTGCCTCTGACATCAACGGCCCGTCCTTCGCCTTCACCCCCGAAGACTGGTACAAGGCGCTCGCCGCCGAGCATTTCATCGACGGCGAACTGGTCGCCAACAGCCTCGAGACGTGGGACCAGGTCAACCCCGACTTCCCCGCCCAGCCGATCCAGGCCTTCGTGCCCGGCACCAAGCACGGCACCCGCGAAGTGTTCGAGGAAAAGGTGATCCTGCAGGGCTGCCAGGATGGCGGCTTCTTCCAGGCGATGTTGGATGCGGGCGTCGATGAGGACACCGCCGAAGAGAAGTGCATGTCCCTGCGCACCGATGGCCGCTCCGTCGATATCGACGGCGATTATACCGAGACCCTGGCACGCATCGCCAGCGACACCAACGGTATCGGCGTGTTCGGCCTGGCGTTCTACGAGAACAACACCGACAAGCTGCAGGTCGCGACCATGAACGGCGTCGTGCCCACCACCGAGGCCATCGCCGCCGGCGATTACCCGGTGTCGCGCCCGTTGTTTTTCTACATCAAGAAGGCGCATATCGGCGTGATCCCGGGCCTGCAGGAATTCGCGGAGTTCTTCGTTGCCGACGAGATTGCCGGCCCCGACGGCCCGCTGGCCGCCTATGGCCTCGTCTCGGACCCGGCCCTGGGCGAAACGCAGACGCTCGTGGCCTCCGGCCAGTCCATGTAAACCCCGATCCCGGGACCGGAGGGGCCGCCACGCCCCTCCGGTTCCTCTTCTTTGCCCCGACGTGAGGTTCCATGCCGGTTTTCTGGATACTCGTGACCGTTCTGGCGCTCGCCGTGCTCGGCTATGTGCTGGGACGCGCCCGCGCCATGGCCTCCTCCGGGGGGGATTTGCGCGAATTGCACTCCCTGCCGAACTACTACGGCATGAATGTGGCGCTCTTCACCACCGCGCCCGCGCTCATGGTGCTGGTGGCCTGGATGCTGGTGCAGCCCGGCATCATCGAAAGCCGCGTGGCCTCGATCATCCCCGATACCGCCATCGCCGCCGATAGCAGCCTCGGCCTCGTGATGTCCGATGTGCGCCGCATCGCCGACGGGCTCGATGCGGCCGTGGCACAAGGCAGCATGACCGACGAGGACGCCCGCAGCCTGCGCGCCGACGCCACCGATATCCGTCAGGTGCTCGGCACCGTGGGCGTCGCCCTGGGCAGCGATGTCGACCCCGCCACCCTGCGCGCCGCACAAGCCTACCGGGCGGCCAGCGCCAGCCTCGGCACCTGGATGACCGTGATCGTGCTCGGCATCGCGCTGGTCGGGCTTGGCCTGTCCTGGCTGCGCACCAACCGCGATTTCCGCGCCCGCAACACGGTCGAGACAGCCATTCTCGGCCTGCTGATGCTGGCTTCCACCATCGCGATCCTGACCACGCTGGGGATCATCCTGTCGATGTTGTTCGAGACGCGGAACTTCTTCAGCCAGTATCCCTGGACCAGCTTCTTCTTCGGCACCACCTGGGATCCCAGCTTTTCGGGCCGGGGCGGGGCATCGCAACTGTCGATCCTGCCGCTTCTCTGGGGCACGCTCTATATCTCGTTCATCGCGCTGCTGGTGGCCGTGCCCATCGGGCTCTTCGCGGCGATCTACATGTCGGAATATGCCGGGCCACGCGTCCGCGCCATGGCCAAGCCCCTGATCGAGATCCTCGCGGGCATTCCCACCATCGTCTACGGTCTCTTTGCGCTGATCACCGTGGGCCCGCTTTTGCGGGACTACTTCGCGCAACCCATGGGGCTCGGCTCCTCCAGCTCCAGCGTGATGACCGCGGGCCTCGTGATGGGCATCATGCTGATCCCGTTCGTCAGCTCGCTGTCGGACGACATCATCAACGCCGTGCCGCAATCCATGCGCGACGGCTCCCTCGGGCTGGGTGCGACGCATTCCGAAACGATCAAGCAGGTCGTCGTACCCGCCGCCCTGCCGGGCATCGTGGGGGCGATCCTGCTGGCGGCCTCGCGCGCCATCGGCGAGACCATGATCGTGGTGCTCGGGGCAGGGGCGGCGGCCAAGCTCGACCTCAACCCGTTCGAGGCGATGACCACCGTGACCGTCAAGATCGTCAGTCAGCTGACCGGCGACACGGATTTCGCCAGTCCCGAAACCCTCGTGGCCTTCGCCCTCGGCCTGACGCTCTTCGTGATCACTCTGGGGCTGAACGTGCTGGCCCTCTACATCGTCCGCAAATACCGGGAGCAGTACGAATGAGCGACGCAAGCCTGCCCGGCGCGGTACCTGTGCCGAAGACATCCTCGCTCCTGGTGCAGGACGCGCGGACCGCGAAACGCAACGCCGCCGAGGCCCGGTTCAAGATGTACGGCCTGGCCGCCGTGATCACCGGCATTCTCGCGCTGGTGCTGCTCTTGGCCTCGATCCTGTCGAACGGCCTCAGCGCATTCCAGCAGACTTATGTCACGCTGGAGATCGCGCTGCCCGAGGACAAGCTCGACAAATCCGGCACACGCGACCTGGAAGTGATGCGCAAGGTCTCGACCTTCGGCTACGCGCCCCTGATCGCCACCGCGATGGAGGCCAAGCTGGCCGAGGCGGGGATCGAGATCGAGGGGCTGACCGCCAAGGACGCGGGCGCCATCATCTCCAAGGACGCCCCGGCGCAACTGCGCGACTTCGTGCTCGCCAACCCGCAGGTCGTCGGCACCACCCAGACCTTCGAGCTGCTGGCCAATGGCCGCATCGACGGATACCTCAAGGGCCGCGTGTCCATGGAGAGCGCCTCGCTCGACAAGAACGTCTCGCCCGCGCAACTGCAGCTGACCGATGCACTGCTGGAGGAGGGGGCGCTGGAGAAGCGCTTCAACTGGGGCTTCTTTACCAATCCCGACGCCTCCGGCCAACGCCCCGAGGCCGCGGGGCTCGGCGTGGCGATCATGGGCTCGCTCTACATGATGATGATCGTGCTGTGCCTGGCGCTGCCCATCGGCGTTGCGGCCTCGATCTATCTTGAGGAATTCGCGCCAAAAAACCGGCTCACCGACCTGATCGAGGTGAATATCTCAAACCTCGCGGCGGTGCCGTCGATCGTGTTCGGCATCCTCGGGCTCGCGATCTTCATCAACTTTGCGGGCCTGCCGCAATCGGCCCCCATCGTCGGCGGGCTGGTGCTGACCCTGATGACCCTGCCGACGATCATCATCTCGACCCGCGCGTCCCTGAAATCCGTGCCGCCCTCGATCCGCGATGCGGCCCTCGGCGTGGGGGCGTCGAAGATGCAGGCGGTGTTCCACAATGTCCTGCCGCTCGCCGCCCCCGGCATCCTGACGGGCACGATCATCGGCCTCGCGCAGGCCTTGGGCGAGACCGCGCCGCTCCTGCTCATCGGCATGGTGGCTTTCGTGCGCGAATACCCCGCCGCCCCGCCCGAGGGCTTTTTCGATCCCGCCTCGGCCCTGCCGGTGCAGATATACAACTGGACGCAGCGTTCCGATCCCGCCTTTGTCGAGCGTGCCTCGGGCGCGATCATTGTGCTGCTCGTCTTTTTGCTCATCATGAACGCCGTCGCGATCCTTCTGCGCCGCCGGTTCGAGCGTCGCTGGTAACACAAGGAGCGACCCCATGAACGATATGCGCCTGACGGAGAGAGCCGTGACCGAACAGACCAAGATCGCCGCCAAGAACGTTCAGGTCTATTACGGCACGACCCACGCGATCAAGGACGTGAACGTCGACATCCTCGACAAGACGGTGACCGCCTTCATCGGCCCCTCGGGCTGCGGCAAGTCCACGTTCCTGCGTTGCCTGAACCGGATGAACGACACCATCGACACCGCCCGCATCGAGGGCGACATCCGCATCGATGGCGAGGATATCTACGACCGCCGCGTGGATCCGGTGCAACTGCGCGCCAAGGTCGGCATGGTGTTCCAGAAACCCAACCCGTTCCCCAAGTCCATCTATGACAACGTGGCCTACGGGCCGCGCATTCACGGGCTGGCGCGCACCCGGGCCGAGCTGGACGAGATCGTCGAGAAATCCCTGCGGCGCGCCGCGCTGTGGGACGAGGCCAAGGACCGGCTCGACCAGCCCGGCACGGGCCTCTCGGGCGGCCAGCAGCAGCGGCTGTGCATCGCCCGCGCGGTGGCGACCTCGCCCGAGGTGCTGTTGATGGACGAGCCGTGCTCGGCCCTCGATCCCATCGCCACCGCCCAGGTCGAAGAACTGATCGACGAGCTGCGCGAGCGCTATTCCGTGGTCATCGTCACCCACTCCATGCAGCAGGCCGCCCGCGTCAGCCAACGCACGGCCTTCTTCCATCTCGGCCATCTCGTCGAGTACGGCGAGACCGGGCATATCTTCACCAACCCCGAAGACCCCCGCACCGAGAGCTACATCACAGGACGGATCGGCTAATGGTCATCGACAACGCACATATCGCCTCGGCCTTCGACCGCGACCTAGAAGCGATCCAGGCCCTCATCATGAAGATGGGCGGCATGGTGGAGGAACAGATCATCGACGCCGCCCGCTCGCTGGCCGAACGGGACGAGGATCTGGCCGAAACCGTCCGTACCCGCGACAAGCAGATCGACGCGTTGGAAGAGCAGATCAACGAAGAGGCCGCGCGCCTCATCGCCCTGCGCGCACCCACCGCGGGAGATCTGCGCGTGGTGCTGACAGTGATCAAGATGAGCGCCAATCTCGAACGCATCGGCGATTACGCCAAGAACATGGCCAAGCGCACCTCGATCCTGGTGCAGCTGCAGCCCGTGGGCAATTCCGCGGCTTCGCTGAAACGCATGGCACGCGATGTCGAGATGATGCTGCGCGATGCGCTCGACGCCTACCTGCGGCTCGATGTCGAGATGTCCGAGGCGATCCGCATGCGCGACCAGGAAGTCGACCAGATGTACAATGCGCTCTTCCGCGAATTCCTGACCCACATGATGGAAGACCCGCGCAACATCACCGCCTGCATGCACCTGCATTTCATTGCCAAGAATATCGAACGGATGGGCGATCACGTCACCTCCGTGGCCGAGCAGGTGATCTACATGGTCACCGGCGAGCTGCCCGACGAGGACCGGCCGAAGCAGGATCGCACCAGCTTGGACGCCCAGGGGTAGGCCCGTGTCCGACCAACCCACCGTTCTTGTGGTCGAGGATGAACCGGCACAGCGCGACGTGCTGTGCTACAACCTCGAGGCCGAAGGCTTTCGCGTGGTCCAGGCCGAGAATGGCGACGAGGCCATGGTCATGGTCGAGGAAGAAACCCCCGACATCATCGTGCTGGACTGGATGCTGCCGGCGGTCTCGGGGATCGAGGTCTGCCGCCGCCTGAAATCCCGCCCCGACACCCGTGCGATCCCGATCATCATGCTCTCGGCGCGCTCCGAAGAGGTCGACCGGGTGCGCGGGCTGGAAACCGGGGCCGACGACTACGTGGTCAAACCCTACTCGGTGGTGGAGCTGATGGCCCGGGTGCGCGCGCAACTGCGCCGGGTGCGCCCGGCGACGGTGGGACAGCAATTGCGCTACGACGACATTCTGCTCGACGCCGAGAGCCACCGGGTCTTCCGCGACGACCAGGCCCTGAAACTCGGGCCCACCGAGTTCCGCCTGCTGGCGACCTTCATGGAAAAACCGGGCCGCGTTTGGTCGCGCGAGCAACTGCTCGACCGGGTCTGGGGGCGCGACATCTATGTCGATACCCGCACCGTGGACGTCCATATCGGTCGGCTGCGCAAGGCGCTGTGCCAACACGGCGGTACCGACCCGGTGCGCACCGTGCGCGGGGCAGGCTACGCGCTCGGCTGAGCGCCCGGCGCCTTCCCGCCGACCGCGCAACTTTCGCACCCGCGCAGGGCAGGGGCCTTGATCCCGCCCCGAGCGATCTCCAAGTCTTTGCCAGACAGGCGCGGATCCCGGCACCGCCACGGTGCCCGCGACCTGGGGCCCAGGACCCGACGCCCCCGTGGAAGCAGTTCTCTTGATCCTCGCCGGCCTTGCCGGGCTGGTGCTCGGCGGCGAGTGGCTCGTGCGCGGCGCGGTCTCGGCCGCGCGCAGCTTCGGGCTCTCTCCGCTCGTGATCGGGCTGACACTGGTGGGTTTCGGCACCTCGGCGCCGGAGCTGGCCACCAGCCTGCAGGCCGCCCTTTCCGGCTCCCCCGGACTTGCCATCGGCAACGTGGTCGGCAGCAATATCGGCAACATCCTCCTGATCCTCGGCATCGCGGCGCTGCTGGCCCCGGTCGCCGTCAGCCCGGCCGCCCTGCGGCGCGACGGCGGGGTGATGGGTCTGGCCACGCTGCTCTGCCTCGGCGCGGTGCTGTGGGGCGAGATCGGTCGCGGGGTCGGCGCGGGTCTGGTGGCCGCCTTGCTGGCCTATCTCGGCTTCACCCTGTGGTCCGAAAAACGCGCAGGCGGCACCGAGGCGGCGGCGGTCTATGCCGACGAGGCCGCGCTGGTGCCCCGCTCCGGACGAGGGCGCGCGGCTGCACTCGGGCTGGCGCTCGTCGGTCTCGCGGTCATCCTTCTGGGCGCGCGTCTGCTGGTCTCCGGCGCGGTCATCATCGCTCGCGACCTCGGCATGAGCGAGACCGTGATCGGCCTGACCATCGTCGCCATCGGCACCTCCCTGCCCGAGCTCGTCACCGCGGTGGTCGCCGTGCGCAAGGGGCAGGGGGACGTGGCGGTCGGCAACGTGATCGGCAGCAATATCTTCAACATCCTCGGCATCCTCGGGGTCACCGCCCTGGTGCAGCCGATGCCGATCCCGCCCGAGATACTGCGCCTCGACATCTGGGTGATGTGCGGCGCGACGCTGCTGCTGTTTGCCTTCGCCCGCACCGGCTGGACGGTCAGCCGCCGCGAGGGCGCGGTGTTCTTGGCCTGCTACGCGGTCTATCTCGGCGTGTTGCTGGCGGGCTGAGCGCGGCGGGCCCCCTTGGACCGCCGCCCCCGCGCCCCTAAATCCCCAGCACCGACGCAAAGGAGACCGATAATGCGCCTCTGGCTCCCCCTCGCGCTCTGCCTGCTGGCCCTGGTCGCACCCGCCCGGGCATCCGAACTGACCGCCCCCGAAGAGCGCCTGATTTCCCTGTTCGAGACGTCGCGCGCCGCCGTGGTGTCGATCACCACCGGCCAGCGCCGGGTCGATCCCTGGATGCGCCGGGCCGAAATCGTGCCCAGCGGCTCCGGCTCGGGGTTCGTGTGGGACCGCGACGGCCATGTGGTCACCAACGCCCATGTCATCCGCGGCGCGGCCCGGGCGGATGTGCACATGGCCGACGGGCGCGTGCTGCCCGCCCGGCTGGTGGGCACGGCCCCGCAATACGACCTCGCGGTGCTGCGCGTCGATCTCGGCACGCGCCGTCCCGACCCGCTCCCCCTGGGGCGCAGCGACGCGCTCCGCGTGGGTCAAAGCGTGCTGGCCATCGGCAATCCGTTCGGGCTGGACTGGACGCTGACCACGGGCATCGTCTCGGCGCTGGAGCGCGAGATCCCGCTGGGCACCGGCACGATCGAGGGGCTTATCCAGACCGACGCGGCGATCAATCCGGGCAATTCCGGCGGCCCGCTTCTGGACAGCTCCGGGCGGCTGATCGGCGTGAACACCGCGATCTTCAGCCCCTCGGGCTCCAGTGCCGGAATCGGCTTTGCCGTGCCCGTGGACCGGGTCGCCCGCGTGGTGCCGCAACTCATCGCCCGGGGCATGTATCGCCCGCCGGTCCTCGGCATCCGTTTCGATCCGCGCATCGACGCGCTGGCCCGGCAGAACGGCGTCGAAGGCGCCGTGATCCTCGCGATAGAACCGGGCGGCCCCGCCGCCGCCGCAGGTCTGCGCCCGGCCCGGCGGGATGGGGCGGGCTTTCTCGTGCCCGGCGACGTGATCCAGCGCCTGGCGGGCCGCCCCATCGCCAGCGGCAGCGACCTGCGCAGCGTGCTCGACGATTTCGACCCGGGCACCGAGGTGACCCTCGAGGTCTGGCGCGACGGCACCCGGCGCGAGGTCCGCGTCACCCTGGCCGCGCCCTGACACCGGCCTGTTGCACCCAAGGGGCGGAGTTTCTAGGCTGACCGCGAACACCCGGCCGCGGCCCGACCCGCCGACCGGCCCCTTGCGCCCCACGGCGCCTGCTGAACCGGAGCCATGCCATGCCGCGCTTTCTGCCCCTGATCGCCGCCCTTCTCGCGGCCCTCGCCGCCCCCCTCGCACTGGCCGACACCGACACCGACACCGCCTTCGCCGACCGGATCTGGACCGGCGGGCCGATCCTGACCATGGAAGACAACGCCATGCGCGCCGAGGCCCTGGCCGAAAAGGACGGCGTGATCCTCGGCGTCGGACCTCTCGACGAGGTCACCGCCTTCCAGGGACCCCAGACGCAGATGATCGACCTGGCCGGGCGCACCATGATCCCGGGCTTCGTGGACGCCCACGGCCATGTCTTCATGATCGGCCTGCAGGCGCTCTCGGCCAACCTGTTGCCCGCACCCGATGGCACCGTGAACGACATCCCGACCCTGCAAGCGGTGCTGCGCGCCTTCGCCGAGGCCCAGCCCGAGCGTGTCGCGGCCGCCGGTCTCATCCTCGGCTTCGGCTATGACGACGCCCAGCTGGCCGAGCAGCGGCATCCGACACGGGACGAGCTCGACGCCGTCTCCACCGAGATCCCGGTCTATGCCATCCACCAATCCGGCCATCTCGGCGTGGCCAACTCACTGGCACTCGAACAGGCTGGCATCACCGCCGACACCCCCGACCCGGCGGGGGGCGTCATCCGCCGCGGCCCGGATGGCGCACCCAACGGCGTGCTCGAGGAAAACGCCGCCAACATGGTGATCGGCGGTCTGCTCGGCGGGCTGGACGAAGCCGCCAACCGCGCGATCTTTCGCGCGGGCACCGAGTTGATCGCCTCTTTCGGCTACACCACCGCGCAGGAAGGCCGCGCGCTCCCGCCCGTGGCCGAGCTGATGCAATCCGTCGCCGCCGAAGAAGGGCTGGACATCGACGTGGTGGTCTACCCCGATGTGCTGCTGGCCCGCGACTACATCCTGGAACACCACGCGCGGGTCTACGAGAACCGGATCCGCGTCGGCGGCGGCAAGCTGACCATCGACGGATCGCCCCAGGGCTTCACCGCCCTGCGCGACCGGCCCTATTACGACCCGCCCGAAGGGGTTCGCGCCGATTACGCGGGCTATGCCTCGGCCAGCGGCGACCAGGTGTTCGACGCGGTCGACTGGGCCTTCGCCAACGGGGTGCAGATCCAGACCCATGCCAATGGGGAAGGGGCCTCCGACATGCTGATCGCGGCCATTCAGACCGCGACAGAGACTCACGGGGCCGCCGACCGCCGCCCGGTCCTGATCCACGGGCAGTTTTTGCGCGAGGACCAGGTGGACGCCTATAACCGGCTCGATGTGTTCCCCTCGCTCTTTCCGATGCACACCTTCTATTGGGGCGACTGGCACCGTGACCGCACCGTGGGGCCCGTGGCCGCCGACAACATCTCGCCCACGGGTTGGGTACGGGCGCGTGGCATGATGTTCTCCAGCCACCATGACGCGCCCGTGGCCTTCCCCGATAGCATGCGCATCCTGGACGCCACCGTCACCCGGCGCTCGCGGTCCGGCGACATCATCGGCCCCGACCACCGGGTCGACGTGCTCACCGCGCTCAAGGCGATGACGATCTGGCCCGCCTACCAGCATTTCGAGGAAGACAGCAAAGGCTCCCTCGCGCCGGGCAAACTGGCCGATCTCGTCATATTGTCAGACGATCCGACCGTGATCGATCCCGAACAACTCGACACGATCACCGTGGTCGAGACCATCAAGGAGGGACAGACGATCTACGCCGCGGGCTTGCGCGAGGGGCGGCTGCATTACCGCCCGCGCAGGGACGGCACCGACCCCTATGCCGGGTTCCTGCGCACCGTGGCCATCGCCCACGAGATGCAAGGCAATCCCGGCATGCTGAGCCGCATCCGCCCCTCGACCCTGGCACGCGCGCCCCATTCCAGCGCCTGCGTCGCCCGCACCCTGAGCGACCTGATCACCGCCAACCTGTCCCTGCCGGACACGCCTTTGCTTCCCTGACCCCGGAACCGGCCCGGGGCCCGCGCGTTGAACGGTCAGGCAACCTAACAGCAAAGGGATCCCCATGACGCGCAACTTCCCAACCCTGACCGCCCGCATCCTGCCCCTGTGCCTCGGCCTTGCCGCGGCCCCCGTCGCCGCGCAGACCGGCGCCGGGTCTATCACTGGCACGCTCGAGCTGGATGACGCGCGCTGGGTCGTGGCCAGCGCCGGCGAAGGCCCGGTCAGCGGCTTTTCCCAAACCGGCGCAGACACCGAGATCCGCATCGTCGGCACCCCCGAACCCCACAGCCCGGCAGGCCAGGGCACCCTGGTGCTCGAGATCGAAGCAGAGGCCGGCATGACCGAGATCGACCCGCAGCAGGTCACCGTGTCCCTCGATCACGACGGGGATACCCTGGTTGCGGATGACGAGAATATCGACCTGACCGTGACCGCCTTCATGGCCGGGCCAAGCGACCTCGCCATCGCGGGCAGCTTCACCGCCTACATGACCGAAAACCCCCAAGACGGGCTGATCGTGGACGCCGATACCGGCGGGATGCGGATAGACGGCAATTTCCAGGCCACCATTCCCCGGCAGGACAGCTAAGGCTGACGCGCCTCAGCACACCAGCCGGGCCAGGTCCACCGTGGGCTTGACGTTCACACTGCTCAGGTCGCGGTCGAGGAAGGCTTCCGCAGCGTCCTCGCCAGCGGCCTTCAGCGACGCGATCACCGCCGGGTTGGGGTAGACCTTCGTCGCCTCCGACAGCTTCACCATCAGCCCGTCATCGGCGATCATGTGGATCAGCACGTCCTTCATGGTCCCCTTTTTGAGCCGCCCATCCGCCAGCATCTCGTTGATCGAATTGATATGGGCCAGCTCCTGGATCAGCGACGAGTTGAAGCTGATCTCGTTGACCCGATTCGCGATTTCCTTGGCCGAGGTCGGGATTTCCTCGCGGTGCAGCGGATTGATATGCACGATCACCACGTCACCGGGCAGGTCCGGATCCTGGGTCAGCGGCTCCAAGGCGGGGTTGGCGGAATAGCCCCCGTCCCAATAGCTCTCGTCGCGCCCTGTCTCGGGGTCGAAGATCTCCACCGCCCGAAACAACGTCGGCAGGCAGGCCGAGGCAAGGATCGGCGCCGCCCCGATCTCTGTGCCGGTGAACACCCGCAGCTTGCCCGTCCGCACATTGGTGGCACAGACATGAAACTTCGGCCCGGTATCGCAGCAGATATTGTCGTAATTGAACCTCTCCACGATCCGCGCCAGCGGGTTCTGCGCCGAGAACGGCGTATCATAGGGGGAGATGAACTGCTCCAGCGTTTCCGCCATGGCGAGATAGGGCGAGTATTCCAGCGCCGTGGCGATCACGCTGGGCGGAAACACCTCCAGCCAGGGCGCGAACCGCGTGTCGTGAATGCCCGCGATCTGCCCCCAGAGCCAGTCGAGGTTCTCGCGCGCATCCTCCGCCGTGCCCCCCTTGGCCAGCGCCGCCTTGACCGCCGCGCCGTTCAGGGTGCCAGCCGAGGTGCCGGAGATGCCCGCGATCTCGATCTCGGGCTCGGCCAGCAGCCGGTCGAGCACCCCCCAGGTGAACGCCCCGTGGGCGCCGCCGCCCTGCAGGGCCAGGTTGATCCGCTTCTTGCGTGCCATGGCGCGCCCCTTTCCCTCGCGGCTCAGAGCGCGGTCCAGCCGCCATCCACCGAAATCGTCGTCCCGGTGATCTGTGCCGCCGCATCCGAGCACAGGAACACGCAGGTGCCGCCCAACTGCTCGACGGTCGCGAATTCCTTCGACGGCTGGCGCTCCAGCATCACCTGCTTGATGACCTCCTCGCGGCCCATATCGTATTTCTCCATCGTGTTAGGGATCTGCGCCTCCACCAGCGGGGTCAGCACATAGCCCGGGCAGATCGCGTTGCAGGTGATCGGCTCCTGCGCGGTCTCCAGCGCCACGGTCTTGGTCATGCCCACCACTCCGTGCTTGGCCGCCACATAGGCCGCCTTGTAGGGCGACGCGGTCAGTCCGTGCGCCGAGGCGATATTGACGACCCGCCCCCAGCCCGCCTTGCGCATCATCGGCAGGGCGGCGGCGGTGGTGTGGAACGCCGAATTCATGTTGATCGCGATGATCGCGTCCCACTTGTCGACCGGAAACTCGTCGATCGGGGCCACATGCTGGATACCCGCATTGTTCACCAGGATATCGCAGGTACCCGCGCTCTCGATCAGCGCCCGGCAGTCGTCGCCCTTGGACATGTCCGCCTTGATGTAGCGCGCATAAACCCCGGTCTCGCGGGCGATCTCGTCGGCTAGGGCGTGATCCTCCTCCCGGTCGGTGAAGCTGTTGAGCACTACATCCGCACCCGCGCGGGCCAACTCCCACGCAATCCCCAACCCGATCCCCGAATTCGACCCGGTGATAACGGCGGTTTTTCCCTTCAGCGACATCGGCAAGCTCCCGTGATTCTCTGCGCATATTCTGCAACTGCGAAGCTAACGATGCAGGCGCGGAAACACAAAGGCCCCGCAGAGGGGCAGGGGGGGCATCGCACCGACCGGCCCCAAAAAAAACGCCCGCACGAAGCGGGCGTTAAGTCATTGAGGCAGGTTTCATACAGGCAAGAAACCTATCGAGCAGTACATTCGTTATAAGCAATCAAACGCCCGTATCCAAGGGAAAAGTTTGCAGCCCCGCCCGACGCTCGGTACGGTTTGAGACAAAAACCGATGAACTTTCGGGATCAGAGCAGAAAATGAAACAACTCCGCCGCGCAATCCGCATTGGCCACGCCGCCCTCATCGCCGGTTTCCTCGCCGTCCCCGGCGCGCTCGCCGCGCCCTCCCATGGCATCGCTATGTATGGCGACCCGGCCCTTCCACCGGATTTTGTGTCTCTCCCCTACGCCAACCCCGATGCGCCCAAGGGCGGCCGGATCGTTCTGGGCGAGGTCGGCGGCTTCGACAGCCTCAATCCCCACATCCTCAAGGGGCGCGTCCCGTGGCAGCTCAGATTTCTCGCCCATGAGAGCCTGATGGCCCGAAATTACGACGAGCCCTTCGCACTTTACGGGCTTCTGGCCGAATCGGTGGAGGTCGACCCGGACGGGCTCTGGGTCGCCTTCACCCTGCGCCCCGAGGCGCGATTCTCCGATGGCAGCCCGGTGACGGTCGAGGATGTGCTGTGGTCGTTCGAAACCCTCGGCACCGTCGGCCACCCGCGCTATCTCGGCGCCTGGGCGCAGGTGCAATCCGCCGAAGCCACCGGACCCCGCTCCCTGCGCATCACCTTCACCGAACCCAACCGCGAACTGGCGCTTATCATGGGCATGCGTCCGATCCTGAAAAAGGCCCAGTGGGAGGGCAAGGATTTCGCCGAAAGCGGGCTGGACGAAGCCCCGATCTCCTCCGCGCCTTACGTGATCGCGGATTTCGAGCCGGGCCGCTTCGTCACCCTGCGCCGCAATCCCGATTACTGGGCCGCCGACCTGCCCATCCGGCGGGGGGTCCACAATCTCGACGAGATCCGGATGGAATTCTTCGGCGATGCCGGTGTGATGTTCGAGGCGTTCAAGGCCGGCATCCTCACCTCGATCCGCGAGACCAACACCGCCAAATGGAACCGCGACTACGACTTTCCGGCCATGCAGGCGGGCGAGGTAGTCAAATCCGTCATCCCGCATGAACGCCCCTCGGGCATCACCGGCTTTGCCATGAACACCCGCCGCGCCGATTTCGCCGATTGGCGCGTGCGCGATGCCCTGATCCACGCCTTCAATTTCGAGCTGATCAACCGCACCCTCAATGGTGCCGAGGTGCCGCGCATCACCTCCTATTTCTCCAACTCCGTGCTGGCGATGCAGGACGGCCCCGCCACGGGCCGGGTGGCCGAGCTGCTCGCCCCCTACGCCGACACACTGCCCCCCGGCGCGCTGGAGGGCTACACCCTGCCGGTCTCCGACGGCTCCGAGGCCAACCGCCGCAACATCCGCGCCGCCCTGCGCCTGATGGACGAGGCCGGTTACACCATCGAGGAAGGCGTGATGACCCGCCCCGACGGCACCCCCTTCACCTTCGAGATCCTCCTGTCCCAGGGCAGCTCCGAAGTGCAGTCCATGATCAACATCTACGCCAAGTCCCTCGAACGGCTGGGCGTTTCCGTGGACATCACCACCGTCGACAGCGCTCAGTACCGCGAGCGCACCGATGCCTACGATTTCGACATGACCTACTACACCCGCGGCCTGTCGCTCAGCCCCGGCAACGAGCAGCGGCTCTATTGGGGCTCGGAGGGCGTGGACATCCCCGGCAGCCGCAACTGGCCCGGCATCGACAGTGCGGCGGTGGACGGGCTGATCGACGCCATGCTGAGTGCCAAGAGCCAGGAGGACTACATCGCCACCGTGCGCGCGCTCGACCGGGTGCTGACCGCGGGACGCTATGTCATCCCGATCTGGTTCAACCCGGTCTCCCGCATCGCGCACGCGGCCGATCTGACCTACCCGGAAGCCTTGCCCGCCTATGGCGACTGGATCTCGTTTCACCCGGATGTGTGGTGGTCGAAATCCGCCGAATGAGCGAGGCGCAACGCTCGCACTGTCCATGAAATATGCACGATTTCATGCGCTTGCCTGGGGGCATTAACGCATTCAGAAAATGGAATGTTTCGCATGCGAAACAAATCTCTGGAAGCCCTTGAAATCCCACCATTCGGCGAAAAAATTTGTCGGCGAAAATCCTGCGAAACGCGGCCGCGCGTTAACCCGGCGGGGCAGGCGGCTCAGATCGACTTGATCCAGGCCTGCTCGCGCACCTTCTTGGGGTCCGTGTCCGGATAGACCAGGCCCGCCGAGATCACCAGCTTGGCCGCATCCTCCACCGTCATGTCCAGAACCTTCACGTCCCGTTTCGGCACGAACAGCAAGAACCCCGAGGTCGGGTTCGGCGTGGTCGGCAGGAAGACCGAGATCATCTCGTCATCGCCCTTGGCCGCGATCTCCCCCTTGGCATTGGTCGAGATGAAGGCAATCGCCCAGATGTTGCGCCGCGGATACTCCACCAGGCAGGCCTTGTCGAAGGACGTGCTGCCCGAGGCCAGCACCGTCTCCGCGATCTGCTTCATCCCGCCATAGACCGACCGGACAACGGGCATCTGCGTGACCACCCCTTCGGTCCAGCGGATGATCGACCGCCCCAGCAGCCCCTTGGCCAGCCAGCCCACGATCAGCGTGAACATCAGGAAGAACACCACGCCCACACCGCGAATATCCACGGTGACGTCGAAGTGCTGCTTGATCAGAACCACCGGGTTGTAGCGTTCGGGCACGAAGGGCAAGACCCAGCCGTCGATGATCCCGATCACCGACCAGACGAGCCAGATGGTCACCGCGATCGGCAGAATCACGATCAGGCCGGTAAGGAAATTCGCGCGCACGCGGGCGAACAGGCCTCGTTTCGCGGGCGGGGGAAGGTCGGGGTCTAGTTTCAAGGCTGGTTGGTCTCGGGCTGCGGTCGCCTTGTATCTAGGCAGGTGTGCGGCGGCACACAAGCGCAGGCAGACCGCTGCAGGCCCGGAAAGCCGCCCGCTGCGCATTTTTCAGGCACAGTCACCGGGCGGGACGCGCCCGGGCGCACGGGGCAGGCCCGGCTCACGCGCTCTCGGCGGCGGAAATGTAATCGGCCGCCGCCTGCACCGCCGCCTCCAGCGCACCCGCGGGCGTTTCGCCGCGAATTTCCGCCGCCATATGCGCGGCCATGAAGGTATCGCCCGCACCGGTCACCCGGCGCACCGGCACCGGCGGTGGCGCAACCGTGTGCGCATGGCGCGCCGAGGCGTCCGTGGCCGGGTTCGCTCCGTCGGTGATCACCACCCGGTGCGCCCCCATGCCCAGAAGCACCTGCGCCGCCTGCTGGGTGGTCTGGCTGGGATGGTCCGAGATCAGGTTGGCCTCGATCAGGTTGACATGAAGCGTTGCGGCCGAGGCCGACAGGAACGGCAGGAGCCGCCTGGCCTTGCCGGGCGAGGCCGGCGCCACCCGCAGATCGGCCCGGGCAAAAAGCGGACTTTCGGCGATCTCGGCCAGCATCGCATCGGTCAGGTTCCCGTCCAGCGCCACCATCCCGCGCCAGGGCGCCTCGGGACAGCCCAACCGCCCATCGGCCAGGGGGGCGAGGATCTCCGCGCCCGCCTCTTCCAGCGAATGGGCATCCGCAATCGCCGCGATCAACCCGTTGGAGCCTTCGATGGCCATGTAGCGATCCGTGGGCCGTGCGCTGCGCAACACATGCGCGGTGATCATCCCCATGGCCTCTGCATGGGCCAGCAGCTCGTCGCCCTCCGCATCCTGCCCCACCGCCGACAGAAGCGCGGGACGCAGGTCGAACCGGCACAGGGTCATGGCGATGTTCATCGCCACCCCGCCGGGGATGCGCGAGATCCGGCCGGGCACGTCATAGCCCGATTTCATCTCGCGGGGCGCGCGCCCGATGATGTCCCACAGGACCGCGCCGATACAAAGGATATCCGGTGTCATGACCGGTCTTGTCTCACAGCCCGGCAGGGCGGGGAAGGGGCCACGATCCCGGGCGACCCGCTCTCTGGCCCCATCGCGCATCGATCAATGCTGACACCCCCACCCGGGCAAGCTTCATCTGTGCGGAAATACTCCAGGGGGCGGCCTGGCACGGGCCGTGGGGGCAGCGCCCCCTCCGACGCGGCCAGCCCTACCGCGGCCCGCCTCCCGCAGGCTCCGCGCCCGTTTCGCCGCGGGCAGGGCCGTGGGGCTTGCATTCCCGCCCAACCCGGCGTAGGACGCGCGCACTTCACAGGAGGGGCTTGGGCCCTTGGGGGAGACATCCCCAAGACGTCCGCCGGTTGAGCATATGCTCTGTGGCCCCTCTCAGGCGCAAACCGGAAAGGAACCTTGGAATGGCGCTTCCCGATTTCAACATTCGCCAGCTTCTCGAAGCAGGCGTGCACTTTGGCCACCAGACACAGCGCTGGAACCCGCGGATGGCCCCGTATATCTACGGCGACCGCAACGGCATCCACATCATGGACCTGACGCAGACCGTCCCGATGTTGGACCAGGCGCTGCAGGCGGTGCGCGACACCGTCGCCAAGGGCGGCCGTGTGCTCTTCGTCGGCACCAAGCGGCAGGCGCAGAAGCCCATTGCCGAGGCCGCCGAGCGCTGCGCGCAGTATTACATGAACCACCGCTGGCTGGGCGGCACGCTGACCAACTGGAAAACCGTGTCCAACTCCATCGGGCGGCTCAAGTCCATCGACGAGGCCATGGAAGGCGGCTTCGAGGGGCTCACCAAGAAAGAGCGTCTTGGCATGGAACGCGACCAGGGCAAGCTGCAGGCGTCCCTGGGCGGGATCCGCGAAATGGGCGGCGTGCCGGACCTGATCTTCGTGATCGACGTCAAGAAAGAGGACCTGGCGATCGCCGAGGCCAACAAGCTGGGCATCCCGGTCGTGGCCGTGGTCGACACCAACTGCTCGCCGGACGGCGTGGATTACGTGATCCCGGGCAATGACGACGCGGCCCGCGCCATCGCGCTCTATTGCGACCTGGTGGCCCGTGCGGCGCTGGACGGGATGTCGGCGCAGCTGGGTGCGGCCGGCGTGGACCTGGGCGCGCTGGAAGAGGGCGGCGTCGAGGAGGCCCTGGCCGAAGAGGCCGCCGCCCCCGCCGAGAGCTGAGCCCCGCGGGGCCGACGGCCCCGATGCGGAACCGAGATGCGGACCGGGCACGACCCCGGTCCGCCCCCATGACCCCTTTTTCAGGAGACACCAAAATGGCGATTACCGCTGCATTGGTAAAAGAGCTGCGCGACAAGACCGGCGCAGGCATGATGGACGCCAAGAAGGCGCTGACCGAGACCGACGGCGACATGGAAGCCGCGGTCGACTGGCTGCGCACCAAGGGCCTCGCAAAGGCCGCCAAGAAATCCGGGCGCACCGCCGCCGAGGGTCTGGTGGGCGTGGCCGTGGCCGATGGCGCGGCCGTGGCGGTCGAGGTCAATTCCGAGACTGATTTCGTCGCGAAAAACGCCGAGTTCCAGGCGATGGTCGCGTCCTTCGCCGAGGCCGCCCTGTCGGCAAGCGACCTCGATGCGCTCAAGGGCACCGAGGTGGGCGGCAAGACCGTCGAGACCATCCTGACCGACAAGATCGCCACCATCGGCGAGAACATGACTCTGCGCCGGATGGAGAAGCTGTCGGGCGAGACGGTGGTGAGCTACGTTCACAACGCCGCCGCCGATGGCATGGGCAAGATCGGCGTGCTGGTCGCGCTGACCGGGGCCGATAACGGCATCGGCAAGCAGATCGCCATGCATATCGCCGCCGCCAACCCCGCATCCCTGTCCGAGGCCGATCTGGATCCGGCGGTGGTCGAGAAAGAGCGCCAGGTTCAGATCGACATCGCCCGCGAAAGCGGCAAGCCCGAGCAGGTCATCGAGAAGATGATCGTGGGTCGGATGAAGAAGTTCCTGTCGGAAGTCACGCTTCTGGGCCAGGCCTTCGTGGTGAATCCGGACCTGACCGTGGGCGACGCGGCCAAGGAAGCCGGCGTCGAGATCACCGGCTTCGTGCGCATGGAAGTGGGCGAGGGGATCGAGAAGGTCGAAGAGGATTTCGCCGCGGAAGTCGCGAAAACCATGAACGGCTGATCACCCCACCACGGCTTTTCAAAGGGTCCCTTCGGGGGCCCTTTTTTATTAGGGCTAGGGCGGTTGTCACGACGGCGCGGGACTGCAGTGCCGGGGCGCGAAGCTGGGGAGATGTGAATGCCGACCAGGGCAGTGGAAAAATACACCCCCCCGGCCGGCGTGTCTTCGGCGCGACATCGAAACAAGGACGCTGCACCTACGACGTGCTCCATGGCCTAAAGCCACCACTCACGGAACGGCGGCACGGTGCCACTGCCTTTGCAGTTTGGAAAGTCCGGAAAACCTTACCCATCGGTAAAATTCATGTCTGGGATGAATTTTTCGCGAATATCTGTTTGGATATTGAAGCCCTTAGCACCGCCTGCGCCGTCGTCTGGGCATTCATCGCTTCGCGGGCGAGACGCAGGTGTTTCTCGACTGTTGCCTGTTTACGACCAATCAACAGGCAGATCTCGGGCACGGTTTTGCCATGCGCCACCCATTCCAGGACTTCGCGCTGCCGAGGCGTCAATCGATTCGGACGGCGCGAGGGCAGGCTGCTGACCACAAGGTGAAAGACCCGGTTGGCCAGTTCGATCTCGGCCCCGCGCGACGCCCAGATCTTGTCAAGATCGGCCTGGGAAAGCCCCTCGCGGCCCACCAGGCTGATCGCTGCGAACCCGCCCTGGCAGAGGTTGCGAAAGCTGATCGAATAGCCGTTCTCGATCCCGAAAGCCTGCCGCGTGCCGAGCGCCTTGCGGGTGCCCGGGGTCATCTCATCGGGATGCAGGCGGGCATAGACCTCGGACCAACTACAGGCGCCGTCGTTCTTTTCGGCCCAGCGGATCATCGGAATGTTGCGGTAATGGCCTTCCCTCAAATACCGCTCCACATATCCTTGGGGCAGGCTGCTGAGGATCAGGGCGTCGTGGCGATCGGCATAGGTGCTGGGCGTGCTGAACCGGGTGTGGCCGTAGAACAATCGGTCGAACCCGTACTCGGCCATCCGGGTGCAGTGCAGCGCCCAGGCTTCCTCGATCGACTGCGTGGCGGTGATCTCCGACAGGTTGGCCAGCCGCGCGTCAATGGGCGTGCCGATATTCATGGCCTGGCCGAATCCGCGGCGGTCAGATGCGCCCAGATCCCGTCGAGGGCCATGACGTAGCCGGTCGCGCCGAAGCCGCAGATCAGCCCCAGCGCCACCGGCGACAGGAACGAGGTATGTCGGAAGGATTCGCGTGCGTGGATGTTGGACAGGTGCACCTCGACCGTGGGCAGGCTGACGGAGGCCACCGCGTCCATCAGCGCCACGGAGGTGTGGGTATAGGCGCCCGCGTTGATGATCAGCCCGTCGCTTTCGCTGCGGGCGGCGTGGATCTGATCGATCAGCACGCCTTCGTGGTTGGTCTGGTTGAATTCGATCTCGAGCCCGAGCGCCTGCGCCTTGCGTTGGCACATATGCTCGATATCCGCCAGGGTGGTCGCGCCATAGACCTCGGGCTGGCGGGTGCCCAGAAGGTTGAGGTTCGGACCGTTCAGAATGGTGATGTGCATGGGGCGCTCCAGGGATCGGACCGACGGGGTCGGACCCCTTGATACCATTTGCTGCCCGAAAATCTAAGAATTTCTCAATCCGAGCAACCCTCTACCGTGGGTTGTGCGCGCGCGGGCGCTTGCTCAGCCGCGCCTTGGGTGCAACTGTGCGCGGGCGTGTTGCGGGAGGACAGAATGGCGACGGTACTGGGCTGTATTGCGGATGATTTCACGGGCGCGACCGATCTGGCCGGGTTGCTCGCACGCAGCGGTGCCGCGGTGCGGCTGCGCATGGGCGTGCCCGACGGCCCGCCGCAGGACACCGCCGGGATCGAGGTGATCGCGCTGAAGATCCGCACGGCGCCGGTGGCCGAGGCGGTGGCGCAGGCCCGCGCGGCGCTGGCGTGGTTGCGGGCGGCGGGGGCGGAGCGGGTATTCTGGAAATACTGCTCCACCTTCGATTCGACGCCCCAAGGCAATATCGGACCCGTGGCCGAGGCGCTGATGGCGGATCTGGGGGTGCAGCAGACGATTTACTGCCCGGCCTTTCCAGAAAACGGGCGCGCGGTTTTCATGGGCAACCTGTTTGTCGGGCGCGACCCGCTCGACGAGAGCCCGATGAAGGATCATCCGCTGACGCCGATGCGCGATGCCAACCTGATGCGGCTGCTCGCGCCGCAGGTCACGCGGCCCGTGGGGCTGGTGGACCGGCTTTGCGTGGCGCGGGGGGCAGGGGCCTTGCGCGCGGAGCTGGGTCGGCTGGACGCGGCGGGCGTGGCCCATGTGGTGGTGGATGCGGTGGCGGATGCGGATCTGGGCGTGATCGCCGAGGCGTGCCACGACATGCCGCTGATGACCGGGGGCAGCGCAGTGGCCGCGCCCTTGCCCGGGCTGCTGAGCGGTGGGGCGGCGGAGGCGCGGGCCGCCGCGCCGGACCTGGCCCCTGGGGCGGTGGTGCTGTCGGGGAGTTGTTCGGCCATGACCCGCGCGCAGGTGTCGGCGTATCTTCGGCGTGCGCCGGGCTACAAGCTCGACCCGCTGGTGCTGCGCACCGAGGGGGCAGGGGCCGCGCTTGCCTGGTTGGAGGCGCAGGCGCTCCAGGATGCGCCGTTGGTCTACGCCACCGCCGAGCCCGGCGAGGTCCGCGCAGCCCAGCAGGCCCTGGGCGTGGCCGAGGCGGGCGCGCTGGTCGAGGACGCGCTGGCCCGGATCGCCGTGGCCGCGCGGGACCGGGGCGCGCGGCGCTTCGTGGTGGCGGGCGGCGAGACCTCGGGGGCGGTGACCCAGGCGCTGGGGGTTGTGCAGCTCGATGTGCGCCGCGAGATCGCGCCGGGCGTGCCCTGGTGTTTCGCAGAGAGCGGCGGTGTGGACATCGCACTGACCCTGAAATCCGGCAATTTCGGCGCCGAGAGCTTCTTTGCCGATGCCTTGGCGCTGGTGGACACCCTATGAGTGCCGAGGTGCGGCTGCGCGAGCAGATCTGCCTGCTGGCCAGGTCGATCTTCGACCGCGGGCTGACCGGGGGCAGCACCGGCAACATCTCGGCCCGGACGGAGGATGGCGGGCTGCTGGTCTCGCCCACGGGGACGAGTTTCGGGCGGCTCGATCCCGGACGGCTGAGCCGGTTCGATGCGGCGGGGCACCTGGTATCGGGCGACAAGCCGACCAAGGAAATGCCTTTGCATTCCGCGTTTTACGAGACGCGCAGCACGGCGGGCGCGGTGGTGCATTTGCATTCGTGCCATTCGGTCGCCTTGTCGATGATGCCCGATGTGGATCCGGAGGATTTCTTGCCGCCGCTGACGCCCTATGGGATCATGAAGCTGGGGCGCGTGAAGCTGCTCCCGGTGTTCCTGCCGGGCGATCCGGCCATGGGGGACGCGGTGCGGGGCCTGGCGGGCAGGCGAAGCGCGGTGATGCTGGCCAATCACGGCCCCGTGGTCGCGGGCAAGGATGTGGAGGCGGCGTGCAACGCGGTCGAGGAACTGGAAGAAACCGCGCGGCTCGCGATGCTGACGCGAGGGCTGCAACCGCGGATGCTGAGCCCAGAACAGGTGCGCGCGGTGGTGGAGAAGTTCGACGTGGAGTGGGACGCATGAAGTTTTCGGCAAATCTAGGTTTTCTTTGGAATGACAGAAGCTTGCCGGACGCCATTCATGCGGCTGCCGCCGCCGGATTCGACGCGGTGGAGTGCCATTGGCCCTATGACACGCCCGCGGCCGAGGTCCGCGCAGCGCTGGAGGACACGGGGCTGCCGATGCTGGGTCTGAATACACGGCGCGGCGATGTGTCGGCGGGCGAAAACGGGCTTGCGGCGTTGCCCCGGCGCGAAATGGAGGCGCGCGCGGCGATCGACGAGGCGCTGGATTATGGCGCGGCGATCGGGGCGCGCGCGGTGCATGTGATGGCTGGGTTCGCGTCGGGATCGGCGGCGCGGAAGTGCTTCGCAGGGAACTTGAAGTATGCCTGTGAGATAGCTGAGAATAAAGGGATTACAGTTCTGATCGAGCCACTGAACCACTACGATGCGCCGGGCTACTTCCTGAGCACAACGCGCCAGGCCGAAGCAATCGTCGCCGAGGTTGGCGCGCCGAACCTGCGGCTGATGTTCGACTGCTACCACGTGCAACTGATGGAGGGTGATCTGACCAACCGGTTGCGGCAGCTGCAGCCGATCATCGGCCATATCCAGTTCGCGGGTGTGCCGGCGCGCGGAGCTCCGGATGAGGGCGAGGTGAACTACGCCCATCTGTTCGAGGTGATTGCCGCGATGGGCTGGGACGTGCCGCTGGGCGCGGAGTACAAACCGGGGGGCGATACTGACGCGACCCTGGGCTGGATGCAGCAATACAAGGCCTGATTCAGATCTTTTATTTACATAATACTGATTATGAGAAATTCATATTTAGATTTTCAAGCAGCCCTGTTCTCACGCCAGTGACGTGACCCAGAGGATGCTGGCGTCATCTTCGCTGATGGAGATGACGTTGTGGCCCATGGAGGCGTCGTAATAGGCGCTGTCGCCGCGGCGCATCTCGACCGGTTCGTAGAATTCGGTGATCAGGCGGATGGCGCCGGTCAGCACGTAGAGGAACTCTTCACCGTCGTGGCGGACCCAGCCGTCGAACTCTTCGAAGTTGCGGGCGCGGACCCGGGCGCGATAGGGTAACATCGTTTTTTTCGTGAGGGTTGCGGCGAGAAGCTCATGTTCATATGTGGCGGTTGGATGCGCCTCCCCCGCGTCGGAACGGGTGATTGCCATGCGCCCGTTGACCTGGGCCTTGCGCGGCGGCGTGAAGAGCTGCGGGATGGTGATCTCGAGCCCGTCGGCGAGTTTCTTGAGCGCCTCGTAGGTGGGCGACATCTGGCCGTTCTCGATTTTTGACAAGGTAGACCGGGCCAGCCCAGCCTGACCCGCGGCCTGTTCCAGGGTCCAGTTGCGCGCCTTGCGCAGGTCGCGCACGCGGCTGCCGAGATTGAGTGGCTCCACCGGGATGGTGTCGCCGCTCTCGCGGTGCAGACGGATCAGGCTGGGTTCTTTGTCGGGCTCTGTCATGGCGGGTATTGTCCTGAATTGTCAGGCGACTTGCAACCGCGCCGCGCGGGGCCTAGCACGGGGGTCATGCCGTTGCCCGACGATTTCGACCCCGCCGCACCCTGCCCCGCGCCATTCAACCTGGCGGGGTATGTCTTGGCCGCCGGGGATGAGGACAAGATCGCGCTGGAGGTGCTGGGCGGTGGCGCGGTGCGCTGGACCTTCGGAGATCTGCGCCGGGCGGTGGCGGGCTATGCCGCAGCACTGCGGACCGAAGGGTTGGCGCCTGGTGACAAGCTATTGATGCGGTTGGGAAATACGGTGGAGTTTCCGCTGCTGTTTCTGGCTGCGGTGGCGGCAGGCGTGGTGCCGGTGCCGACCTCGGCGGCGCTGACGGTCGAGGAGGTCGACTGGATCGCGGCGGACCTCGCCCCGGCGCTGACGGTGCAGGCGCCGGGCGTTGCGGGGCCGTCGCGGGGCCGCGTGGTGGCATTGGAGGCGCTGGTGCCGGACCGGGACGCGCCGCTGGCGCCGGTGCCGGGGGATCCGGACCGCATGGCTTACGTGGTCTATACCTCGGGCAGTTCGGGGCGGCCGCGGGCGGTGGCCCATGCGCATCGCGCGATCTGGGCCCGGCGGATGATGTGGCGCGACTGGTACGGGATGGGGCCGGAGGACCGGATCCTCCATGCCGGGGCGTTCAACTGGACCTATACGCTGGGCGTCGGGCTGCTGGATCCGTGGGCGATGGGGGCGACGGCGCTGATCCCCGAGGCCGGGACAGACAGTGCCGCCCTGCCCGAGGCGCTGGCCGCGAGTGGGGCCAGTATTTTTGCCGCGGTTCCAGGGGTATACCGACAGATTTTGAAGCAAGAAGCCCTGCCCCGGCTCCCCCGTCTGCGCCACGGGTTGACGGCGGGCGAAGCGCTGCCCGACAGCCTGCGCGCGGCGTGGCGGGACCGTGTCGGCACCGAGCTTTACGAGGCGTTGGGGATGTCGGAATGCTCCACCTTCATCTCGGCCCATCCGGGCCGACAGGCCCCCCCGGGCCATGCGGGGTTTGCCCAGGCCGGGCGGCGGATCGCGGCGCTGGACGCCGACGGGGTCGAGGTGGCGCGGGGCACATCCGGAGTTCTGGGCGTGCATCGCGGCGATCCGGGGCTGATGCTGGGCTACCTGGAGGGCGGTCGGCCCCGCCTGCCCCTGACCGGCGATTGGTTCGTGACCGGCGACATGGTGGAGATCGCCTCGGATGGCGCGGTGCGCTACCTCGGCCGGGGCGACGACATGATGAACGCGGGCGGATTCCGGGTCTCGCCACTGGAGGTCGAAAAGGCGTTCCACGGGCGGCCGGAGATTGGCGAGGCGGCGGCGGTGGAGGTGAAGATCAAGGCGGATGTCACTGTGATCGCGTTATTTTACGTCGCCGCCGCCCCGGTGACGGAGGCCGCACTTGCCGCGGAGGCCGCGCAACATCTGGCCCGGTACAAGCAGCCACGGCTTTACATTCCGGTCGAAACCCTGCCCAAGGGGCGGACCGGAAAACTGGATCGCCGGGCGCTGCGCGCGGCGTATGAGGCACGCCATGATCAAGCTTGATATACTCTCGGACCCGATCTGCCCCTGGTGCTATATTGGGAAAATGGCTCTGGATCAGGCGCTTGGCAACGCGCCCGACCACCCGTTCACCATCGAGTGGCATCCTTTCCAGCTCAACCCCGACATGCCGCCCGAGGGGATGGACCGGACCGCGTACCTGCAGGCGAAGTTCGGGGGGCCGGAGGGCGCGCGCGAGGTATACGGGCGCATCGAGGACACGGCGAAGGCCGCCGGATTGCCGGTGGATTTCGGGGCCATTCAGCGCACGCCCAACACTTTGGACGCCCACCGGCTGATCCATTGGGCGGGGGTCGAGGGGCGGCAGATCGCCGTGGTCTCGAAACTGTTCGAGGGGTATTTCACCCAAGGCCGCGATATCGGCGACCGGGAGGTGCTGGTCGAGATCGCGCAGGCCGCGGAGATGGACGGCGAGATGGTGCGCCGCCTGCTGGCGAGCGACGCGGATGCGGATGACATCCTGGCGCGGGACGCCCATGCGCGGGAGCGCGGTGTCACGGGCGTGCCGACATTTGTCGTGGCGAATCAGCATGTTCTGAGCGGTGCGCAGCCTCCGGAGCTGTGGGAGAAGGTGATCGCCGAGCTTCGGGAGCAAATCGCCGATCAGAACGGCAGAAACTCGTCATCCAGCTCGTAGCTCTTGATCGCGAGGAGCGGCTGCTCGCCGTCGTAGCGGAACGCGAAGACATGGGCGAGATCGGAGGCGAGCGTCATGCGGCAGAACACCACCTCGGGGTCGAATTGCGCCGGGCAGCTGGCCAGGTCCACATGCTCGATGGTGGATTCGAAGAGCGCGTAGGTCAGCACACCGTTCGGCAAAAAGGCGGTGCCGCCATGGTGGGTCTCGCCGGGACCAGAGGCGAAGGCCGGCGCGGCCAGGACGCAGAGCGCGGCGGTGAGGATCGGGGTTTGGCTTCGGGGCATCGGGGTCTCCTTGGTTATGATTAAATCCTGATTATTTTTGTCGGGTATAGCAATGCGGCATATGGTACACCCCGCCCAGCCGTGATAGCGAGCGCGGATGCCCACGGAGTGACCAATGCCCCCCGCCCGCCTGTCCCAAGCCGAGTTCATTGCCCTGATGGCGATGCTGTTCGCGACGATTGCGTTTTCCATCGACGCGATGCTTCCCGCCCTGCCCGAGATCGCCGCCGAACTGACGCCCGGTGACGTGAACCGGGCGCAGTTGATCGTGACCTCGTTCGTATTCGGGATGGGTTTGGGCACCCTGGTGGCCGGGCCCTTGTCGGATGCCTTCGGGCGCAAGCCGGTGATCGTGGCGGGCGCGGTGCTCTATTGCGCGGCGGCGGGGCTGGCTTGGGCGGCGCAATCGCTGGAACTGGCATTGGCGGCACGGGTGCTGCAGGGGTTCGGCGCGGCCGCCCCGCGGGTGGTGGCGATCGCCATGGTGCGCGACCTCTATGTCGGGCGGCACATGGCGCGGATCATGTCGCTTGTCTTCCTGATCTTCGCGCTGATCCCGGCCATCGCGCCGAGCCTTGGCGCGGTCATCATCCATTTCGCCGGGTGGCGGGCGATTTTCGCCTCCTTCATCCTGTTTGCCATGCTGTCGGTGGGCTGGATGATGCTGCGCCAGGCCGAAACCCTGGCGCCCGAGGCGCGCAGGCCGCTCTCGGTGCGGGGTGTGGCGGACAATGTGGTCGAAGTGCTGCGCGACCGGGTGGTGCGCCTGTCGATCCTGGCGCAAACCATGGCCTATGCCACGTTATTTGCGACGCTGTCCTCGACCCAGCCGGTGTTCGATGTGACCTTCGGCAAGGCGGAGACCTTCCATCTGTGGTTCGCGGTGATCGCCCTTCTGGCGTCGAGCGCCAGCTACATCAATTCGCGGCTGGTGGTGCGGCTGGGCATGCGGCGCATGGTGCGCGGGGTGCTGACCGGGCAGATCGCGGTCTCGGGCGTGTTCCTGTCCGTGAGTGTCGTGGGCTGGCCCGAGGCACTGCATTTCTGGGCCTATTTCGTCTGGGTGACGGGGGTGTTCTTCATGGCGGGCATGACCCTGGGCAACCTCAATGCCATCGCGATGGAGCCGATGGGGCATATCGCGGGCACGGCGGCCTCGGTGGTGGGGGCGCTGTCGACCATGGGGTCGGTGTTACTGGCCATTCCCATCGGGCTGCTGTTCGACGGCACGCCGGTGCCGGGCGTTGCGGGGGTTCTGGTGCTGTGCCTCGGGGCGCTGGCCGTGATGAAGGTGCTGGGCGCGCGGGGTGAGGCGCCGGCCTGAGACGAGGCGGCACGGGCTACCGCAGGGCGCGTGGCGTCCTGGTCGCGCCGGGCCCGGGTGTGACGCCCGGTATCTTGCGCGACTCGGTGCCAGACGTCACTGTTAACCTTGTGGTTAAGAAACATGAGGATGGTGGCATGAGGAAACATATCTCCGCAGCGATTCTGCTGGCGATGGGCACGGCCCTGCCGGCCCAGGCGGATCCGACGCTCGGGTTCGGGATCAGCATCGCCTTGGGTGGCGGTGCCTCCGAGGTCGGACTCGGGGTGCGCGTGTTCTCCGATGACGAAGAGGAAAGCGCGGTGGGCAGCCTGGGCGTGGATTACATGTTGCAGTCCGGCAGGCTACGTCCGACCCTCGGGGTCGCTTACCTCGACAAGGATTTCTATGTCGGGCTGGACCTTGGCTACGACTTCACCAGCGGCGGGATCGATTTCGGGGTGAGCGCCGGGGGCGTCGACACCGAGAGCGAGCCGTCGCGGCGGGCCTCGACCGGTGGCGGCGACGAGCCCGGAGACGGAGATGGCGGGGATGGCGGGCCCGTCATCATCGACCCTGATGACCGGTGACGAAAAAATGACCGACGTCTGACAGGTGTTGTTGGTTGCCCGGGTAGGATTGATCCGCGCAGCTTGAAGTCCGCGGGCGCGTGCCCCGCTCAGCCCGGTCGCCTACTGCGGCCGGGCTTTTGCTTGGCAGCCTCAGCCTGCCTGGGCCTTGGCGGCTTTCGCCTCGACCGCCAGGTCGCGAGCGATGGAAAACGCACCCTTGATCCGGTCGCTTTCCTTGGCCCAGTCGCGGCGGACGACGATCTTGTTGTCGCGTACCTTGGCCAGCCCCTTCTGATCGTTGATGAATTTCACGAGCCCCGCGGGATTGGCGAACTTGTCGTTGTGGAACTGCACGGTCGCGCCCTTGGGGCCGCCATCGAGCTTGGCGATCCCGGCCTTCTTGCACATCGCCTTGATCCGCACGATCAGCAGGAGCGTGTTGACCTCCTTGGGCAGCTTGCCGAAGCGGTCGATCAGCTCGGCGGCGAAGCCTTCGAGCTCCACCTTGGTGGTCAACTGCGACAGGCGGCGGTAGAGGCCGAGCCGGACGTCGAGGTCGGGCACGTAGGCCTCGGGGATCAGCACGGGCACGCCGAGGTTGATCTGCGGCGCCCATTGGCCGTCATCGTCGGTGAGCCCTTCGAGGCTGCCGGATTTGATCTTGCCGATCGCCTCTTCGAGCATGGATTGGTAGAGCTCGAAGCCGACCTCGCGGAACTGGCCCGACTGCGCCTCGCCCAGAAGGTTGCCCGCGCCGCGGATATCGAGGTCTTGGGAGGCCAAGGTGAAGCCCGCGCCGAGGCTATCGAGGCTGCCCAGCACGCGGAGGCGTTTTTCGGCCGCGGGTGTGAGTTTCATGCGGGGCTTGGTGGTCAGGTACGCATAGGCGCGGGTCTTGGCGCGCCCCACCCTGCCCCGGATCTGGTAAAGCTGGCTGAGCCCGAACATGTCGGCGCGGTGGATGATCATCGTGTTGGCGGTCGGGATGTCGAGGCCCGACTCGACGATGGTCGTGGCCAGCAGGACGTCGTATTTGCCATCGTAAAAGGCGTTCATCCGGTCGTCGAGCTCACCCGCCGCCATCTGGCCATGGGCGACGACGAAGCTGACCTCGGGCACCTGGTCGCGCAGGAACGCCTCGATCTCGGGGATGTCCTTGATGCGTGGGACGACGAAGAAGCTTTGTCCGCCGCGGTAGTGTTCGCGCAGGAGGGCTTCGCGCAATGTGACGGGGTCGAATTCGGACACGTAGGTGCGGATCGACAGGCGGTCGACGGGGGGCGTGCCGATGATCGACAGGTCCCGCACCCCCGAGAGGCTGAGTTGCAGGGTGCGCGGGATCGGGGTCGCGGTGAGGGTCAGGACATGGACGTCCGAGCGCAGCTCTTTCAGGCGTTCCTTATGGCCGACGCCGAAGCGCTGTTCCTCGTCGATGATCAGCAGGCCGAGATTGTGAAACCGGACGCCCTTGGCCAGGAGCGCATGGGTGCCCACGACGATGTCCACGGACCCGGCGGCGAGGCCCTTGCGCGTGTCGGCCGCGGCTTTCGCGGGCACGAAGCGCGAGAGCGGCCGGACCTCCAGCGGGAAGCCGCGGAAGCGGTCGGCGAAGCTCTTGTAGTGTTGGCGCGCCAGCAGCGTCGTGGGTGCGATCACCGCGACCTGCACGCCCGAGAGGGCCGCGATGAAGGCCGCGCGCATGGCGACCTCGGTCTTGCCGAACCCCACATCGCCGCAGATCAGCCGGTCCATCGGCGTGCCCGCGGCGAGGTCATGGACCACGTCCTCGATCGCGGAGAGCTGGTCGTCGGTTTCGGTGTAGGGGAAGCGCGCGGAGAATGCCTCCCACATGTCCGGGGGCGGCTCCAGCATGGGGGCGCGGCGGAGCGCGCGTTCGGCGGCGATGCGGATGAGCTTGTCGGCCATCTCGCGGATGCGCTCCTTGAGCTTGGCCTTCTTGGCCTGCCAGGCGCCGCCGCCCAGCTTGTCGAGCATGCCGATTTCCTGGCCGAAGCGGCTCAGAAGCTCGATGTTTTCCACCGGCAGGTAGAGCCGGTCGCCGCCCGCGTATTCCAGCAGCAGGCATTCATGGGGCGCACCCATGGCGGTGACCGTCTCCAACCCCTTGAACGCCCCGACCCCGTGATCGACATGGACCACCAGGTCGCCGGCGCTGAGGCTCGTGGCCTCCTGCAAAAAATTCTCGGCCCGGCGCTTGCGCTTGGTGGTGCGGATCAGCCGGTCGCCGAGCACGTCCTGTTCGGAGATCACCGTCAGGCGTGTGCTCCGGTGGTCGGGCCCCTCGAAACCTTCGTCCAGCGCCCAGACCAGAAGGTGGACGCCGCCGGTGCCCTCCGGGATGTCCGACAGGCGCGCGATCTCGGTCAGCCCGGACAGGTCCTGGTCCTCCAGCAGCCCGCGAAGCCGTTCGCGCGCGCCCTCGGACCAGCTGGCGATCACCACCTGGGAGGTCTTGCGTTTTTCGGTGATATGGGTGGCGAGCGCCTCGAAAAGCCCGGTTGCCTGGGACTGCCGCTCGGGCGCGAAGTTGCGTCCGATCCGCCCGCCCGCGTCGGTCACCCCGGGGCCCGAAGCCGAGGGCAGCACCGACAGCTGCAGGGTGCGCTTGGTGGCCAGTAGCGCTGTCTCGTCGGCCGGCGGGATATAGAGGGTTTCGGGCGGGGCAGGTTTGTAGACCGTGCCCATCTGCCCCTTCTGGGCAAGCGCATGGCGGCGCGTTTCGTACTGGTCCTTGATCCCTTCCCAGCGGCTGAGATGCATCGCTTCGAACTGGTCGTCCAGGATCAGGCTGGCCTCGGGCACGTAGTCCAGCAATGTCTCCAGCCGGTCGTGAAAGAAGGGCAACCAATGCTCCATCCCTGCATGTTTGCGGCCCGCCGAGACCGCCTCGTAGAGCGGATCGTCGGTGCCCGCGGCACCGAATTCGATCCGGTAGGATTGGCGGAACCGGGTGATGGCGGCGGGGTCGAGGATGATCTCGGACACCGGGGCCAGCTCGATCGCGTCCAGTTTCTCGGTCGTGCGCTGGGTGGCGGCATCGAAACGGCGCGCGCCGTCCAGCACGTCGCCGAACAGATCGAGCCGCACGGGCCCGGACTGGCCCGGCGGAAAGATGTCGATGATGCCGCCGCGGATCGCGTAGTCGCCGGGCTCGGTCACGGTGGGGGCCTGGACAAATCCCATGCGGGTCAGGAACTGCCGCAACGCGGCCTCGTCGATGCGCCCGCCGACCTGGGCGGAAAAACTGGCTTCGGCCAGGGTGGCGCGGGCGGGCACACGCTGGGTGACCGCCGACAGGGTGGTGAGCAGCACGAAGGGCCCCGGCACCCCGTGGGCCAGCGCCGCGAGGGTCGCCATGCGCGTGGCCGAGATCTCCGGGTTCGGGGAGGAGCGGTCATAGGGCAGGCAGTCCCAGCCGGGAAAGCGCAGCACGGGGATCTGCGGCGCGGTCACCGCAAGGGCGGCGGCCATGGCGGCCATGCGCTTGTCGTCGCGGGCGACGAACACGGCCTGCCCGTCCGGGCGGGAGGCCTCGCGCAGCACGATCTGGGCGTCGAAGCCTTCGGGTACGCCGGTGACGCGCAGATGTGTTGGAACGGTCTGGGAAGTCATGGCGCTGGAGGTACGCGGTTTGACGGGACTGTCAACCTCGCGCGCCGGCGTCATGGACCGGTTCGATTGCCCCCCACGGGCTGCCGGCGCGCTCCGACGGCCCGGAGCCGGGTTCTGGCCGACCCTTTTCGGAATGTCGGCGCCTTGACGGTTTGCGCCTTGCCTTGCACGTCGTTCGAGAAGGTGTTGCGCCGTGCTTTGCACGTCGCGGGGGGCGAGAGGGGCCAGCCCCTCTCGCGCTCTCCCCGGGATACTTGGAGACTTGAGCAGGCAGGCCGCATTCGCGTCTTCGTCTTTGCGAAAATACTCCGGGGGAGACGCGCGCAGCGCAGCGGAGGCAGCGCCCCCCTTTGGCATCGGCCCGGTACGGGCCGCAGGCATGCGCGCGCCGCTGGTCCCAAGGCTCAGTTGCCGAGCACGCCTGTGCTCATGGTTTGCCAGATCCCCCAGAACGCGGTCACGAAAATCGACACGATCCCGATCAGCTGAGTATAGAGCCGGTGCCGTTTCAGCCCCTGGACAAGGTCTTCGCCGGTCGGATCCTTGGCCAGGATCTCCCGCGCCGTGCGTTGCGTCAAAAGACTCACGAGGCAGAACGGAAAGGCCAGCAGGAACAGCGCCTGGCACAGCTCCACCCGGTAGGCAAAGCCCAACAGGAACAGCGCCGAGAGCACGAAGCCCGCCACCCCGGTGACGATCAGCCCCGCACTGGACCCGATGAAGCTCAACCGCCGCGCGTTGATCCGGCTGAGCCGCTCCAGGTCGTCCCAGGCCCGTGGATCGTCGCGCCGCTGGGCGCGTTGCACCAGGTCGAACGGCACGCCCACGACGTAGTGGCTGATGATCGACCAGAACACGGCGAGGGTGATCCAGAACCACACGGAGGAAAACGACCTGGTGTCGATCAGTTCGGCAATCGTGAGATAGAGGTCCAAGGAACGGCTTCCCGATACGCATTCGTCCGGACCAGCGGCCCGATCCACAGTTGCGCGGACCATAGGCAGGAGCGCGGGCGAGTTCCAGCCTTGAGATGCCCTTGAAATCGTGGCACCCACGATCAACGACAGGAAAGGCCCGAGATGCGACCGACCCAAGCCCCCTTCCCCCATGCCCGCTTCCGCCGTCTGCGCCGCACCCCGGCCCTGCGCAATCTCACGCGCCAATCGGAATTGAGCGTCCATGACCTGATCTGGCCGATCTTTGTCAGCGAGCCCGAAGGCGCGGTGGACATCCCCTCGATGCCCGGGGTGTCGCGGCTGACGGTCGAGGGCGCGGTGAGGGCGGCGGAGCGGGCGGCGAGCTTGGGCATTCCGGCGATTTGCCTGTTTCCCTATACGGATCCGTCCCTCAAGACCCAGCTGTGCGAAGAGGCCTGGAACCCCGACAACCTCAGCAACCGGGCGATCCGGGCGATCAAGTCCGAGGTGCCCGAGATCGCGGTGATGACCGATGTGGCCCTCGACCCCTACAACATCAACGGCCATGACGGGATCGTCCGCGACGGGGTGATCGTGAATGACGAGAGCGTCGCGGCACTGGTCAAGATGGCCGTGGCCCAGGCGGAATCCGGGGCCGATATTCTCGGGCCTTCGGACATGATGGACGGGCGGATCGGCGCGATGCGGGCGGCGCTGGAGGCGGCGGGCCATTCGGATGTCACCATCCTGAGCTATGCGGCGAAGTATTCCAGCGGGTTCTACGGTCCCTTCCGGGACGCGGTCGGCGCGTCCGGCGCGCTGGTGGGCGACAAGAACACCTACCAGATGGACCCGGGCAATTCCGACGAGGCGCTGCGCCTGATCGAGCGCGACCTGCTGGAGGGTGCGGATATGGTGATGGTCAAGCCGGGGATGCCCTATCTCGACATCTGTCGCCGGGTGAAGGACGCCTTCGGGGTGCCGACCTATGCCTACCAGGTGTCAGGCGAATACGCGATGTTGCAGGCGGCGAGCGCCAATGGCTGGCTCGACCATGACAAGGTGATGTTCGAGTCGCTTCTGGCCTTCAAACGCGCGGGGTGCGATGGAATCCTGACCTATTTCGCCCCTGTGGTGGCCGAACGGCTCCGCGGAATCGCCTGAGAGGTGCAGAAACCGGCCGATTCAGGCCGAATCCATCCCAGATCGCGGGCTTGTGGCGTGACACCCGCGTTCATATTGGTGTATTCACAAGATCAAGGGTCCATAGAGACCCCGACCCCCATAAGAGGCATCCGCCACGGGCACATGACGGCGCGCGCGGGCGGTTTCAGGACAAAGAGAGCGAGCAGATGACACAAGATTGGACACGGCGGGGCGCCCTGGCTGCGAGCCTGATCGCGGGCATGGGCCTATTGGCGGGATGCGCTTCGGTCGAGGGCAGCGCCCAGCGGGCGGCCCAGATCGATCAGCGCGTGGATGCGGCCATTCAATTTCTCGAGTCCGACGTGCCGGGCAGCCGCGAGTTGGGCGACAAGGCGGCGGGCGTGTTGATCATGCCGCTGATCACCGAGGCCGGGTTCGGCCTGGGCGGATCCTATGGGCGCGGGGCGCTGCGGATCAACGGGGCGACCATCGACTACTACCAGGCGACGCAGGCCAGCATCGGGTTGCAGATCGGAGCACAGCAATATGCCCATGCGATCTTCTTCATGACCGACGAGGCACTGCGGAACTTCCGCAACGGCGCCGGTCTGACCGTGGGCGGGGATCTCAAGATCGCCCTGGCCGATACCGGCGAGCAGATCAGTGCCGAGACCCTGACCGCGATCGACCCCGTCGTGGGGATCATTTTCGGTCAGGCGGGCCTGATTGCGGGTGCGACCCTGGACGGCACGGTTTATAATCGCATCATCCCCTGACCCCGGCGGCCTGAAGCCGCGCGGACAGGCGGAAATCACGGGCCCGGGCGCGGCCTTGCAAGGGGTGTGACGCCATGGGGCGGATCCTGAAATGGATGTTCCGGCTTTTCGTGGGGGCATTGATCAGCCTCGGCGTCGCACTCGTGCTGGTCTATTACTTCGCGTCGCGCTCGATCCCCGATTACGATGGCAGCTATGCGCTCGCGGGCGTTTCGGCCCCGGTGGAGATCGTGCGCGACACCCATAACATCCCGCATATCTTCGGGCAGACCGACGCCGACAGCTTCTTCGGCCTGGGCTTTGTCCATGCCCAGGACCGGCTGTGGCAGATGCTGATGTTCCGGCGCACGGCCCAGGGGCGGTTGTCGGAGCTTTTCGGGGCGCGGACCCTGCAGATCGACGACCTGCTGCGACGGTTCGATTTCTATCGACTGGCCCAGGCGTCGATCGACGATCTTCGTCCGGAGACGCAAGCGGCGCTGGAGGCCTATGCTGCCGGTGTGAATGCCTGGATCGCGGAGGTCAACAAGGGTGCGCTGGGGCGCGGTGCGCCGGAGTTCTTCCTGTTCGAGCCAGAGATCGCGCCGTGGCAGCCCGCCGACAGCGTGGTGCTGATCAAGCTGATGGCGCTGCAACTGTCCTGGCATCTGCAGACCGAGGTGCTGCGTGCGCGGATCTCCCTGGCCCTGCCGCCGGAGCGGGTGCGCGACATCCTGCCCGAGGCGCCGGGCACGGGGCTGATCGATTTGCCGGAATATGCCGCCCTTGTGCCCGGCATCGACCGGCGACAGGCCTTCGCAGGCGGCCCCCTGCCTCTGGATCCGCTGTCGCCCGTGGGCCCGCGCGCGCTTGCCGGGGCCTCGAACGCCTGGGCGGCAGCCCCGAGCCGGTCGGCGGCGGGCGGCACGCTTCTGGCCAATGATCCGCATCTGGAATTCACCGCCCCCTCGCAATGGTACCTCGCGCGGCTCGACCTGGGCGCGGGCGGTGTCATCGGGGGCACGGTGCCGGGGATCCCGGCGGTCCTGACAGGGCGGAACGCGTTTCTCGGCTGGGGGCTGACCTCCAGCTACGCGGATGATCAGGACCTGGTGATCGAGCAGCTCAACCCGGACAATCCGGGCGAATACCTGACCCCGGACGGGTTCAAACCCTTCGAGAGCCGCCGCACGGTGATCGAGGTAGCCGATGCCGCGCCGGTGACGATCACCCTGCGCTGGACCGAGAACGGGCCGGTGATCCCGCGCACCCACTACAACCTCGGGGCGGTGACGCCGGAGGGACATGTGGCGGCGTTGAAATGGACCGCGCTGAGCGATGCGGACACCTCCATGGATGCGGCGATCGCGCTGATGGCGGCGCGCAATGTCGACGAGGGGATCAAGGCCGGGCGCAGTTTCGTGGCCCCGGCGCAGAACCTGACCCTGGCTGACCGGGAGCGGATCGCGTTTCAGACCGTGGGCGCCCTGCCCCGGCGCGCGGCGGCCCATCAGAGCCTCGGACGACTGCCGGCGCCGGGCTGGCGGGTTCAGAACCGGTGGCAGGGCACGCTGGGCTTTGTCGCGAATCCGCAGGTGATCGACCCGCCCGGGGGCCTGTTGGGCAATACCAACAACAAGGTGATCGACCGGCCCTTCCCGTTGCACATGTCGTTCGACTGGGGCGATACCCAGCGCATCCAGCGCTGGGAGCGACTGATGTCCGCGCGGCAGGTGCATACGCGGGAGAGTTTCATCGAGGCGCAGCTGGACACCGTGAGCCAGGGGGCGCGGGTGCTGCTGCCGCTGGTGGCGCGGGAGTTGTGGTTCTCCGAAGAAGCGGCCCCCGAGGGCAGCGAGGCGGCGTTGCGGCGGCGGGCGCTGGACCTGCTGGCGGAGTGGAACGGCGAGATGAGCGAGCATCTGCCCGAGCCGCTGATCTACACCGCCTGGATGCGTGCGCTGCAGGAGCGGCTGATCCGGGATGAGCTGGGCCCGCTGGCGGATGAATTCGACCGGCCGCAGGTGCTGTTTCTGGAGCGGGTGTTCCGGGACGTGGACGGGGCGGCGGTCTGGTGCGACGTGGTCCAGACGAGCGCTGTGGAGGACTGCACGCTGCAGGCGCGCCGGGCGCTGGACGATGCGCTGCTGGAGCTGACGGAGCGGTTCGGCAGCGCGGTGGAGGGCTGGCGCTGGGGCGATGCACACCAGGCGACCCATGACCATCCGGTGCTGGGGGATGCGCCATTTCTAGGGCCGATCGTGAACCTGCGCCAGTCGACGAGCGGCGGGGACACGACGCTGATGCGCGGGCTGACGGCAGGGACCGGGGCGAACCCTTACCGCAACACTCATGGGGGCGGATATCGGGGGGTCTACGACTTCGCCGATCCCGACAGTTCGGTGTTCATCATCTCCACCGGGCAGTCGGGCCATCCCCTGTCGCGGCATTACGACGATCTGGGGGAGCTATGGCGGCGGGGCGAATACATCCCGATGACACTGGATCCGGAGCTTGCCCGGGCCGGAGCGAATGGGGTGACACTTCTCTACCCCGACCTCGCCGTTGCGCGGCCCTGAACCGATCGCGGACGCGGCCTGACGATCGAGTAATCAGGCCAAGGGTGCGTGCTGGCAAGGCGCTTCGAAGCGCCTTGGTCCCTGCACGTGGCGGGAACCGGTTTCAGGCGTGCAGGAGCGCTTCGAACCTTGCCTTCTGCACGGGCGACCAGCGCAGGGAGAGGTGGTAGCCGTCCTCATCCTGGCTTTCGTCCAGAACGACACCCTGTTCGAACAACCACGCGCGGACGCGGCCCTGGGCGAAGGGCACGACGACCACTTCGTCCAGCAGCGCGGGTGTCAGCCGGGCGGAGATCGCCGCCTGCAGGGTGTCGAACCCCTCGCCACTGAGCGCCGAGATCGCCAGCACGTCGTCCTGGCGGGCGGCACTGGTGCGCAGGGCCTCGGCTTCGGCCTCGGGCAGCAGGTCCAGCTTGTTCCAGACCTCGATCATCGGGCGCTCGTCCTTGACGCCGAGAGCCTCGAGGATCTTGTGGACATCCTCAGCCTGTGCGGCGCTGTCGGGATGGGCGATATCGCGGACATGCAGGATCAGGTCGGCATCCAGCACTTCCTCGAGTGTGGCGCGGAATGCCGCGACCAGTTCCGTGGGCAGGCTTGAGATGAAGCCCACAGTGTCGGACAGGATCACCTCCAGCCCGTCGGGCAATTTCAAGGCCCGCATGGTCGGGTCGAGCGTGGCGAAGAGCATGTCCTTGGCCAGCACCTCCGCCCCGGTCAAGTGGTTGAACAGGGTCGATTTTCCGGCGTTGGTGTAGCCCACGAGCGCGACGATTGGGTATGGTACTTTCTTGCGCGCGGCGCGGTGCAGCTCGCGCGTTTTCACCACCTTGGCGAGCTGGCGTTTGATGCGTGTGACCGCCTCGTCGATGGCGCGGCGGTCCGCCTCGATCTGGGTCTCGCCGGGGCCGCCGACGAAACCGAGCCCGCCGCGCTGGCGTTCCAGGTGGGTCCAGGAGCGTACGAGACGCGTGCGTTGATAGGCCAGTGCGGCCAGTTCGACCTGCAACACGCCTTCGCGAGTGCGGGCGCGGTCGGCGAAGATCTCGAGGATCAGGCCGGTGCTGTCGAGGATCTTGGTCTTCCAGGCCCGTTCGAGATTGCGCTGCTGGACCGGGCTGACGGGGCCGTCGATCAGCACGAGGCCGATCTCGTCGGCCTCGATCCGGGCGCGCAATTCCTCGATCTTGCCGGAGCCGAACAACAGGCCCGGCTGCACCTTGGACAGGCGCACGATATCGGCCCCGGCCACGTCGAGACGCGGCAGGGCAGCGGCCAAAGCCACGGCTTCTTCGAGCGCAGGGCCCGCAAGGCGGCGGCCGCGGTCGGCGGTCAGTTCGGGGTGCAGCACCAGGGCGCGGGTGCGCGTCGGGGCATGGTCATGAAGGTCGGTCAGTCGTCGCCCTCGTACAGGCTGATGGGCTGGGTCGGCATCACGGTGGAGATGGCGTGCTTGTAGACCAGTTGGCTTTGCCCATCGCGGCGCAGGAGTACGCAGAAGTTGTCGAACCAGGTGATCACCCCCTGCAACTTCACCCCGTTGATCAGAAAAACGGTGACGGGCACCTTTGTTTTACGAACATGGTTGAGAAAAGCGTCCTGCAAATTCTGTTTGTCGCCGGCCATTCTGTGTGCCTTTTTTCTTTTGGGTGCGCGCAAATTCCTGCGCATCTGTCGCTGTGCTTACAGACTATGATGGGTGCGCGCGGGGGATTCCACCCCTAATGGCAACGACATAGGGGAAATGCGGCTCAGTTGCGCCAGAAATCGGGGTTCAGCAGCGCAAGGATGGCCAGTGTTTCCAGCCTGCCAAGGACCATAGCGGCGCACAGGATGGCTTTGGCGGCATCGGGCAGTGCTGCATAGGAAATAGGCGCTTCGGTCGCAATCGAGGCGATCGGGCCGGTGGTCGTCAAGGCAGCGAAGGTCAGCAGTGTCGCTTCTTCGAAGCTCATGCCGGTCAGGGCCAGCGCCGACATCACGAGGGCAATGGATAGCGCGAAAAGCATGAAGAAGATCCAGGCGATGGTGGAGCCTTCGCGCCTGAGCCGTCGTCCTGTATACCCTGCGCTATTGATCGAGGAGGGATGGATCAGGCGCTCCATCTCGCGCAGCCCGTGCTTGTAGAGCACGTAGACTCGCAACAGCTTCACCCCGCCCGCTGTCGTCGCCACTCCGCCCCCGAAGAGCGCGATCCCCGCCAACAGCAGCCCCGGCGTGCCGAGGCCGGACCAGTTCTGCGCCTGGGTCCAGGACGCGCTCTCGAAGCCGGTGGTGGTCAGGAAGGACAGCACCATGAAGACCGACCCCCAGAGCGCAGCGAGCGCATTGCCGTCGAAGCCGCCGGCATCGACCTCGAACGCGCCGAGCCAGTGGCGCAGGAACAGAAAGGCGGGGATCACGGTGACGAAGACCGCCGCGATGCGCAATTCGCGGTCGCGCCGCAATTCGTGCCAGTTCGGGGACCAGCCATTGATGAAGCTGCGGCGGGTGATCGCGAAGATCAGGAAGGTGAAGATCGCCAGCTCCGCCAGCCCGCCGCGGGGGGCGTTGCCGGGCAGCTCGCCAGCGGTGATCCCGCTCGTGGACAAGGTGGACATGGCGTAGATCAGGCCATGGGCCCCGGGGATGCCGCAGAGGATCATGATCAGCCACAGAACCCCGGTCAGGGTGATGTAGATCGGCGCGAGGCGGCTGGCGAAACGCAACAGCCGGGTGGCCGGTTCGGCATGGCCCTCGTTGCGGCCGGTGCTGCCGCCCTGCCCGGCCTCCTGGATCGAGGTGACCTCGAAGCCGCCCAGGGTCAGCGGCGCCATCACCGCAAAGGCGGTCACCCAGATGAGGAACCCGCCGAGCCAGGCCACGGTCGCGCGCCACAGGTGCACGGAAATGGGCAGGCGATCGGGCTCGAACAAGGTGGCGCCGGTGGTGGTCAGGGCGGAGACCATTTCCACATAGGCATTGAAAAAGCGCGTGGCCGGCACCGCCTCCGAGAGCGGCAGGGCGAGCATAAGCGGCAGCGCGGCAAAGGCCAGGAGCAGCGCCACCAGTTGGCGGCGCTCGCTGTTGGCGGCAGGGCTGTTCATGGTGGCAATGCCGAGAAACCCCGCGAGGACCAGAAACAGGATGCCGCCATAGAGAAACGGGCGCGCCGTGGCGTTGTCGCCCAAGGCGCCCGCGTGGAGCGCCGGGATGAACATCGCGAGCGCCCCGATCCCGATCAGGATGACGATCAGGGGGAACTTGCGCAGGGTTTCCATCAGAAGAAGTCGATCGAGACCTGGAGCAGACGCTCGACCTCGGGCACATCTTCGGCCAAGGCGAACATCACGATGACCGCGCCTTCCTCGATGCGGGTGCTGCCCGTGGGGCGGATCACCTTGCCATCCTTGAGCATGCCCGCCAGCAGCACGCCCTCCGGGAAGCCCACGTCGCGCACCACCTGCCCCGAGAGCGGCGAGGTCGAGAGCACTTGCGCCTCGATCACTTCGGCCTCGGCATTGCCGATGGAATAGACCGTGCGCACCCGGCCGTGGCGGACGTGGCGCAGGATCGAGCTGACGGTGGTGGCGCGCGGGTTGATATAGGCGTCGATGTTCAGGGGCCCCAACAGTGGCACGAGAGTCGGGTCGTTGACCAGCGAGATCGCCACCGGACAGCCCTCGGACTTGGCGCGCACGGCGGCCAGCAGGTTGGTCTTGTCGTCATCGGTGATCGCCAGCACCGCGTCGGCGCGTTCGATATTGGCCTCGCGCAGCAGATCGACGTTCAACCCGTCGCCATTGAGAACGATGGTCCGCTCCAGCGCGTCGGCAGCGATCTCGGCGCGTTTGCGATCCCGTTCTATCACCTTGACGCGGACACGGGATTCGCGGCTTTCGAGTGTGCGGGCCACGGTGAGACCCACATTGCCACCGCCGATGAGCACGATGCGTTCCTGTTTGCGCGTGGTCTTGCCGAACACTTCGAGGGTGCGGTCGAGGTCGTCATCCTTGCAGAAGATATAGATCTGATCCCCGGCGAAAAGCTGGTCGCCCGGGTCGGGCACGAAGAGCGTGCCCTTGCGCCGCACGCCCACGACCATGGCATGGAGCGTCGAGAACAGGTCGGTGAGTTGCCGCAGGGGCGTGGAGAGCACAGGGCAGTCCGCATCGAGCGAGATGCCCAGAAGCGTTGCCTTGCCGCCGAGGAATTTCTCGGTGTCGAAGGCCGCGGGGGCCGCGAGGCGTTTCAACGCGGCCTCGGCCACTTCGCGTTCGGGGCTGATCACCACGTCGATCGGCAGGTGATCGCGCCGGTAGAGGTCGGAATAGATCGCCGTGAGGTAGCTTTGGGAGCGCAGTCGGGCGATCTTGCGCGGGATCTCGAAGATCGAATGGGAGATCTGGCAGATCACCATGTTGACCTCGTCCGAGAAGGTCGCGGCGATGATCATGTCGGCGTCGTTCGCCCCGGCGGAAGTCAGCACGTCCGGGTAGGACGCAAAGCCGGTGATTCCCTGCACGTCGAGCGTGTCGGTGGCCCGGCGGACAAGTTCGGGGTTGTTGTCCACGACGGTGACGTCGTTACGCTCCCCCGCGAGGTGGCGGGCGATCTGCCAGCCCACCTGCCCTGCCCCACAAATGATGACCTTCATCGTTGCGCCCCATCTCGGTCTGGCCTCCGGCATACTTGACTGCGGGCGGCGTGAAAAGGCTAGGCCGCTGTCGCGGGGCGCGGGGCTTGTCTTGGGCCGCCGGCTTGGCGATGGTGGGACACCGGCGTGCTGTGACGCGCGGGCATGAACAGGAGGCGGAAGATGGGGCCTGCAACACGATCTGCCCTGGGCATGGGGTTTGCCGCGCTCTTGGGGCTGGGCGGCTGCGCCCCGATGCTGGTCTATGACCAGCCCGGGGTGACCGTGTCACGTTTGGCCAGCGACCTGGAGCGCTGTGCCGCTGTGGCCTTTGATGCCGCACCGCCGCAGATCACCCGCGAAAGCGTGACCGTGCGCAATGTCTCCATCGGTGCCGGCTACGGGTACGGGTATGGCTATCGCGGGCTCTACGGGGCTGGCGGATTCGACCGGGCCTGGGTGGATGTGGACCGCAACGAGTTGGCCCGGGAGGAGGCGCGACAGGCCTGCCTGCGCGAGGCGGGCTATGGGTTTGCGCAGATCCCGCGCTGCCAGAGCCTGTCGGCCCGGGACGTGACCGGTGCGACCCAACAGGCCGCCGTGGGCCCGCAAAGCTGTGCGGTCAGTGTGCCCGATGTCGGCCCGGTGGTGTTGAGCGGAACATGAGCGGGTTTCGGGAGGAAGGCAGATGACGCGGACGAGGCCGGTTGTCGGGATGCTGGGGGCGCTGGTCCTCGCGGGATGCGGTCCCCTTGTGGCCTATGACCAGCCGGGGGTGAGCGTGTCGCGGCTGGCCAGCGATCTGCAAAGCTGTGCCGCGCAAGCGCTGGCCAGGGCCCCGGTGGACATCACGCGGGAGCGGGTCACGGTGCAGGTGCGCGAGTATCGCTATGGCATCCCGCGAACGGGGTATGACAGGGTCTGGGCCGATATCGACCGCAACGAGGTGGTGCGCGAAGAGATCCGGCAACAGTGTCTGCAGGCAAAGGGATACACCCTGACGCAGGTGCCCCGGTGTACGAATGCGGGTGTCGTGACCGCAGAGACGCGGCAGGCCGCGGCAGGGCCGGGCAGTTGCGGGGTGAATGTCTCGGGCGTCGGTCCGGTGATCGTGTCGGGGTCCTGAGGCCGAGCTGACCGGCCCCTGAAGGGCTTGCGCCGCGCTGTGCGCGTCGCCCGATGCGAGGGGGCTGGCCCCGCGCTTGTCGCCCGGACCAATGGCGCACCCAAGGCGACCCCGGAGTGCTTCCACACGGATGAGGGGCAGCTAGGGCGCTGAGACGGCGATCAGTCCTCCTGAGCCTCCACCTGTTCCACATGGGCGACGCGGGCCCCGGACTTGGTGCTGGTCACCACGTTGAGCGATTTCAGTTTTCGGTGGAGAGCCGAGCGTTCCATGCCGACGAAGGCCGCCGTGCGGGAGATGTTGCCGCCGAAGCGGTTGATCTGCGTCATCAGGTATTCGCGTTCGAAAAGCTCGCGCGCCTCGCGCAGGGGCAGCGTCGCGAGCGTGCCCGAGACCAGCCCGGTGGCGCCATCGGCCTCGGCTTCGGGGCCTGCGCTGGGCAGTTCTTCGGGGCTGATCTCCCCCTCGCCGGTGCCGAGGATCAGCACGCGTTCCATCACGTTCTTGAGCTGGCGGACATTGCCGGGCCAGCGCATGGTCTGCAACATCGCCTCGGCCTCGGCCCCCAGTTCGCGCGCGGCGAGGCCCTGGGTTTCGTTGAAATGGGCGATGAAGTGGCGCGCCAGGACGGGGATGTCCTCGCGCCGCTCATCGAGCGAGGGCACGGTGATCGGGACCACGTTGAGCCGGTGGAACAGCTCTTGCCGGAGCCGACCGCTGGCGACCTCGGCCTCGAGATCCGTGGTCGAGGATGAGATCACGCGCAGATCGACCTTCACCTTTTGGGTGCCGCCGACGCGCTGGAACTGCTGGTCCACGAGGACGCGCAGGATCTTGGACTGGGTGCCGGCGGGCATGTCGGCCACCTCGTCGAAGAAGATCACACCGCCATCGGCCAGCTCCAGCAAACCCTTTTCCACGGATTTGTCCGGCCCTTCGCGCCCGAAGAGCACCTCTTCCATGCGGTCGGCCTCGATCGCGGCGGAGTTGACGGACACGAAGGGTCCGGAGGCGCGGGCCGAATTGGCATGAATGTAGCGGGCGGCGACCTCCTTGCCGCTGCCCGAGGGGCCGGTGAGCATCACCCGGCCGTTGGAACGGGTGACCTTGTCGAGCTGGCTGCGCAGGGTTTTCATCGCGGCGGAGTTGCCCAGAAGGTCGGTCGCCACCGGGCCCTGGCGTTTCAACTCGGCATTCTCGCGGCGCAGCTTGGAGGTTTCCATGGCGCGTTTGACCACCAGCAGCAGCTGGTCGATGTTGAAAGGCTTTTCGATGAAGTCATAGGCGCCCTGCTTGATGGCGGCGACGGCGATCTCGATATTGCCGTGGCCGGATATGATCACGATGGGGATCTCGGGGCGCTCGCGCTTGACCCGAACGAGGATGTCGATGCCGTCCATCGAGCTGTCCTTGAGCCAGATGTCGAGGATCATCAGGCCGGGGGGCTGGGCCTCGATCTGGTCCATGCAATCTTCGGCGGTGCCGACCGTGCGGGTGGCGTAGCCTTCGTCCTGAAGGATGTCGGAGACCAGCTCGCGAATGTCCTTCTCGTCGTCGATGATCAGAATATCGGTCATGCTGTCGCAGTCTTTTTTGGGGGCGTTATGTCGGGTTCGGGTCGGGATGCGTCGACTTGGGTGGCGGCCTCGGGATCCGGAGGGCGCGTCGGAAGCAGGATCACCGCGGCAGCCCCGGGCGGGGTGTCCGGGGTGAAGGGTTCGGCGGGCCGCAGCTCCAGCGTGCCCTGGTGTTCTTCTACGATCTTGCGGACGATGGGCAGACCGAGGCCGGTGCCCTTGTCGCGGGTCGTCACGTAGGGTTCGAAGAGTTTGGCGGTGTCCGGTGGCAGGCCGATGCCGTTATCGGCGATGGTCAGCTCCGCCTCCCGGCCCAGGTTGCGGAGACTCACGCGGATCTCGCCCGGGCGGGTATCGCCGGTCTTGCCGGTCTGGCGGCTCTCGATGGCTTCGCCGGCGTTCTTGAGCAGGTTGGTAAGCGCCTGCCCCATCAGGGTTGCGTCGAGATCGGCAGGCACAGGGTCCGGCGAGATGTCGGTGACGAAGGTCACGTCGGGTTGCGCGACCTGCTGTAAAAGCACTGCGTCGCGCACCAGTTGCGCGAGATCCAGATGGGCGGTCTCCGGCTCCGGCATGCGGGCGAATTTCGAGAATTCGTCCACTATTCGGCGCAAATCGGCGGTCTGGCGGATGATCACATCGCTGAGCTCCACCAGGGCGGGGCCGTCCTCGCCGAGGCGGGGGCCGAACTTGCGTTTCATGCGCTCTGCGGAAAGCTGGATCGGGGTGAGCGGGTTCTTGATCTCGTGGGCGATACGGCGGGCCACGTCGCCCCAGGCGGCCATGCGCTGGGCGGTGGCAAGATCGGTCACATCGTCGAAGGCCACCACGTAGCCTTCGAGCCGGTCCTCGCGGTTGAGGCGTTTGGCGATACGCACCAGCAGGCTTTCCTGCCGTCCCTGCCGGGTCAGGCTGACCTGTTGCTGGGCCACGTCGCGCAGACCGCCCTGCAGCTTGTCGAAGAGGTCCTCGAACTCGGGCACCACCTCGTCGATGCCGCGGCCACTGACGGTGACACCGTCGAGGGCCAGCATGGCGGTGGCGGAGCGGTTCATGAAATCCACCCGCCCCCGGGAATCGAGGCCGATGACCCCGGCAGTGACCGAGCCCAGCACGGAATCGAACAGGCGGCGGCGGCGCTCGATCTGGTTGGTGTTTTCCAACAGCGCCTCGCGCTGGGCCTTCAGTTGCCGGGTCATCTGGTTGAAAAGGCGCCCCAGCATGGCGATCTCGTCATCGCCCTGCTGTTCGGGGACCTTCACGTCCAGGTCCCCTGCCCCGACCCGTTGCGCCGCCCCCGCCAGCCGCCCCACCGGGCGCGACAGACGTTCGGCGAACCACAGCCCGAGCCAGATCGAGGCGATGATGAGGATGACCGCGAAGCCGATATAGAGCAGGCCGAAATCGAACAGCAGCTGGCCCCGGTCGCTTTCGAGTTGGCGAAAGAGCTGCACGGTTTCCTGGGTGTCGTCGAGCAGGGTCAGGATCTCGCCATCCACCTCGCGGCTGACATAGAGATAGCGGTCCACGTGGCGGGCGAGCTTCACAAGCGCACGGAATTCGTTGTTGGTCCAGTCTTCGATAACGATCGGGGTGCCCTGTTCGGACGCAGCGATCTGGTCCGGGGTGGGACGTTCGAAGTCAAAGAGGTAGCTGCGCTCGCCCCGGATGCGGATGTCGCCATTGGCGTTGACGATATAAGCCTCGCGCAGCCCGCGCTGCACGCTGCTCTGACCCTGGGCGAGCAGCTGCCGCAGGTCGCCATCGCTGAGAAAGACGCGCTCCGCCCGGGCGCGGTCGAGATAGGAGGCCAGCGCCGCGGTGTCGATCTGCAGCTGCACGCGCTGCTCTTCCTCATAGGCCTCGGCGGCGGCGAGGGACGCGCCGAGCACCCGCTGCACCCGGTCCGAGAACCAGCCTTCGAGCCCGAAATTCACCGTGATCGTCGCGAAGACCGCGACCAGAACCGTGGGCACGAGGGCGACGATGGCGAAGACGCCGGTCAGGCGCAGGTGCAGGCGGGATCCCGCCGACCGGGCGCGGCGGGCGGCGATCATCCGGGCAACGCGCTGCAGAACGAGTGCGGCGAGGATCAGGACGTAGACGAAATCGGCGAGAATCACCACGCGCAGGGTCGTGGCATCCTGTCCCTGATCCAGCGGGCCGAGCACGAGGAAAGTGGCGATCGCAAGGATCGGTCCCAGAGCCACCATGCCAAGGGTGGTCCAGGTTTGCAGGTTCCGCAGGGAAACGTAACGCGTCACCCAGCGGCTGAGATATCTTCCCGTGACTGCTCGCACGACACCTCGTTCCGCGGGCGAACCCGCGTGACCGTACCTTGATCGACACGCTGTTGCGCTTTTACATCAATTTGCGCCGGCGTGTCACCTGAATATCCAGATCGGTGATCTTCTTGCGCAAGGTATTGCGGTTGATCCCGAGCAGAGCGGCGCATTTGGCCTGGTTCCCGCCGGTCGCATCGAGGGCGATCTCGATCAGAGGGGTCTCTACCTCGCGCAGGATCCGCTGGTAAAGGCCCGGCGGCGGCAGTACCCCACCATGCAGGTCGAAATACCGGCGCAGGTGCTTTTCGACCGAGGCGCTGAGCTTGTCGGCCTCGCCCCCGCCCATCAGCGGCTCGATCGCGGGCTGGCTGCCGAGCACCATTTCCACATCCGCGCGCCCGATCTCGTCCTCCTGGGCGGTGATGACCAGCCGCTTCATGGCGTTTTCAAGCTGCCGGACATTGCCAGGCCAGGAATAGGCGCGGACCATGTCGCTGGCGGCCTCGGAGAGGCGCTTGAGCGGAGCGCCATCCCGCTCGGCCCGAGCCAGGAAATGGGTCGCCAGCAGCGGGATGTCATCCACCCGTTCGCGCAGGGACGGCACGTTGATCGTCACACCGCCGAGTCGGTAGAACAGATCCTGTCGGAAGATGCCGGCCTCCATCTTCTGCATCAGGTCCTTTTGCGAGGTGGACATGATGCGCGGGGAATTGTCGCCGAACTGGTCCAGCATCCGCACGATGCGACCCTGGGCTTCGTCGTCGAGATCGCCCACTTCGTCGAACAGGATCGAGCCGCCCCGGGCCTTGGCCACGAGGGTCGACGGGCCGTCGGCCCCGGCCAGGTCCGCCGCCCCCGCCACCACGAAGGGCAGCGTGCGGCGGTCCGAGAAGTCGTGGATCGCGCGGGCGATCAGGCTCTTGCCCGTCCCGCTCTCGCCGGTGATCAGCACCGGCAGGTCGGTGTTCATCACCCGCGCCACCAGCCGGTAGAGCGCCTGCATCTGCGGCGTGCGCCCCACGAGCGGCAAATCCTCGTTCGGGCTCTCGGAGCTGAGCTTGGGCGGTGGCGCGCGGCGCTTGACCTCCAGCGCGCGGGCGGCGCGCTTCATCAGGTCCGGCAGGTCGAAGGGTTTGGGCAGGTAGTCATAGGCCTCGGCCTCCGCTGCCTGGATCGCGGTCATGATGGTGTTCTGCGCCGAGATCACGATCACCGGCAGGCCGGGCCGGGCCTCGGTGATCTTGGGCAGCGTTTCCAGCCCGTTGCCATCGGGCATGATCACATCCGAGATCACCAGGTCGCCCTTGCCCTCTTCGACCCAACGCATGAGGGTCATCAGGCTGGAAGTCGCATGGACCTTGCAGCCGGCGCGGGTGAGCGCCTGGGTCAGAACGGTGCGGATCGTGCGGTCGTCATCGGCGACCAGAACGGTGCCATCCATCAGGTAGTCTCCTCGGTGCGGGGGGCGACAGGCAGGGAAATACGGAACACGGTGCGGCCAGGGACGCTGTCCACGGCGATCCAGCCATCGTGATCGGAGATGATCTTGGAGACGAGCGCGAGTCCCAGCCCGGTGCCATTCTCGCGCCCCGACACGAAGGGTTCGAACACGTCACTCTCGATCTCGGGGGGCAGGCCGGGGCCGTCATCCATGATCTCGATCTGCAACGGCACGGTGCCGCCAGAGCCGTCCTTGCGCCGCAAACGTAACGACAGCTCGTAGAAGGTCCGGATCCTGATCGTCCCGCCGGGTTTGCAGGCCTCGGCGGCGTTCTTGAGCAGGTTGAGAAATACCTGCAGCAGTTGGTCACCATCGGCATAGGTGTTGGGCAGGGACGGGTCGTAATCCTCGCGGATCGTGACATGAGCCCCGAAGCCCACCACGGCGGATCTGCGCGCGCGTTCCAGCACATCATGTATATTGACGGGCCTGAGGTCGGGGGGACGCAGGTTGCCGAACTGCTCCACCTGTTCCAGCAGTTTCACGATCCGGTGGCTTTCGGCGACGATCAGGTCGGTCAGCTCCCGGTCCTCGTTCGACAGGTTCATGCCCAGAAGCTGCGCGGCCCCGGTGATGCCGGCCAGGGGGTTCTTGATTTCATGGGCAAGCATCTCGGCCATGCCTATCGCGGATTTTGCGGCCGACTGGGACTGCATCGACCGGCCCAGACGCCCGGCGATTTCCCGCGGCTCCAGCAGCAGCAGCACAAGTTCGGGATTGTCCACCAAAGGCGAGACCTGGATGTTGCAAAGCACCGGCGGGCGTTCGCCCGTGCCCACGTCCACATCGTTGATGAAGAGCGGCGAGAGGTTCTTGCGGACCCGGTCGAACGCCTCTTCGAGGGGCGCGTCGACCATCAACTTGTCCCAGACCGGCGCGTCCAGAAGGCTGCGCTGGGAGCCGTTCATGAAATTCTCGGCCGCCGGGTTGAGTTCGAGAATGGTGTTCTCGCCCGACAGGATCAGCGCCGGGATCGGAAGGGAAACCCAGAGGGCCTGGGTGAGCTGGGTCATGCGGCCACCTGCGTCGTATCAGCGTCGGTGAGCGCCGCCGGCACGAGCCTGCGGACCGTTGCCGGGTCGGTGGCGGTGAGGATCGCGCGGCGCAGGGATTTCGGTGGGCTGAACCCGTCGGGCCGTGCCTCCATATACCAGCCGAGATGCTTGCGCGCGGTGCGCAGGCCAAGTTCGGGGCCGTAGAAGGCGAGCATGGCCTCGAAATGGGCGAGAACCAGATCGACCAGCGCGTCGCCACTGGGGATGTCGGGCGCGGGCGCGCCATAGAGGGCAGCGGCGATCTCGGCCAGCCGCCAGGGGCGTCCTTGCGCGCCGCGCCCCACCATCAGGCCGTCGGCGCCAGAGGCCGCGCGGGCCTGCGCCGCGGCGGCGGTATCGACAATATCGCCGTTCGCGATCACCGGGATCGACACCGCGCGTTTGACACGCCCGATGGCGGTCCAGTCAGCCGCGCCCTTGTAGAACTGGCAGCGTGTGCGCCCATGGATCGTGACCATGGCGATGCCCGCGGCCTCGGCCCGGCGCGCCAGGTCAGGTGCGTTGAGGCAGTCGTCGTCCCAGCCCAGCCGGGTCTTGAGCGTCACGGGCACATCCACCGCCGCCACCACCGCGTCGATCAGGGTCAGCGCGTGGTCGAGATCGCGCATAAGCGCCGAGCCCGACGCGCCATTGACGACCTTCTTGGCCGGGCAGCCCATGTTGATGTCGATGACGCGCGCGCCCTGGTCGGCCACGTACCGCGCGGCCTCGCCCATCCAGTATGCCTCTCGCCCGGCGAGTTGCACGGCGGTGGCCTGCGCGCCGAACCCCAGTTCGGCCCGCGCCCGGACGGAGGCCTTGGCCTGTACCATTTCCTGACTGGCGACCATCTCGGACACCACGAGACCGGCCCCGAAGCGGGACACGACATTTCGAAACGGCAAGTCCGTTATCCCCGCCATGGGCGCGAGAAGAACCGGGTTTGCCAGCGGTTGCTCTGCCAAGAGAACGGTCAAACGCTTAATCCTTGTGCATGTCTTCACCGGCTACCGGGTTTGCGGCCCTGCGGCAACGGCGTCGACCATAAATAGGACACGGATTCTTAAACTGCATCGTTTTTAGGCACTTTTCCCCCGGGGTCCGCTTGAGGATTGCGCCTTGTCGCACAGAGTCCTAGGAACGGAGCGGATTTCACCGAGAGAAGAGCATGTCTTGACGCCCAATGTTACGGCCATTCTTGTCGCGGCGGGGCGCGGCACACGCGCGGGCGGTGGGCTTGCCAAGCAATGGCGACCGCTTGGTGCGCGCCGGGTGATCGACTGGACGCTGGCGGCATTCGACCGGGCGACGCAGGTGTCGGAGCTGCTGGTGGTGCTGCACCCGGAGGATATGGACCTGGCAGCCACGCTGACCGCGGCCAAACCGCTGCGCTGCGTGTCCGGAGGTGCGACGCGGAGCGCGTCGGTCGCCTGTGCGCTCGCGGCGGTGGCCGACCCGGAGGCGATCGTGCTGATCCACGATGCGGCGCGGCCGGTGGTGTCGGCCGACCTGATCGCCCGGGTTGTCGCGGGGGTGATCGAGACCGGGGCGGCGGCCCCTGCCCTGCCGGTGGTCGACGCGCTCTGGACCGGGGCCGGGGATCGGGTGACGGGGATGCAGCCGCGCGACGGGCTCTACCGCGCGCAGACCCCGCAAGGTTTTCACGCCGGTGCGATCCGGGACGCCCATGCGGCGGCCACCGGGGCGGCGGCGGATGATGTGGAGATCGCCCGCGCCGCGGGTATGCCGGTGGCGATCGTCGCGGGCGACGAGCAGAACTTCAAGATTACCTACCCGCAGGACTTCGCCCGCGCGGCGGCCCTGCTGAAAGAGAGGGACAAGATGGATATTCGCACCGGCAATGGTTACGACGTGCACCGGTTCGGCACCGGCGACGCGGTGATCCTGTGCGGCGTGGAGGTCCCCCATGACCGCGCGCTGATGGGGCATTCTGATGCAGATGTGGGCATGCACGCGGTGACGGACGCGATCTATGGCGCGCTGGGGGATGGCGATATCGGCCAGCACTTCCCGCCCAGCGATCCGCAATGGAAGGGCGCGGCGAGCGAGATCTTTCTGCGCCACGCGGTCGCTCTGGCCGCTGAGCGGGGCTACACCATCACGCATATGGACTGCACGCTGGTCTGTGAGCGCCCGAAGATCGGACCGTACCATGCCGTAATGAAAGCGAAAATGTCCGAATTGATGGGGCTGCAACCGGATCAGGTGAGCGTGAAGGCGACCACGTCGGAGCGGCTGGGCTTCACCGGGCGCGAGGAAGGGATCGCGGCCCTGGCCACGGTCACATTGGTGCGGACATGAGCCGGGCGATTGCCACAGTCTTCGGGGTCGGATTGCTGCGCCCCGCGCCGGGGACCTGGGGGTCGCTGGCCGCCCTGCCCCTGGCCTGGGCGCTGCATGTGCTGGGCGGGTTCACCCTGCTGGCGCTGGCAAGCGTTGCGGTGTTCTTCGTCGGCTGGTGGGCCACGAGGGCCGCGACCGCGGGCGCGGAGGACCACGACCCTTCGGAGATCGTGATCGACGAGGTGGCGGGCCAGTGGATCGCACTTTGGCCGGTATCCTACGGGGCGCAGTTCGCCGGGGTCGACATGCTGGCGCTCTGGCCCGGCTGGATCGCGGCCTTCGCGCTGTTCCGGCTGTTCGACATCTGGAAACCGGGTCCCGTGGGCTGGGCCGACCGCCGCCATGACGCCTGGGGCGTGATGCTGGACGATGTGGTGGCCGGGGTGATGGCCGCGCTCTGCGTCGCCCTGTTGGCCGCGCTTGCCCATGGGGTGCTGATATGAGTGCTGCGGAGATCGTCGCGCTCTGCACGGCGCGCTGGCTGACGGTGAGTTGCGCCGAAAGCTGCACGGGCGGGATGGTGGCCGCGGCGATCACGGATATCGCCGGGTCGTCGGCCGTGTTCGAGCGCGGCTTCGTGACCTATTCGAACCTTGCGAAGACCGAGATGCTGGGTGTGACAGCACCCACGCTGGAAGCCCATGGCGCCGTGTCCGAAGAGGTGGCGCGCGAGATGGCGGCGGGCGCCCAAGTCGCCGCCCGCGCGGATATCGCGGTGGCGATCACGGGCATTGCGGGCCCCGGCGGGTCGGAGTTCAAGCCCGAAGGCCGCGTCTGTTTCGCGATCGTGGGTCCCGCTACGCCCCTTCGGTCGGAAACGGTGGAGTTCGGCGCACTTGGCCGGGCTGCGGTGCGCACAGCGGCGCGGGATCACGCGCTGGCGCTGATCCTGTCGGCGGCTCAGGCCGCAGCGGGGCCGTAAAGCGCCTCGGCGCGTTTTTCGAAAGCGCGGACGATGCGTTGCATCGCCTCGTGAAAGACAACGCCGATCACGCTTTGCAAAACCCGGTTCTTGAACTCGAAATCGGTCGAGAAATCGACCTTGCAGCCGCCCTCGTCAAGATCGGTGAAAACCCAACGCGATTGCATGTACCGAAACGGGCCATCGAGATACTCGGTATCGATCCGGTTGTCGGCCGGCACGAGGCATACCCGGGAGCCGAACTTTTCGCGGAACACCTTGAAGGAGATCACCAGGTCCGCGAGCATTTCCGAGCCGGTGGTGGTGTCGCGTACCGACCGAATGCGCGCCGCCGCGCACCAAGGCAGAAACTTCGGGTACGCGGCCACGTCCGCGACCAGCGCATACATTTGCGCGGCGCTATATGGCAGGGTACGGGATTCGGAATGCTGCGGCATGGCCTCAAGTATTTTGTACGGTTTTCCGTGGCAGTGGCAGGTGATTTCGGCCAACATGCGCCGGAAATCAAGGGGACGGGATGAAGCACGACGAATATGTCATCGACAAGATAATCTCGGCCAAGGCGATTGCCGCCCGGGTCGAGGCGCTTGCACGTGAGATCGAAAGGGCCTTTGCAGGCACGGACAAGCTGATCGTGATCGGGTTGCTGCGCGGGTCATTCGTGTTCATCGCGGACCTGGTACGGGAGCTGGATCTGCCGGTTGAGGTCGATTTCCTGGAGGCATCGTCCTATGGCGACGGCATGGAAAGCTCGCGGGAGGTGCGGATCCTGAAAGACCTGCGCGGCGAGATTGCCGGGCGCGATGTGTTGGTGGTCGAGGACCTGGTAGATACGGGCTTTACCCTGTCCCATGTCACGCGCCTGCTCGCCTCGCGGGAGCCGCGACGGATGGAGACCATCTGCTTGCTGGACAAGCCCACACGGCGCGAGGTCGATGTGCAGGCAACCTGGATCGGGTTCGAGATTCCGGACGAATTCGTCGTCGGCTATGGCATCGATTACGCGCAGCGCAACCGCAACCTGCCCTATATCGGCAAGGTTCGGAAGCTGTGAGGCGCGTGTGACGGGGTCGACGCCATGAACATGGGTTGGTTTCTGCGGATGGCACGGTGGGTGCGTCACCCGCCCTCGCCGGGCTTGGTCAAGCTGGTTTTCGTGGTGATCGGTATCTGTGCGGCGATCTACGGGGTCGAGCTTGTCTTCGGCTGGCCAGAGAGCCTGTCGCCGGAATGGCCGCGCCCGCCGCGGTTCTAGCGATAGCGCGAGGCGTTCGGCAGGGGGTGCAGTTTACCACACCGGGCGGCGGCCGCGTCCATGATCGGAACCCTGCGCGACACCTTTCCAGGCGAGATCAACCCAAGTCCCCCGGCACAGAGCACACCGGTGAGCATGAGGACACTGACGCCTTGCAAGAGCCGGCTTATGTCAAGCGAGGCCAGCACCAAGACCCCTGCCGCCACGAGCATGTTCACACCCGCAAGGACCGCCGCCCAGAGTGCGACAAGGCTGGTGATCGCCAAACCTGCGCTGGCCGGGGAGCGGACCTGCTTGATCCAGACCGGGGTGGTCGACGGCAGCAGGACCAGCCCCCCGCACAACAGCAAGAGGAATGCGATGACATAGGGCCATTGCTCTGCCCGTGGCACATAGCTGCTGTCGAACTGCGCGATAAGCAGCCCCATCTGCGCAGAGAGCCCGATACAGGCCAGACCGAATACTCGGTACAGGATCCAGAGTATCCCCCGCATCCCACTGCGCAGATAGGCCATGGCAGCCTCCAAAACTCGAAACACTCGTACGGCCCCGACGACTCGTCCCAACACGGGGCATTTGAATGGCATTTTACGCGAATCTATCGCAAATGCAGGGAGTTTCGGCGCGCATGGTTAAGGCCGCACCCCTGGGGCGCGGCCTTGATCAGGTCGGATCAGGATTTGTCGGACGCTCAGGCTTCGGCGAGCCGGGCCATGCGGTTCTCACGCAGACGGGCGAAATCGTCGCCGGCGTGATAGCTCGACCGGGTCAGGGGCGTGGCCGAGACCATCAGGAAGCCCTTGCCATAGGCCGCCTTCTCGTAGGCCTTGAACTCCTCGGGCGTGACGAACCGGTCGACCGTGTGGTGCTTGGGCGTCGGTTGCAGGTATTGGCCGATGGTCAGGAAATCGACATCCGCTGCGCGCATGTCGTCCATCACCTGCATCACGCCCTGCCGGTCTTCGCCCAGGCCGACCATGATGCCCGATTTGGTGAACATGGACGGGTCCAGTTCCTTGACCCGCTGCAACAGCCGCAGGGAGTGGAAGTAGCGCGCGCCGGGCCGCACGGTGGGATAGAGCCCCGGCACGGTTTCAAGGTTGTGGTTGAATACGTCCGGCCGGGCCGCGACCACGGTTTCCAGCGCCTCGGGCGCACATTTCAGGAAATCGGGCGTCAGGATTTCGATGGTGGTGTCCGGGGCGTGACGGCGAATTGCGCGGATTGTCATGGCGAAATGCTCCGCCCCGCCGTCTTCGACATCGTCACGGTCCACGGAGGTGATGACCACGTGGTTCAGTCCGAGCTTCTTGACCGCATCGGCCACGCGGCCCGGCTCGAAGGCGTCAAGTGCGTCAGGCTTGCCGGTGGCGACGTTGCAGAAGGTGCAACCGCGGGTGCAGATCTCGCCCATGATCATCATGGTGGCGTGGCCCTGGCTCCAGCATTCGCCGACATTGGGGCAACCGGCCTCTTCACAGACCGTGGTCAGCTTGTGGCTGCGCATGATGTCACGGGTTTCGGTATACCCTTTGCCGCCGGGGGCCTTGACCCGGATCCAGCTCGGCTTTCTTGGCTGGGCATTGTCCGGACGGTGGGCTTTTTCCGGGTGACGCTGTTCGGGCAGTTTCAGATCACGCATGGGTCTCTCCTCTGGTCAGGAGACATAACCAAACAGAAGAAAAAAGTAACTGCGCTTTGTGCATACCCGTCATGTACGCGCCGATCTGTCCCAGGCGCGGGCCGGGGATGCGCAGAAAAAACGCGCAGTGTCCCTGACCCGAGACACTGCGCGCAAAAAAGGCAAGCCACCACACCTGCCTTGTTCGAAAAACTCCAGGTCAGCCGATCAGGCCGCCGCCCTGACCGTGTACACGCTTGTAGTATTCGGACAGCCGTTGCAAGGCGATCCGCAGGACGATCTTGCCCGAGCGCGCGGACCAACCCATGCGCTTCTCGGCGGCTTCAAGGCCTTCGAGAAAGCAGCAGCATCGCAGCACTACATCGCCCAGCCCCGGTCCAAGCTCCTGCAAGGCCGCGTGCACGCGATCCTTGGCCTGACCAGACCCACCGCCGTGATCGGAGCCCGGCTGGAAGCTGCTGCGGTCGGACGTGGTCAAGAACTTCTCCCAGTTCTGAGTTGTTCGCGGACCCATTTGCGCCAATTCGAAGTCCTCGCGCAACCGTTCACCCGCAGAAACCATCTCATCGGTCAAAAACGGCGTACCATCCTTGTCCCGACGCCGGGCAAGGCTGAGCATGGGCGATTCGGCCAGGTTGTAGCGCAGGCGGGCGGTCTCGCCGGTGTCGCTCGCGACGACCTGCCGCTCGCCCCAGTCGCGATGCTGTTCCGCGAAGGCCGCAACCTCCGGTGTGTCCAGCCCACTCTTGCGCTTGGCGTCATCCGCCAGAAGACGTTTCAGCGCCAGACGCCCGGCATGGGTGATCTCGTATTGCGCCACCTTGCCCGCGCTGCGGCACTTGACCCAATCCTGCAGCGCGAAGGCTTGCGCGATCCCGCGGTCGACCACGGCAATCCGGCGCGGAATGCCATCGGTCATCCGCAGCACGACGGCCTTTTCCATTTCCGGTGAAACCGCCAGCACGGCATCGCTTTCGCACAGCCGACGCAGGATGCGGCGTGCCTCCCGCTCGATTTTCGCGGTCTCGGTCTTCAGAAGCATGCGGGGATGGGCGCTCATGGGGATGACGTCCTGTTCTGCTGGAGAGGAAGGGGTGAAATGCGCACGCAAGGTGTCGAGCGCTTCGTCAATCAGGGGGTCGTCCCGTTCGGTTTCGAGTTTGCGGATCTGGCGCAGCACGGTTGAGGCCGCACAGCCCGCTTCCCGGGCAACGGACCGGATCGACAGACCCAGTTCCGTATGGGCCAGGTAGTGACGGGCATGTGTGGGGACCCAATCTGGCAGGTCCATGAGCGTGTTTGGGGCGGAAGAAAAGCTTGACATGCCAGTCCTCGTATTGCGGCGAATGCAACCTAGGGTTGATATGGTTACTGGAATCTTAAATCCCGTTGAGATCCCCATAATCAATTTCAAAAGATAAACAGTTGTTTACCAACCGAACGCAGCGGACGGGGCTGACGCAACACAATCTGTGGTTGTGTTTTTCTGATTGCGATTTTTACGCAAGGACACGCCCATGACACCGCTTCTCGCTTCGCTTTCCACCCTGCGCCGCCCCCAGACCCTGATGCGCGCCGCCCGGTTCGGCCTGCGCGACTACAGCCGTGAAAGAGACCTCAAGCGCCTGATCAAAAAGCAAAAAGCGCCGCGCCCGGCAAAGGCGTTGCAAGAGCTGATGGCGATCGAGTCCCTGCTGGAGGAAACCAGGCAGGCAGGACAGGCTGCCTATTCGGTCGCCCGGCATATCGAAGTGCTGGCGGCGATCATGGCCGAGACGCGACTCCTGCCGGAGTTCATGCAGCTCGATCGCGTTGGTTAAAAAGCTCTAAAGAGCCCTCAGATGAAGGCGTCCGGCATGGACGCCTTTTTACGTTCTATATATGTTCTCAATTGCGACTCGATGTCCGGGTCGAGCGGCGGTGCCTCGTAACGCGCGAGCAAATCGCTGAGTCGCTGTGCCGCGAGCGCCTGGGTATCGCGCGCGCCTTCCTCCGCCCAGGTCTCGAACGGTTTGCAATCGAAGACATCGGAACGCCAGAAGGCCTGCTTGTAGTTGTTCTGGGTGTGGTCGCAGCCCAAGAAATGCCCGCCCGGTCCTACCTCGCGCAGGGCATCCATCGCCTGGGCGTTGTCGTCGAAGGGCGCGCCTTGGGCCAACTTGTGCAGCGTGCCCAACTGGTCGGCATCCATGACGAACTTCTCGAAGCTGGCCACGAGACCGCCCTCCAGCCAGCCGCAGGCGTGCAGCATGAAATTCACACCCGCCAGCAGGCCCGCGTTCAGGGAATTCGCGGTCTCGTAACCGGCCTGGGCATCGGGCAGTTTCGAGCCGCAGAATCCACCACCGGACCGATAGGGCAACCCAAGACGGCGGGCGAGTTGCCCCGCGCCATAGGTGATCTGTGCCGCCTCAGGCGTGCCGAAAGTGGGCGCGCCGGAGTTCATGTCGATGGAGGTCACGAACGCGCCGAAGATCACCGGCGCGCCGGGTTTGACCAATTGGGAATAGGCCACGCCCGCCAGGACCTCTGCCAGAACCTGTGTCAGCGTGCCCGTGACCGAGACCGGCGCCATGGCCCCACCCACGATAAACGGCGAGATGATGCAGGCCTGCCCTGCCCGGGCGTAGACTTCGAGCGCACCCATCATCGTCGCATCGAAGGTCAGGGGCGAATTGACATTGATGAGCGACGTCATCACCGGCCCCTGGGCCATCCGCTCCGCCCCGAAGAGGATCTCGCACATCTCGACGCTGTCCTGGGCCCGGCTCGGCTCGGTGACCGAGCCCATGAACGGCTTGTCGCTGAGCGTCATGTGGGCAAAGAGCATGTCCAGATGGCGCTTGTTCACCGGCACATCGGTCGGCTCGCAGACGGTGCCGCCGGAGTGGTGCAGCCAGGGCGACAGGTAGGCGAGCTTCACGAAGGTCTCGAAATCCGCAAGCGTGGCGTAGCGGCGCCCGCCGCCGATGTCGCGCACGAAGGGTGGGCCGTAGACCGGTGCCAGCACCAGGCTGTCGCCGCCGATTTCGACCGAGCGGGCTGGATTGCGCGCCAGTTGGGTGAAGCGCGCAGGCGCCATGGCGCAAAGCTTTCTGGAAAGACCACGGGGGATGTGCACCCGCTCCCCCCGGATATCGGCCCCGGCATCGCGCCAAAGTGCCAGTGCTGCGGGGTTGTCGACGAAATTGACGCCGATCTCTTCGAGCACGGTCTCGGCGTTGTGCTCGATGATATCGAGCGCTTCGTCGGAATGCATGTCGAAGGTCGGAATCCCCCGATGGATGGTGGGTGCGACATCGACACGGATGGCCGTGCGTTCGGCCCGGCGTGCCGCCCCGCCCCCGCTCCGGCCGCGCCGTCGTACGGATACTGCATCACCCATGTTGGACTCTCCCGGATTGCACCTGTGACGAGGCTACGCCGTCGAAACGCGCGTCGGACTGCATTTTGCGGCCTTCTGCGGCGGGAAGCGACATCGCACCGCCCGGGCGGGCAAATTTGCGGATCTGTCGCTGCGCCTGTCCGGTTTTCGATGCGCCGCCGTTGCACCCGCCCGCGCAAGGCCCTAAAGCCGAAACATGACCCAATTCGACCATGACCGCCTCCTCATCATCGATTTCGGCAGCCAGGTGACGCAGCTGATCGCGCGCCGCTTGCGCGAGTTGAACGTGTTTTGCGAAATCCATCCGTTCCAGAATGTAACCGATGCGTTTCTCGCCGATTTCGCGCCCAAGGCGGTGATCTTCTCGGGTGGGCCCGCCAGCGTGATCGATGCGAATTCTCCCCGCCCGCCGGCCAGCGTTTTCGAGCTTGGCGTGCCGATTCTCGGCATCTGTTACGGCCAGCAGGTGATGATGCAGATGCTCGGCGGCATGGTGGAGCGCGGCCATGGCACCGCGGAATTCGGGCGCGCCTATGTCACGCCGCAGGGTGATCGGCCGGAGTTGCTCAATGGCTGGTTCCTCGATGGGCGGGAGCAGGTCTGGATGAGCCATGGCGACCATGTCAGTCGAATCGCGCCGGGCTTCGAGGTGTACGGCACGTCGCCCAACGCCCCCTTCGCGATCACTGCCGATCTCGCCCGCAATTTCTTTGCCGTGCAGTTTCACCCGGAAGTGCATCACACCCCGAACGGCAAGACGCTCTACGAGAATTTCGTGCGCCTGGCCGGTTTCACCGGCGACTGGACCATGGACGCCTACCGCGAGCAGGCGATTGCCGAAATCCGCGCGCAAGTCGGAGATGGCAAGGTGATCTGCGCGCTCTCGGGCGGTGTCGACAGCTCGGTAGCAGCGGTGCTGATCCATGAGGCGATCGGCGAACAGCTGACCTGTGTCTTCGTGGATCATGGCCTCTTGCGCAAGAACGAGGCGCAGGAAGTCGTCACCATGTTTCGGGAGCATTACAACCTGCCCCTGATCCATGCGGACGAGACGGAATTGTTCCTGTCGGCGCTCGACGGGCAATCGGACCCCGAGACCAAGCGCAAGATCATCGGCAAGCTTTTCATCGACGTCTTCGAGGCCAAGGCCAAGGAAATCGGCGGCGCGGATTTTCTGGCCCAAGGCACGCTCTATCCTGACGTGATCGAAAGCGTCAGCTTTTCGGGCGGGCCGTCGGTGACGATCAAGTCCCATCACAATGTTGGCGGTCTGCCGGAAAAGATGGGCATGAAGCTGGTCGAGCCGTTGCGCGAGCTGTTCAAGGACGAGGTGCGGGCGCTGGGCCACGAGCTGGGGCTGCCTGCATCCTTCATCGGTCGGCACCCGTTTCCGGGGCCGGGTCTCGCGATTCGTTGCCCCGGCGAGATCACGCGCCCCAAGCTGGAAATCCTGCGCGAAGCGGACGCGGTCTATATCGACCAGATCCGCAAGTATGGGCTCTATGACGAGATCTGGCAGGCCTATGTCGCGATTCTGCCGGTGCGAACGGTGGGCGTGATGGGGGATGGACGGACCTATGATTACGCCTGCGCACTAAGGGCTGTAACCTCGGTCGATGGGATGACGGCGGACTATTATCCCTTCACCCATGAATTCCTTGGCGAGACGGCGACGCGGATCATCAACGAGGTGCAGGGCATCAACCGGGTGACCTATGACATCACCTCGAAACCCCCTGGCACCATTGAATGGGAGTGATGCGCGCGCTCTGGCAACTCTGCAAGATCGGGGTGCTGGTGTTGATGGGCTTCGCGGTGGCAACTTTTGCGGGAATCGTTCTTTATGAACCTCCCGCGCGCAGCGAATATGCCGCCATCGTGGTGTTGTCCCACGGGGTCGCCGCGGATGGGACGCTCAGCCCGCAAACTGCGGCGCGCACTCAGGCTGGCCTCGATGCGTTCGAGGCCGGATATGCCCCGAAGGTGATTTTCAGCGGCGGTCTTGGCGGGCTGGAGCCGGCGTCGAAGGGCGCGTTGATGGCCGAAGCCGCCATTGCCGCGGGCCTTCCCGCGGAGGTTGCGATGGTCGAAGGCGAAAGCCACTCCACCCTGCAGAACGCGCTGTTCACCGCGCGCCTCGTGCCGGAGTTGCGGGACCAACCGGTGCTGCTGGTCACCCACCGCTATCACGGGATGCGGTCGATCGCCTCCTTCTGGTGGGCCGGGTTTCGGGAACTGGACCTTGTCGCCGCCGATCCGGATCGGATCGAGTGGCAGGGTGCTGCGGCAGAACCGATCAAATGGGCCGGAAACATGGTGCGCGGCGCGGTCTACAGTGTCGCGGCGGCGCTGGGCCTCGGCGGGCCCCGGTTGGACGCGCTGCTGACATGACGCCGCGCAACGAACCGGTCAAGGCGGCCCTTTGGATGACCGGGGCCATCGGGTCCTTCATCCTGATGGCTGTCTCGGGACGCGCCTTATCCACAACCCACGACACGTTCGAGATCATGTTCTTCCGGTCGCTGATCGGGATCTGCCTGGTGCTGGTCATCGCGGGCGCGTTCGGGCGGTTGGGCGAGGTCACCACCCGGAGCCTCGGCCTGCACGGCATTCGCAACCTGTGCCATTTCACGGGCCAGAACCTGTGGTTCTTCGCCCTGCCCCTGATCCCTCTGGCGCAGCTTTTCGCGCTGGAGTTCACCACACCGCTCTGGGTGACGCTTCTGGCGCCGCTGATCCTGGGCGAGCGGCTGACGCGCAGCCGCATGCTGGCGGCGGCCATCGGGTTCAGTGGCGTGCTGATCGTCGCGCAACCCGATGTGACGGGCATCAGCCTCGGGGTGATCTGCGCGGCGCTCTCGGCTCTGGGCTTTGCCGGGTCCGCCATGTTCACCAAGAAGCTCACGCGCACCGAGACTACGGTCTGCATCCTGTTCTGGTTGACGGTGATGCAGAGCGGCTTTGGACTGGTGGCGGTATTCCATGACGGACAGGTCACCTGGCCGAGCCTCACCACCCTGCCCTGGCTGTGCCTTGTGGCGCTGTGCGGGTTGGTGGCGCATTTCTGCCTGACAACGGCACTAAGCATCGCCCCCGCCGTGATCGTGATGCCCTTCGATTTCCTGCGGCTTCCGCTCATCGGCATCGTCGGGTTCATGTTCTACAACGAGGCCCTGGGGCTGGGCCTCATCCTGGGTGCGGCCCTCATTATCGGCGCAAATGCCATAAATATCTGGGTCGAGCGCCCCAAACCGCGTCCTGACGCCGCGTTATAGATTGACGGTTTTTTCCACATTCGCATAAGTTTCGATCCAGGCACACGCAAGACGTGCGCAAATGGGATGGAACACATGCGAAAAATTCACCTGGCGTTGGCCAGTGGTACGGCAGTCGCACTGGCGACACAGGCCTTCGGCGGTGGAGTTGAACGGTCCACACAAAGCGTTGGGATTCTCTTTGAAGAGGGCACCTACGCTGAGCTGTCTTTCGGGCAGGTTGATCCGGATGCAAGCGGGGATTTCGTGCTCGACCGGTCCGTGTCGACCGGTGACATGCTCGCCTCGGAGAACATCTTTACCCTGTCGTTCAAGACCGATCTGAGCGACCGGCTGGTTGCCGCGCTGGTCCTCGACCAGCCCGTGGGGGCGCGGATCCGCTACCCCGAGGGCACCGGCCATCCCTTTGCAGGCTCCAAGGCGGATCTCGATGCGCGGGCGCTCACCGCGATGCTGCGCTACAAGTTCGACGGTGGGTTCAGCGTCTATGGCGGCCTGCGCGCCCAACAGGTGGAGGGCTTCGTCGCTCTGCCCACGATCCCGGGCTACGAGTTGACGACCAACAACGACCGCGAGTTCGGCTATATGGTCGGTGCGGCCTATGAACGTCCCGAGATTGGTCTGCGGGTGGCGCTGACCTATAACTCGGCCATCGACCATAATTTTGAATCTTCCGAGAGCTTCCTGACCCCGGGCGGGCCTGCCGTTCTGGACGACGGGTTCAAGACGACAATCCCGCAGTCGGTGCATCTCGAGGCGCAAACCGGAATCGCGGCAAACACGCTGCTCTTCGGCTCGATCCGCTGGGTCGATTGGAGCGAGTTCGAGATCGATCCGCCGGTCTACGCCGCTGGGATCGCATCGCTCGGCCAAGACTATGCCCTTGCCGCCTACGAAAGCGACACGATCACTTATAGGATCGGCGTTGGGCGACGTTTCAACGAGAATTGGGCCGGAGCGATCACCTATATCCACGAACCCGACAGCGGCGATATTTTCGGAAACTTAGGACCGATCGACGGTCGCGACGCCATATCGCTCGGGGTGACCTACAGCCGGGACAACATCAAGATCACCGGCGGTGTCGAATACGGCTGGCTTGGTGATGCCCTGTCCCAGGCGCCCAACGGACCGCCGGGAACGCCGGTCTCGGACTTCCGGGACAACACCTCTGTCAGCTACGGCTTCCGGATCGGCTACTACTTCTGATCCCGCTGAATCTGTGTCACGCCCCGCCGGTTTCGGCGGGGTTTTTCTTTGCGCAGGTTTCGGATCGCGGAGGTGATTGTTTGACGGTAGATGCGCTCCATGACGATACAGAAATCTCTTTCGCTACGCGCCTGGGCCGAGTTGGGCCTGCTTTCACTGATCTGGGGCGGCAGCTTCCTGTCGATCCGGATCGCTTTGGACGAAATTCCTCTCGTGACCTCGGTCGCCTACCGGGTGGGCATCGCGGCCTTGCTATTGTGGGCGGTGATCCTGTGGCGCGGAACGGCCGTGCCGCGGGACCTGCGTCTTTGGGGCGCGTTCCTGGTCATGGGCCTTCTGAACAACGTCTTGCCGTTCTCGCTCATGGCCTGGGGGCAGCTTCATATCGAGACCGGGCTGACCTCGATCCTGAATGCGGCCACGGCGGTTTTCGGGGTGGTGGTGGCGGCCCTGGTCTTCGCCGATGAGCGCCTGACCCTGAACCGGGGGCTTGGCGTCGCCCTCGGATTTCTCGGGGTGGCCACGGCCATCGGTTTGCACAACTTCCGGCATTTCGATTTGCAATCATTGGCGCAACTCGCGGTTATTGCCGGGACGGTGTCTTACGCGTTTGCAGGGGCCTGGGCGCGCATGCATCTCAAGGGGCTGGCGCCTGAAGTGGCGGCAGCCGGCATGCTGACCGCATCCAGCCTGGTGATGATCCCCGGAGCGCTGATGTTCGACGGGGTGCCCACGGCCCTGCCTTCCGGTACCGCGATGCTGGCCGTGGGATACTATGCGCTGGTGGCGACGGCCTTTGCCTATCTGCTCTATTACCGGGTGCTGGCCGCGGCGGGATCGGGCAACCTGATGCTCTGTACCCTTCTGGTGGCCCCGGTGGCGATCACACTGGGAGCGTTGGTGCGCGGCGAGGCGCTGCCGGGGTATGCGTTCCTCGGCTTCGGGTTGCTGGCGCTGGGGCTGATCGTGCTGGACGGACGCTTGACCCGGCGGCTGCTTTCCGGTTGAACCCGGGCACTTGATCGCCCGCGACGGAGGCCCGCCAATGCTCTATGACACGCCCGCTGCCTGGGCCTCCGCGCCGGAAAAACACGTTTTGTTGTTCGGCATGTCCGGTCTTGGCAAGACTTTCGTGTCCAACCGGCTGCGCGAGTCCGGAAACTGGTTCCATTACTCCGTCGATTACCGGATCGGCACCCGGTATATGGGCGAGCACATCGTGGACAATTTCAAGCGCGAGGCCATGCAGGTGCCCTTCCTGCGGGACCTGCTGATGTCGGATTCGATCTATATCGGGTCCAACATCACGCTGGAGAACCTCTCACCGGTCTCCACCTATCTCGGCAAGCCCGGCAATCCCGCGCTGGGAGGGGTGCCGATCGACGAATACCGCCTCAGGCAGGCGCAATTCCGGCGCGCCGAGATCGCCGCGTTGCAGGACACCGCACATTTCATCGACCGCGCCAAGGCACTCTATGGCTATCCACATTTCGTGTGCGACAGCGGCGGGTCGATCTGCGAATGGGTGGACGCCGAGGACCCCGAGGATCCACTGCTGCGCGATCTGTCGGCTGTGACGCTGCTGGTCTGGATCAAGGGCGACGCGGCCCATACCGAGGAACTGATCCGCCGTTTCGACCGGGACCCGAAGCCGATGGCCTACCAACCGGAGTTCCTCGACCGGGTGTGGGCGGAGTATCTGGCCCAGAACCGTATGGCCCCCGAGGCGGTAGACCCGGACGCCTTCATCCGCTGGACCTATGCCCAGGCGCTCGCGCACCGTCAGCCGCGCTATGCGGCCATGGCGCAGAACTGGGGCGTCACGGTGGAAGCCGATGATATCGCCCGGATGCGCGATGCCGCGGATTTCGAGGCACTGATCGCGGACGCCCTTGGCAATCGGAGCTCAAGCGCCTAAGTCCACACCTCCACGCGACAAGCCGGACCCCTCTCATGCCGATCAAGATCCCCGAGACCCTGCCTGCCTTCGATGTGCTGTCCTCCGAAGGAGTGATGGTCATGGGCCAGGGGCGCGCGGATCGCCAGGACATCCGGCCCCTGCAGATCGGGCTTCTCAATCTGATGCCCAAGAAGATCCAAACCGAGACCCAGTTCGCCCGGCTGATCGGCGCCACGCCCTTGCAGATCGACCTGACCCTGATCCGGATGACCGAGCATCAGTCCAAACACACCTCAGCCGCGCATATGGAGGCGTTCTATCGCCCGTTCGCCGAGGTCCGAGACCGCAAGTTTGACGGGCTGATCATCACCGGCGCCCCCATCGAACATCTGGAGTTCGCGGATGTGACCTACTGGGACGAGCTGCGCGAGGTCTTCGCCTGGACCCAGACCAATGTACACGCGACCTTCGGCGTTTGCTGGGGCGGGATGGCGATGATCAACCATTTCCACGGAGTGCAGAAGCACATCCTCCCCGCCAAGGCGTTCGGCTGCTTCCGGCACCGCAACCTTGCACCCGCCTCCCCCTACCTGCGCGGGTTTTCGGACGATTGCGTCATTCCCGTGAGCCGCTGGACCGAGATGAAACAATCGGAGATCGACGCGGTACCCGGTTTGACCACACTCCTGGGCTCGCCCGAGGTTGGTCCGTGCCTGGTCGAGGACCCCGGGCACCGCGCGCTCTATATCTTCAACCATTTCGAGTATGACACCGGCACGCTCAAGGAAGAATACGACCGGGATGTGGAGAACGGCACGCCGATCAACGTTCCCACGAATTACTATCCCGACGACGACCCCGCTCGCGCACCGCTCAATCGGTGGAGATCGCATGCGCATCTGCTATATGGCAACTGGTTGAACGAGATATACCAGACCACCGAATATGACCTCGAGAAGATCGGTACTTAAGGCAGCCATCGGAGTGACCGCTTTGGCGGGACTGACGGCCTGCGCTGCGACCGGTAAGGACACCGTGACACGTTCTGACAGAACCCCGCCGCTTGGCGACCTGATCCAGGTGGATGGCAAGACCGTGCATGTGGCCGAGGCCGGACGCGGGCCTGCGGTCGTGCTGCTGCACGGCGCGTCGGGCAATCTGCGCGACCTGACCTTCGATCTGACCGGGTATCTCAACGAGGCGGGGTTCCGTACGCTGGCGTTTGATCGGCCCGGCTTGGGCTATTCCGATCGCCTGCATGACCGCGGCGAAAGTCCGCAGGAGCAGGCGCGCCATCTGGCCAAGGCGCTGGACGCGCGCGGCGTGGATCGGGCGATCATCTTAGGGCACAGCTTCGGCGGGTCCGTTGCCATGGCCTGGGCGCTGGAACGACCGGACCAGGCCGCGGGCGTCGTGACCCTGGGCGGTGCGACGATGCCCTGGCCCGGAGGCCTGGGTCCTTGGTACAGCATTGCATCAAGTGATCTGGGGGGCGCCACGCTGGTGCCGTTGCTGGTAGCTCTCGTGCCGCGCAGCCGGGCGCCCGATTTCGCGCAATCGCTGTTCAATCCCGACCCGCTGCCGACAGGGTATATCGACTATGTCGGCGTCGATCTGACCCTGCGGCCTGCGCAGGTCCACACGAATGCACGCCAGGTCCATGGCTTGAAGCCTCATATTCAGGTCATGTCTCAGAAATATCCGGGGCTGACCTTGCCGGTCGAGATCCTGCACGGGACCGCCGACAAGGTCGTGCCCGAAACGGTGCACGCGATCCCGATGTCGCGAATCCTGCCCAATGGCAACCTCGTGCTGCTGGAAGGTCGGGGCCACATGCCGCATCACGCCGAACAGGAGGCAGTCGTCGCGGCAGTGGCGCGGGCGGCACGCGCCTCCGGATTGCGCTGAGCCGCGCAATCGCCATACTGCCCGAACGACCGTGACCGGCGCCCTTCGGACCTGCGCGCCCCTGAGACGAGGACCGCCCCGATGTCCCTGCCCTTCGATGGTGCCATTTCCCATTTTGCGACCCATGATGCGCCGCCGGATGTCCAGGCGGCACTGGCCGGTGCCAAGAAGGGCGAGATCCTGTCACCGACCTACCCCTACGCGACGCGCATGGACAAGGACGACTACGAGGACACCCTGAGGGCGCTGCAGATCGAACTGGTCAAGCTGCAGTCCTGGGTCAAGGAGAGCGGCGCGCGGGTCTGCGTGCTGTTCGAGGGGCGCGATGCGGCCGGAAAAGGCGGCACGATCAAGCGCGTGCGCGCCAATCTCAACCCGCGTACGACGCGGGTGGTGGCCCTCTCCAAGCCCACGGACCGCGAAGCATCGGAATGGTACTTTCAGCGCTATATCAGACAATTGCCCGCGGGCGGTGAGATCACCTTGTTCGACCGCAGCTGGTATAACCGCGGCGTGGTGGAGCATGTCTTCGAGTTCTGCGCGCCCTCCGAACGGGAGGCGTTCTTTCGCCAGCTGCCGGAGTTCGAAGCAATGCTGGTGGATGAGGGAATTCACCTGGTCAAATTCTGGCTCAACGTCGGACGCGCCGAACAGCTGCGCCGTTTCCTGAGACGCGAGAAGGATCCGCTCAAGCAATGGAAGCTGAGCTGGATCGACGTGGAGGGGTTGAAGAAATGGGATGCCTATACGGGTGCGATTTCCGAGACTCTGACCCGAAGTCACACCAAGGTCGCGCCATGGACGATCATTCGCAGCGATGACAAGCGGCGTGCGCGTCTTGCCGCGATCCGTCAAATCCTCTCGGGTCTGGATTATACCGGCAAGAAGACACAGCTTGTTTCTGCCCTCGACCCGCAGGTCAGCGGAGGCCCGGACATCTGGGATGCCTAAACGCGGCTATCACCATGGCAATTTGCGTGCGGCGCTCGTCGATGCCGCCCTCAAGCTGATCGAGGAGAAGGGGCCGACCGGATTCACCCTGTCCGAGGCAGCCAAGAATGCCGGCGTGACCCCGGCAGCGGTCTATCGCCATTTCTCCGGCCGGGACGAGTTGATCATCGAAATCGCCGTGCAAGGGCATTCCATTTTCGCGGACCTTATGGAGTATGCGTTCAACGCCGGACAGCCCTCGGCGTTGGCGGCCTTCGAGGCGACGGGTCGGGCCTATCTCGCTTTTGCACGCAAGCATCCCGGGCACTACATGGCGATGTTCGAGAGCGGGATTTCGAACCAGGCAACACCGGAGCTGGCCACCGCCTCGGCCCGGTCTCGGCAGGTTCTGGAGCGCGCGGCGGAGGAACTGTCCAAGCATATCCCCGAGGACAAGCGCCCGCCGGCTTCGATGTTCTCGGCGCATATCTGGGCCATGAGCCACGGGGTTGTGGAACTTTTCGCCCGTGGCGCGCCGGGGTCCAAAGCCCCTTTCCCGCCAGAGGATCTTCTGGAAACCGGGATCGGGATCTACTTGCGCGGGCTGGGACTGATCGCGCCGGACGACTGAGCGGGGCTGGGCAATCAGGCTGCGAAATAGCGCAGTGCCTCGGGCGACCATTGGACCCGGGTGCGCGCGCCGGGATCGAGCACGGGAATGCCGGGCCCGTTCTTCATGGCGATCTCAACCAGGCGATCGGTCCCGTCGAGGCGGACATGGTAGCTGGTCATGTCCCCGAAATACTCCCGCTCGACGACCTCGCCCGGGGTGCCCTGCCCGGTCTCGTCGAAATCGAGCGCCATGCCTTCGGGGCGCACGCCCGCCACGCAGGTCCCCGTGGCGCCCTCAGCACATTGATCCGCCGTCACCGGCACCGTGCCGAGACCGGCGACATCAGCCCGATCGCCGCTGATCTCCGCGGGCAGGAAGGACATCGTACCGATGAATTCGGCCACCGCCCGGCTTGCGGGTTGCGCATAAAGCGTCTGGGGGGGGGCGAGCTGCGCGATGCGTCCCTCGAACATCACCGCGATCCGGTCCGACATGGTCAAGGCTTCCTCCTGGTCGTGGGTCACCAGGATGAAGGTGATGCCGACATGGCGCTGCAGCCGCCGCAGCTCGGTCTGCATCTGCTCGCGCATCTTCTTGTCGAGGGCCGATAGCGGTTCGTCCAGCAGCAGGACCTTGGGTTTCAGCACCAGCGCCCGCGCGAGCGCCACACGCTGCCGTTGCCCACCGGAGAGTGCATGGGCCGCGCGCGCGCCATAGCCCTTCAAACCCACCATGTGCAGGGCGTCGGCGACGAGACTGGCGCGCGCCTCCCCGGTCAGGTCGGTGCGTCGCCTCAAGCCGAAGCCCACGTTGTCGCCGACGCTGAGATGCGGGAAAATCGCATAACTTTGGAACACCATGTTGGTGGGCCGCTTGTTGGCGGGCACCCCCACCATGTCCACGCCGCCGAGGGTGAGTGTGCCACTCTCGAATTCCTCGAAACCGGCGATGGTGCGCAACAGGGTCGTCTTTCCGCAGCCGGACGGGCCCAGCAGTGAAAAAAACTCCCCCGCGCCGATATCGACCGAGACATCTCGCAGAGCGTGATAGCTGCCGTAGTATTTCTGGACGTTCTGGATGCGGATCAGGGGTGCGGTCACAAGAACCCTCCGGTGTCGGTCTGGCCGCTCTTGCGCAAGCCGCGTCGGCGGAAGGCTTCGGCGGTGATGATCAGAACGAGAGACAGCAGAATGAGGATCGTTCCCAGCGCCATGATCACAGGCAGCTTCTGCGGGAAGCGTAGCTGGCTCCAGATATAGACCGGCAAGGTCGGGTCGGTGCCGGTCAGGAAAAAGGCAATGATGAACTCGTCCAGTGAAATGGTGAACGAGATGAGAAGCGAGGCGACGATGCCGGGGGCCACCAGCGGCAAAATGATGAGCCGGAACGCGCTGAGACGCGTCTCGCCCAAATCGATGGCGGCTTCTTCGAGCGACCTGTCGAGGCCGCTGAAGCTGCTTGACAGGATGGCGATGCAGAACGGTGTGCAGATCAGGGTATGCCCGAGGATAACCGCCCAAAGCGACAGGTTGAGGCCCATTTGCAGCAACACCACCAGCAATGAAACCGCGACAATAATCTCGGGCAGCACCAGCGGGATCATAATGAACCCCATGATCCCCGCCTTGCCCGGAAACTCGAACCGCGTGGCCGCACGCGACGCAAACACTCCGAGCGCCGTGGAAAACACGGCCGTCGACAGCGCGATGATCAGCGAGTTGCGCACCGCGTCATGCAACGCCGGGATCTGGGTCAGTTCCACGAACCAGCTTATAGTGAAACCACTGAGTGGAAAGGCGATGATTGTGCTGTCGTTGAAAGCGAAAATCGGCAGCAAGGCCACCGGCAGGTAGAGGAAAACCAAATACACCACCGCATAGGTCCACAACACCCGGCGGCTCATTTGGGGGCCCGCCCGATGTTGCGGGTCACAAACACCACAAGCAGGGCGATGGCGCTGACGATGGTCATGGCAGAAACCGCGAGGGCCGCGCCCATGGGCGCATCGTTCAGACGCAGGAACTGGGTCTGGATCATGTTGGCGATCATCAGACCGTCAGGCCCCCCAACAAGCCGGGGTGTAACGTAGTCGCCGATCACCGGAATGAACACAATCAGGGTCGCGGCCACGATCCCGGGCATGGCTAGGGGCAGCGTGATCCGGCAAAACGCGCCCCAGGCGCTCTCGCCCAGGTCGCGCGCGGCCTCCAGCAGGGAGCGGTCGATTTTCTCGAGCGCCACGTAGATCGGCAGGATCGTGAAGGGCGCGTAAGCGTGGGCAAGCGTGATCACGACCGCATTGGCGTTATAGAGCAGGAAAGTCAGTGGCTCCTCAATGATACCAAGCCCTTGCAGACCAGAGTTGAGAACTCCGTTGAAGCCGAGGATTACCTTCCAAAGGAACACGCGGAGCAGGTAGGAGGTCCAGAACGGGACCGTGATCAGAAAAATCCATAGCGCCTTACGGTTCTGCGGGACGTGGAAGGACACGAAATAGGCGATGGGAAAGGCCAGCACCACGGTCACCACAGTCACCATCCCGGCGATCCACAGGGACCGGCCCATCAGCGTGCCATAGATCGGGTCTGTGACCGCTTCCCGGTAGTTCGCCAAGGTGAAGCTGCGATCGAACTCCATGAAGTTCTGGGTCCAGAAACTGAGCACCAGAATTGCAACGAGGGGAACGGCAAGCAGCAGAATCGTAAAGATCAGCGGCGGGCTGACCATGACGTAGCCTTGCATGGCCTCACTGCGCCGCGCTGTCGTGTTTCGTGTTGTCATCGCACCCACTCCCCCCCGTTCATAAGGATGCGGAGTTGCCGCAGGGGTAACAAGTGGAAAGTGACGATGCCGCCTGAAGCGCTCTGAAGCGCGCTGGCGGGGTCGGGCCGCGCGCTCAGCTCAGCTCCTGTACGCTGTCGAAGACCTCCAGCACCGGGGGTCCGTCATACATGTCCGCACTGGATTTCGCGCCCTTGTGAGCCATGCGGAAAGCTTCGGATTTGGTCCAGCCTTCGAACGCTGCCCGATCGCGCCACAGGGTGTGCGACGCATAGAGGCGGACACCATCGCTCTCTTCGCCCTTCATGAGGTGGAAGGATACGAAACCATCCACGGTTTTCAGGTGGCTGTCGCGGGACTTCCAGACATCTTCGAACGTGTCTTCCTGACCGGCTTTGACACGAAAACGGTTCATGGTGAGAAACATCGGCTAAACTCCATAATTGCTGTGCGAGTCTGCGAGCGACGGCTGGCGCGGCGAGAGAACCGGATGCCCCGTGCAGGGTCAAGGGGCGAGCAGCGAAAAGGGCGCGCCACCGGCACGCCCTTCGCAAGCTCGAATGCAATCGGAACTCAGCGCTTGGAGAACTGGAAGCTCTTCCGGGCCTTGGCCTTGCCGTATTTCTTCCGCTCCACCACGCGGCTGTCGCGTGTCAGGAAACCCGCCGCCTTGAGCGCGCCACGCAGGGAGGGCTCATAGAGCTGCAGCGCCTTGGATACACCGTGCCGCACGGCACCGGCCTGACCCGACAGCCCACCGCCCTTGACCGTGGCGGTGACATCGAACTGGTCCTCGACCCCGGCGACCTGGAACGGCTGGCGCAGGATCATCTGCAGCACCGGGCGCGCGAAATAGGTGTCCATGGACTTGCCGTTCACGGTGATCTTGCCGGAGCCCGGACGAATCCAGACACGGGCAACCGCGTCCTTCCGCTTACCAGTCGCATAGGACCGGCCCAGGTCGTCGCGGACAGGTTCGCGCGAGATGGTGGTTTCGGGGGTCGCCTCGGCGACGGAGCCCTCAGCGACGGCACTCAGGTCGTCGAAGGATTTGATCTCTTCAGCCATCTACTCAGCTCCGGGTGTTCTTGGGGTTCTTGGACGCGAGATCCAGCACTTCGGGGCTCTGTGCCTCATGCGGATGCTCGGCGCCGGCATAGACGCGCAGATTGGTCATCTGCTGGCGCGAGAGCGGACCGCCGGGCAGCATGCGCTTGACGGCCTGAGTGACAACACGCTCGGGGAACTTGCCTTCGAGGATCTGGCCCGTGGTGCGGGACTTGATCCCGCCCGGGTAGCCCGTATGCCAGTAGTTCGGCTTGTTGCGCTTGTTGCCAGTCAGCTGGATCTTGTCCGCATTGATGACGATGACGTTGTCACCCATGTCCATATGCGGGGTGAAGGTGGCTTTGTGCTTGCCACGCAGACGGGTGGCGACGATCGAGGCGAGGCGGCCAAGAACGATGCCTTCGGCGTCGATCAGGATCCACTTCTTCTCGATATCCGCCGGTTTTGCGGTAAAGGTTTTCATAGTCGCGCCCTATCAGAACGGTTGCCGGGCTGGGCCCGGTTGGATGCCGCGGTTCTAAGGGTTCTGACGGTCGCGTCAAGAGCGCTCTTGCGGGATTTTGTGTTGCAAAACAATGGACTGCAAATAAGGTATCTATTTACCCCACATAATTGTCGATATTTGGAACCGAAAGAGGCCGCCAGACCGCTCGTTGGTTGGATTTCAGGCGACCGGTCGTGCGGGTTTTCAGTTCGAAGGCGGAATCGAATAGGTCAGCGAAGCCCGCGCCACGACAGCCTTGGAGCCTTCCGAGCGGATCAGCACATCGCCCACCGCAAGGCTGCGCCCGAGCTTGAGCAGGCGCGCCTCGCCAATCAGGTCCTTTCCCGCCGCCGGCTTTCGCATGAAGTCGATGTTGCAGTTGGTGGTCACCGCCAAAGCGACGGGCCCAAGCCGCGCCAGCACCATCAGGTAAAGCGCGACGTCCGCCAGTGCGAACATCGAGGGACCCGACACGGTCCCGCCGGGGCGCAGATGTTTCTCGGTTATCACGAGGCGCACGCGCATTTGCTCTGCTGCGACCTCTTCGATGCGGAAATCCTCGGCGACTTGCGGAAAGGCCTCTTGCAGAAACCCTTCCAGCGCGGGTCCATCCATCTTGACGCTCATCTTGTCCCCCTGCCCTTTTGCCCCGTAAGGTCGCGCCAAATGAACGGGAGGACAAGATGGCCGAGGATCTTCTTTTACGCAGCGATGCGGACGGGATCGCAACGCTGACGCTGAATGCACCGCAGAGCCTGAACGTGTTGTCGGACGCGATGCTGGCTGCGCTGCAGGCACAGATCGACACACTGGCCGAGGACCGCACCACTCGGGTGGTCGTGCTGCGCGGGGCCGGACGGGCGTTCTGCGCGGGCCATGATCTCAAGGAGATGACGGCCGCGCGGCAGTCCGAGGATGGTGGGGCCGCGGCCTTCAAGGATCTCTTCGATCGATGCGCGCGCATGATGATGGGACTGCAAGCTCTGCCCCAGCCGGTAATCGCCCAGGTCCACGGCATCGCCACGGCGGCGGGGTGCCAATTGGTGGCCACCGCCGATATGGCCGTTGCCGCCGAGGGGGCGCGATTTGGGGTGAACGGTGTGAATATCGGGCTGTTCTGTTCGACCCCGATGGTGGCGCTCAGCCGCAACATTCCGCGCAAGCAGGCCTTTGAGTTGTTGACGACCGGCGAGATGATCGAGGCGCAGAAGGCGCAGGCTCTCGGCTTGGTCAATCGGGTGGTGCCAACCGAAGATCTGGAGGCGGAGACAAACGCGCTTGCCACCAAAGTGGCCGAGAAGCGCGGGGCCGTGGTCGCCATCGGCAAAAGGGCCTTTTACGAGCAGTCACAGATGAGCCTCGCCGACGCGTATGCGTTTACAGGGAATGTCATGGTGAAGAACATGGCGTTGCGCGACACCGAGGAAGGGATCGCCGCATTTCTTGATAAACGCCCGCCGAACTGGTCGGACGGCTAGCGCCGCTCAGAGCGTGCCGAGGATGCGCCGCACATAGTTGCGCGTCTCTTCGAAGGGGGGCACGCCGTTGTGGCGTGCGACAGCCTCGGGGCCCGCGTTGTAGGCGGCCAGAGCCAAGCGCCAGTTGCGAAACCGCAGGTATTGCGTCCGCAGATAGCGCGCACCGCCTTCGAGATTCTGTTGCGGATCATGGGGGTTCACGCCCAGCATGCGCGCCGTGCCCGGCATCAGTTGCGCCAGCCCGATGGCCCCCTTGTGCGACACCGCCTTGGGGTTGAAGCCGCTCTCCTGCTGGACAAGGCGCAGGAACAGGTCCTCGGGGATGCCATGCCGACGCGCCGCGTTGCGCGCCATGTCCAGATAGGGCCCCCGATAGCTGCCACGATAGGAGGGGATCTCGCCGTCACGGGAGATTGACCGGGGCTGCAGACGCGCCGAATGCGAATACTGCGTCGCCCCGCGCCGATCGAGGACCGATGTCTGCGAGGAAAACAGGGAGGCGCGTGAATTGGTCGACCGCGTGGTGTCCGCGAGAGCCTGACCGATCGGGACAAGAGCCACGGTCGCCGACAAGCAGAACGTCGCAAGCGCCTTCGCGCGAGATGGTGGCGTCATCACTGTCTCCCCTGGTATCCCGAGGTTATAGAGCTTGAGATAAAAAACGCCAAGCCGCCCGGTGCAAGACGCGCATTGACCTTTCCTTTACGGTTTGGCGATGGTGTAACCTCGCCACAGAAACAGTGAGACAAGACGCGGGATTCGCGGGGAGACAGCAATGGCAGGTTCGGTCAACAAGGTCATTTTGGTCGGAAATCTCGGGCGCGACCCGGAAGTGCGCACGTTCCAGAATGGCGGCAAGGTGTGCAATCTGCGCATTGCCACCTCCGAGAACTGGAAGGATCGCAACACCGGCGAGCGGCGCGAGAAGACAGAGTGGCACTCCGTCGCGATCTTCTCGGAACCGCTCGCGCGGGTGGCAGAACAGTATCTGCGCAAAGGCTCCAAGGTTTATATCGAGGGCCAGTTGGAAACCCGGAAATGGCAGGACCAGTCTGGCCAGGACCGTTACTCCACCGAGGTCGTTCTGCGCCCCTACAAGTCCGAACTGACCATGCTGGACGGTCGCGACGGCGGCGGCGGTGGCATGGGCGGTGGTGGCGGCTACGTCTCGGACCAGTCCGGCGGCGGCGGATACAGCGATGACCGGTTCGGCGGCGACAGCGGCAACGCGCCTGCGGGAGGCGGGCGCCATAACGATCTCGACGACGAGATCCCGTTCTGATCGGGATTGCTGCCCGGCGAAAGGAGACCTGACGCCGGGTGCCCTGCGCTCAGAGCAGGGTGTCCTCTGCGACACTGCGTTCAAAAAGAGAACCGACGCCATCCAAATGCTCCCCCGGCACCCAGGGATGTGGCGACGTGGACATGTGGTCGCGTACGGGTTCGCGTGCCGGGCGCAGGCCCTCCAAGAGCACGCTGCCGTCCGCGTCGACGTCGACCGTTACCGCGCTTACACCATAGAAATCGGAGCCCTCCCGGGGTTGGACCATCTGGAACACCACCAGGTCTTCGGTGAAGTATTCCGGCGCAGCCATGCGTGTCAGCGCGGGAAAAACCCGGTCCTCTACTTCGATCTCCGCCTCGATTTCCCAGGTAAGGCCGCCATCGAGGCTTTCGAGAACCCGAAGCGTCGAGTCGCCAAAATCGTCGAATGTCAGGTAGAGATGGCCCTGCGGATTGCTGCTGATCTGCACATAGGCCTCGGCGGCAAAGGTGTTCTGAACCTCCAACTCGCGCCAGGCCCGGGTCGCACCCTCAAACACAAATAGCTCGACCTGGGGCAGATCCTCGGTCGTGATATTGGCGAGGTAGATGTCGTCTTCAACGACCGTCAGGCTGTAATGGCTCGCCAGAACCGCAAAGGAGCCGTTCTCGGAAATCTCGACGAGTGGGGCGTCGGGATCTGTCGCGTCGTACCAGGCGAGACTGTTATCTGTTGCCACGATCGCGCCAGTCACATCCGGGGTGGATATCCCCCGGACCGAAACCAGAAGATTACCAAAGAGCTGAATATCGCTGGTCTCCCAGGTCATACCTTCATCGGCGGACATTGCGATATTGATCTCCGGTACGAAGAAGGCGTCTCCTACAGCCAAGGTATAAAGAAGCCCGTCCACCCCCATGACATGGTTCGGCAAGCTGACCCGTGCGGATTGACCCGCCTCGAATACCGTGACCGGAGCGGTCAGCGCCGACCAGTTCGCAAGGTGGGCGTCATAGCTCAGGGTCTGGTAGAAAACCTCGCGGTTGGCTCCCTGATAGGAGACTGTCAGCGTTCTGCCATCTTCGAGCAAATCCAGATGAGCGGTCGAGAATAGATCACTGTTTTCAAATTGAAAACTTCTGTCCCAGGTACCTCCGTTATCCACGCTCGTGAACAGTGTCAGCCCGGAAAAACGCCCTGCATTCAGAACTACATGGAAGGCGCCGTCCGGGGTCTCGACGATCTTGTCCTGCATTCGGGACACGGTGATCGCCCGTGCCTCCCAGCCCCAAAAACCCAACCAATGCGAAACGAGAGATTGCATCTCAAAGCCCTGTACAAGCCCCTCGGGCTCAGAAATGTGCGCTCCCTGAAACTATCAACCTTTGGGAAACCAAAACCTGAAATCCACTAGCAATGAATCGTATAGGGAAACAGTCGGCGCGAAAAGAACATCGGGTCGACGCGATACAAAAATCATTGTCAATGCGCACAGAACGGGTGGAAAGCCTAGGCTTTGGGCGCAGACACCATGCCAGATGCCGACGCGCGCAACACGCTCAGAACGGCTTCGGACGGCACTTCGGAGGTCATGAATGCCTGCCCGATGCCCCGGGCCAGGATGAACCGAAGCGTGCCATCCATGACTTTCTTGTCCTGCCCCATCAGGTTCAGCAAGGCCTCGGCATCGGGCAGATCTCCGGCAATGTCGCGCAGGTCCCGTTTCATGCCCATCGTTTGCAGATGGGCGCGCACGCGACTGGGGTCTTCTTGCGCACAAAGACCCAAACGCGCCGACAGGTCGAAGGCCAGCGCGCAGCCGATCGCCACCCCTTCGCCGTGCAACAGACGGTCGGAATACCCGGTTGCCGCCTCGAGCGCATGGCAGAACGTATGGCCGAGGTTCAGCAGCGCGCGGTCGCCCTGTTCGGTTTCGTCTCGCACGACGATCTCGGCCTTCATCTCGACTGAGCGGCGCACTGCGGCGACACGCGCCGACCCATCGCCCGCCGCAAGCCGCGGTCCCTCGGTTTCGAGCCAGGCGAAAAAATCCGCGTCACCAAGCAGGCCATATTTTACTACCTCGCCGTATCCCGCCAGGAAATCCCGCGGCGTGAGTGTGCCGAGAACATCCGTATCTGCCAGAACGAGACGTGGCTGGTGAAACGCCCCGATCAGGTTCTTGCCATGGACCGAGTTGATCCCCGTCTTGCCGCCGACCGAACTGTCTACCTGTGCCAGCAGCGATGTGGGGATCTGGATGAACCCGACGCCACGCCGCAGAACCGCCGCCGCGAACCCGACAAGGTCCCCGATCACACCGCCCCCGAACGCGATCACCAGGTCGCGCCGCTCTATTTTCTGTGCCAGCAACCAGTCCACCGTGCGGCTGAATTCCGGCCAGCCCTTGGTCGCCTCTCCCGCTGGGAGGATCAGTGCAGTGCTGTCGATACCGGCGGTCGCAAGGCTGTCCTGCAGGGTGGCAAGGTGCAGCGCTGCAACCGTCTCGTCACTGACAATGGCAACCTTCGGGCGCGGCAGGAAAGGCGAAATGCGCGCCCCCGCTTGCGCCAGCAACCCGGGACCGATCACCACATCATAGGCCCGATCCTCCAGCGGGACATAAACGGTTTGTGGCGCTGGGGCGGCGGACATAGTCATGAAACGCGGCTTTCGATTGATTTGCTGAGAGGCGTCTAGCAGCCCGGGCCCTCGGGCTCCAGCCCCCGGCTCACGACTCGGCCATCAGACCCGGATGCGCCCGCAGGGCTGCGATCACCCGGCTGGCCATCTGGTCGATGGAGAGCTCCGGTGCGGCTTTCACATGCAACGCGGCCTTGGCATAGACCGGGACACGCTGGGCGTAAATTTCGGCCAGCGTCGCCTTGGGGTTGTCAGTCAACAACAGCGGGCGCGTCGACTTGTGCCGGACCCGGCTCCATAGCAGCTCGAGCTCCGCGTCGAGCCAGACAGACACGCCCTTCTCGGCAATCAACGCCCGATTGCGTTCGGCCAGGAAGGCCCCGCCGCCCGTGGACAGGATCGCAGGCACTCCACCAAGAAGCCTGGCGAGAACTTCGGTCTCACGGTCGCGAAAAAACGCCTCCCCGTCCCGTTCGAAAATCTCCGCGATCTTGGCATTGGCGGCTTGCTCGATCTCGTGATCGCTGTCGATGAAGGGCACGCCGAGCTGCGCGGCCACTGCCCCTCCGACGGCGGTCTTTCCCGCGCCCATCATCCCTACGAGCACCACCGGCGCGGTCAGCTTAAGAGTTGCTGCCTCGGCCACTTACCGCCACTCCTGCAAAAATTCACGCCAATGTGCTAGCATAGGCCTTGAATGGCGGGAAACACCGCGAAATACCATAGAGAAAAAACATAACACGCAGGCAGGCAAAGGTTTCGAGGCAGTGATCAGAAAACTCTTCTTGTTCGTGCTGATCCTGATCGCCCTCGGGGCGCTGGGACTGCTCGGCTATGGTTATTTGGGGGAGCTTCCTCCGGAGAGCACACCCACGAAGATCCCGGTGCAACTGGATGCGCAGTAACCCGGGCATCGCGCTATTCGTCGGCTTGGCGCTGGCGGGTACACCCGCGCTGGCGCAAGAGCCGATGTCGGCGATCGATTGGCTCTCAGACGTGATCGAAGCCCTGCCCCCGCCGGAAATACGCCAGAACAGCGACGTGGCCCCCACCGCAGGTGTGGAGCAGATCGAGGTCGCGCCCCTCGAAGACCTTGCGATCGATGGTGTCGGCATCCTGCCGCAATCCGTTTCGGGGCTGCCATCGGATTTCTGGGGCATAACGCCGGCGGCCGATCTGGCCACGCTGTTGCGCGTCCAAAGCACGGCCCTGCCCCTGCCCGCGCGCCGCCTGCTCAAGCGGATCTTGCTGGCTGAGCTTGACCCGCCGGTGGATACGGGGCCGGATCACACCTTGTTTCTGGCACGGCTCGATACCCTGTTGGCCTTTGGCGCGCTGCCCGACGCGCAAGCGCTTATCGAACGCGGCGGCCTGAGCGACGATCCGCAGATCTTCCGCCGCTGGTTCGATATCAGCCTGCTGCGCGGCGACGAAGCCCGGGCCTGTGCGACCTTGCGCGCGGTGCCGGACATCGCCCCGACCTTCTCGGCACGCATTTTCTGTCTTGCGCGGAACAATGACTGGCCGGCAGCGGCGCTCAGCCTCGAGACCGCGCGCGCCTTGGGCTTCGTGAGCGAGGCGGAAGACTTGCTCATGGCGCGGTTTCTCGATCCAGAGATTTTCGAGGGCATGCCGATGGCGGCCCCGCCCAACCCTCTCACACCGCTCGACTACCGGATGCTTGCCGCCCTGGGAGAAGCACCACCGGCCCGGTCGCTACCGCTGGCCTTCAACCACGCGCTGTTGGCGCCGACGCAAGGCTGGAAGCCCCGTCTTGAAGCGGCGGAGCGGTTGGCCCGCACCGGGGGCATCACGCATGGTCAGCTCTTTGCGCTCTATACCGAACGCAACCCGGCGGCCTCGGGCGGGCTCTGGGACAGGGTGGCGGCAGTGCAGGCATTTGATCTCGCCCTTCTGGCGGGGGATGCGCAGGCGGTGGCGGATACGCTGCCCAAGGCCGTGCAGGAAATGGCGCAAGTCGGCCTGACGGAGGTGTTTGCGGCCTATTACGGCTCGCGCCTGACGCGTCTTCCGACCCCGGACGCAACGCTGGACCTGATACTGTCGCTCGTGCTCCTGACGCCCGAGGCGGAAGGATACGCAGACAAGATCAGGGACCCGTTGCTCGCCGCCATTGCCCGCGGACGCGCGCCCGAGGCGCTACCGAGCGAGGCGCTGCCTGCAGCGATGGCCAGCGCCTTCGCCGAGCCCGCACCCGACCTGCCCCCGATGTTCGCGCGGCTTTTGGCCGGAGGCCAGTACGGCGAAGCAACCCTGCGCGCGCTTGGTTTTCTGGGCCAGGAGACGCCGGATCCGGACGATGCCAGCACCGCAGTGCAAGTGCTGCGCGCCCTCGGGTTCGAGCAGACCGCGCGCGACATCGCTTTGAACCTGCTCTTGCGGGACCGGGTCGGATGAGCCTGCATTGGATCGACGCATTTCTCGATGCCCAGGCGGCAGAGCTGAACGCGGCTGAGAATACGCGCCTTGCCTATGCCCGCGACCTGATGGATTTCCAGGGCCATATACGCCGTCGGGGGCTGGACTTCGACCAGGTCCAGCGCGCCGATATCGAAACCTATCTCATCGCCTGCTCTGATGCCGGTCTCAGCCAGGCCACTCGCGCCCGTCGGCTGTCGGCGATCCGGCAACTCTATCGTTTCGCATATGAGGAAGGCTGGCGCACCGACAATCCCAGCCTGCAGATCAAGGGACCGGGGCGCGCGAAACGCCTTCCCAAGACCTTGTCGGAGGCGGATGTGGATCGTTTGCTCGCGGCGGCGCGGAACACGGGGCGCAGTCCGTCCGACCGGCAGCGCAATGCCTGCATGCTGGAATTGCTCTATGCGACCGGCTTGAGGGTGACGGAGTTGTGCGGACTACCGGTCGCGGCTGTGCGCGGCGATCCGCACCTGATCCTCGTGCGCGGCAAGGGCGGCAAGGAGCGGATGGTGCCCCTGTCGACACCAGCGCGCACCGAATTGCAGGCTTGGCTGAAAGTTCGCGACGCTGCCGAGCAAACCGCGATCAGCAAGGGGGCGGCGCCCTCGAAATACCTCTTTCCGTCACGCGGCAAGCTGGGGCATCTGACCCGGCACCGGTTCTACGCGCTGATCAAGGATATCGCCGTGGCAGCGGGCGTGGACCCGTCCGGGGTCACGCCGCACACCTTGCGCCATGCGTTCGCGACACATCTCTTGGCACGGGGCGCGGACCTGATGTCGATTCAGGCGCTTCTGGGTCATGCGGATGTGGCGACCACCGAGATCTACACACATGTGCTGGACGCGCGGCTCAGGGAACTGGTGCTGACCCATCACCCCCTGGCGACAAAGGGCTAGCCCGCGCGGCGCAATTCGGTCGGAAGAACGTCCTCGCTCGGCCAGAGCCCGGTTTTCAGCGTGTCATGGTAGCCTTGAGTCAGACCGGCCCTGGTCATCGCCGAGATGGCCGGGCGGGCGTTGTAATCCAACCGCTCGATCGTGATCTTGTCCCCGTCCAACAGCGCGAAACGGGTCTCGGGCCGCCCGTCATTGGGCGGCAAGCCGATCGCGCCGGCATTGACCCAGAGCGCGTCGCCGATCTGACGTTGAAACGCCAGCCCGCAATGCCCGGCAAAAACGACATCCACCGCCCCCACGGCCGCCTCGATCAAGGCGATCTCTTCGGAAAAGTCGGCCTCGGGGGACGACGGCCAGAGAAACCGGCTGATGTCGCTTAGCCCCCCATGGATCACGGCGCAGCGGCGCGTGCCATGCTGGAACACGACCATATCCGGCAGTGCGGCCATCCAGTCCTTCGCATCTTGGGGCAATTCGCGGCGGGCATAGGCGTACCAGGCGCGCGAGAGCAGATCGCAGGTCGTATCCGCCCCGAACCCGCAACCGCAATCCTCGGCATTCTCGGCCAGGTTGCGTTCGCAATTGCCCGCGACGACGGTGCCGCCCGTGGTGCGCATCAGCGACCAAGTGGCCTTGGGCTCGCCGCCATAGGCCACCGTATCTCCGGTGCAGATCCGGTGCGACGCGGGGATCCGATTGTCCGCGCAAAACGACAGCAGCGCGAGCGAAGCCTGCAGGTTCGAGTATGGGCCGCCATAGACGACCATCTTGCCCTGAAGCGCGCCCAAATCCCGTACGTCCATCTCAGTCCCTTGAACCGGCCCCTGCCCACGCCCATAAGAGCATAAACACCACAAGGATACAGCCGCGAAATGGACCCGACTTTACTCGATTCGTCTTTCTGGATTTCCTGTGCCGTCATCCTGGTGCTCTTGTGCTGCTCGGGGTTCTTTTCGGGCAGCGAGACCGCATTGACCGCCGCCTCCCGCGGCAAGCTGCATGCCATGGCCGACAAGGGCAACAAGGGCGCCGAACGGGCCCTGAAGCTGAAGGAGGACAATGAACGGCTGATCGGCGGGATCCTTCTGGGCAACAACCTCGCCAATATCCTCGCGACCTCATTGGCCACCGCAGTGTTCACCAAGGCTTTCGGTGACAGCGGCGTGGCCTTGGCGACCCTCGTGATGACGGCGCTGGTGCTGATCTTTGCAGAGGTTCTGCCCAAGACGTACGCGATTACCAACCCCGAGAGCGCCTCGACCCGGGCGGCGGGGCTTGTGGGCATGGTCATTACCGTGCTGGCGCCGCTTGTAGCGGCTGTCCGTTTTATCGTCCGGGGTGTGCTGCGCCCACTTGGGGTTCGGATCGAGGCCGGGGCGAACATGCTGTCGGTGCGCGAAGAGATCGAAGGGGCCCTGCGCATGGGGCATTCCGAAGGGGCCGTGGAAAAGGAGCATCGCGACCGGCTGCTCGGCGCACTCGACCTCAACGAGCGCAACGTGGAGGAGATCATGTTGCACCGCTCGAAAATCGAAATGATCGATGCGGAAAACACACCCGAACAGGTGCTCAGCCAGTGCTTGCAATCTCCCCACACGCGCTTGCCGATCTTTCGGGAAGATCGGGAAAACATCATCGGTGTGATCCATGCCAAGGATCTGCTGCGCGCGATGGACAAGGTGATGCGCGGACCGGACGCCTCGGAAAAGGCGCTGGAGGCATTCGAGGTCACCGATGTGGCGATGAAGCCCTATTTCATTCCCGAGACCACGACTCTCGATGAGCAGATGAAGGAATTTCTGCGCCGCCGGACTCATTTCGCCCTGGTGGTGGACGAGTACGGCGCGTTGCAGGGGCTGATCACGCTGGAAGACATTCTCGAAGAAATCGTCGGCGAGATCACGGACGAGTTCGACCCGGATGCGGACCACCCGGTGCGCAAGGCCGAGGATGGCAGTTTCATCGTGGACGGAGCCATGACGATCCGCGATCTCAACCGGGCGACCGAATGGAACCTGCCCGACGAAGAGGCCATCACCGTCGCTGGTCTGGTGATCCATGAGGCGCAGATGATCCCGAGCATCGGCCAATGCTTCAGCTTCCACGGATTCCGCTTCGAGGTCGCCGGCCGCAAGGACAACCGCTTGTCCAAGCTGAAGATCCGCCCCCTCTAATCCCTGCGCCGTCTGTCCTAGCGGCCCTTGAAGAGACCGCCGATGATGCCGCGTACAAGGCGGCGTCCGGTAGTGCCCGACAGTTCCTTGATCACGGCCTGGGTCATGGCCTCGCCGAGGCTCTCGCTCTTGCGGCTCTTGCGCAGGGGGCGCGACGTGGACCGGCCGACTTTGGGCGCCGAGTAACGACGCGCGGCGCTGTATTCTCGCACGGCTGGGTCAGCCTCTTCCGCCCGAGCCTCCATCGCTTCGGCCTCCCGGGCCGCCTGCTCTGCGCGCGCGGTGAGCTTCTCGTGGGCGGATACCCGGTCGATCTCGGCCTCGTATTTTCCCGAAACGGGAGACGCGGCCATCACCTGGGCGCGCTGCGCAGGCGTGATCGGGCCCAGCTGGCTGCAGGGCGGTCGGATCAACGTGCGTTGCGCCATGCCTGGTCGGCCCTTTTGATCCAGCATGGAGGTCACCGCCTCCCCCGTGCCCACCTCGCGGATCGCGGTTTCGATGTCGAGGTCGGGATTGTCGCGATAGGTCTCGGACGCCGCGCGCAATGCCTTGCGATCCCGCGCGGTGAAGGCCCGCAACGCGTGCTGCACCCGGTTGCCGAGCTGACCGAGGATGTCTTCGGGCACATCGTCGGGGTTCTGGGTGATGAAATACACGCCGACCCCCTTCGACCGGATCAGCCGCGCGACCTGTTCCACCTTGTCGACAAGCGCCTTGGGCGCGTCCTCGAACAGCAGATGCGCCTCATCAAAAAAGAAGACCAGCTTGAGTTTGTCGGGATTGCCGACCTCGGGGAGCGTCTCGAACAACTCCGACAACAACCAGAGCAGGAAGGTCGCGTAGAGCCGCGGCGCGCCCATCAGCTTGTCGGCCGCCAGGATGTTCACCTGCCCCCGGCCATCCGGCGCGCATTTCAGAATATCGCTTAGATCGAGGGCCGGCTCCCCGAAAAGCTTGGCGCCGCCTTCGTTTTCCAGCACCAGAAGGCGACGTTGGATTGCCCCGATGGACTGAGGCGACACGTTGCCATAGCGCAAGGACAACTCGGCCCGATTCTCTCCGACCCAGATTAGCAGCGATCGCAGATCTTTCAGATCATAGAGCGCCAGGCCCTGCTCATCCGACACCCGGAACGCGATGTTGAGCACCCCTTCCTGGGCATCGCTCAACTCCAACAACCGGCTGAGCAGGAGCGGACCCATTTCCGTGACCGTGGTCCGGATCGGATGCCCTTGCGCGCCGTACAAGTCCCAGAAGACCGTGGGGAAGCCGGCGTAGCGATAAGTGTCAGCGATCCCGATGGTCGTGGCGCGTTGCATGAAGGGCCCGTGCAGCTCATGCGCCGGATCCCCGGGTCGCGCGAGACCGGAGAGATCGCCCTTCACATCCGAGAGAAGAACCGGAACCCCCATGGCAGAGAACCCTTCGGCGAGGATTTGCAGGGTCACGGTCTTGCCTGTGCCCGTGGCACCAGCGATCAGCCCATGGCGGTTCGCAGCCCGCAGAAGCAGGTGTTGCGCCTCGCCGTACTCGGCCCCGCCACCGCCCACAAAAATCCGGTCGTCCAGATGCATATGTTCGCCTCCGCCCATGCATTTGGCATGAACATACATTGTTAACCATTTCGTGCCAGACTGGGCATGCGTCGGGGGTTTCTCCTCTTTCCTCCGGCAGAACTTCCTCCCTGTTGGACTGACCGCGCCATATTTGGTGCGGTCTTTTTTTTCGCGTTTCGGGCTGCGCGGCCAACAAGGATCACAGTGGTCCGGGGGCCCGGGATCGCCAAGGCCCCGCAACCATGAAAACTGGCAAAAATGTGAGAGACGGGCTGTTGACCCCTGCGGCGTAAGGTCGTAGCGTCGCGCCATAAGTCGGCCAGTCCGACAGGGAGCAAAAAATAAAAAAAAGGGTCTGTTTCGCAGACCCTTTTTCAATGGGCAGGACCGCCAGAACATGACCTCCGCATAGCAAGCGGCACGTCTGGCGTTTAAAACTCGTCAGACCAGAAGGACCCCTTCCAAGATGATCCGTTCCTCTTTGTCTCGCATCACGATCTTTGCAGTTACCGCGCTGCTTGCGGGACCGGCCTTGGCACAAGACGCCAGCAGCCCCGCCGAAGACGCCGCAGCCAACGAGGAGGTGGCGACCGGACAGACCTATATCCGCGAAACCATCACGGATTGGAGCTTGCGCTGCATTCGCGGCGAGGGCGCGCTGGAGGATGACAACTGCCAACTCTATCAGCTTCTTCTGGACACGTCGCAGAACCCGGTGGCGGAATTCACCCTGTTGCCTGCGCCCGAAGGCAGCCAGGCAGCCGCAGCCATCACCATCGTCACACCTCTGGAGACGATCCTGACAGAAGGGCTGATCCTGTCGATTGACGAGACCACCTTGCCTCCACAGCCGTTCCTCTGGTGCAATCGGACCGGGTGTTATTCGCGGTTCGGTGTCTCGGATGTCGAGATCGACGCCATGAAGCGCGGCTCCGTGGCCACGGTGTCGATCGTGGCGCTGGCTGCACCGCAGCAAAGGGTCGAAGTCACGGCGTCGCTGCGGGGGTTCACGGCGGCTTTCGACAAGTTGAAAGCGGAGCTCACGCCCCCCGAGTAAGCACGCGCATCAGGGGGCTTTGCGCAGGGCCAGAACCGCGTTCAGCCCCCCGAAAGCAAACGCATTGCTCAAGGCAACCGAGACCTCGGCTTCGCGTGCCGTGTTCGGCACCACGTCCAGGGCGCATTCCGGGTCCGGTTCTTCATAGCCGATCGTCGGCGCTATGATCCCGTCACGTAGTGCCATGATACACGCCAGAAGTTCGACCGCGCCGGTGCCGCCGATCAGGTGTCCATGCATGGATTTGGTGGAGGACAGCATGACCTTGTCGGCGTGATGTCCAAACGCGTCCGCGACCGCTGCGCACTCGGTCTTGTCATTCGCAGCCGTTCCGGTTCCGTGTGCATTGATATAGCCGACCTCGTCCGGGTTGACGCGCGCATCTCGCATCGCCCCCGAAATGGCTCGCGCCGCGCCCTGTTTCGATGGCATCACGATGTCCGCAGCATCCGAGGTCATGGAAAATCCGATCACCTCGGCCAAGATCTCGGCCCCCCGTGCCTTCGCATGTTCGTAGTCTTCGAACACGAAGACGGCGGCGCCCTCGCCCTGCACCATGCCGTTGCGATTTGCGCTGAAGGGGCGGCAGCCATCCTTAGACATCACCCGCAGGCCTTCCCAGGCTTTCACGCCGCCAAAACACAGCATGGACTCCGACCCACCGGTGACCATCACCTTGCTCAGCCCGGAGCGGACGAATTGAAACGCCTGGCCCATGGCGTGGTTCGAACTGGCACAGGCAGTCGCGACCGTGAAACTCGGCCCCTTTAGATTATGAGCCATGGAGACATGGCTGGCCGCCGCGTTGTTCATCAGCTTCGGTACGACGAAAGGATGAACGCGGTTCTTACCCTCCTCATACACGGCCCGGTAATTCTCGTCCCATGTGTTCACCCCGCCCCCCGCAGTGCCCAGAACGACCCCGGCCTCGGACGCGAGATCATCGGAGAAGAGGAGGCCTGATTGCGCGATCGCTTCTCGTGCTGCGATGAGGGTGAACTGCGTGAATCGGTCATAGAGGGAAATTTGCTGCCTGTTGAAGGCGGCTTCCGGATCGTAATCCTTGACCTGCCCCGCAATCCGGATCGAAAGGCGATCCACGTCCCGGATATCCAGCTCGGAGATCCCGCAGCGTCCCTCGCGGAACGCCTCCAGGGTCTGCGCCACGTTGACCCCGAGGGCGTTGATCGTGCCTTGGCCGGTGATCACAACGCGGCGCACGAATCAGGCGTCCGTCTGCTCGGCCACAAGGGTTTCCACCGCCCGCGTTATCGCGGCGACGTTGGAGATGTCGAAATCGCTTTTCTCGGGTTCATTTGCGTTGAACGGCACGGACACATCGAAAGTCTCCTCGATGGCGAAGATCGCTTCGACAAGCCCGAGACTGTCGATGCCGAGATCCTCCATCGTGGCCTCGGGCCGAATATCCGCAGGCTCCAGAACTGCCTGCTCAGCGATGATCGCGATGACCTTTTCGCGCACGGTATCGGACATGATGGTCACCCCCTGACGGTCTCTTGGCCTCGCAGCCCCACTCAAGATGCCGCTGATTTAGTCATTACGCGTCAGTTTTGAAACAGCTTTCTGAAGCTCTGCGACCTGCTGAGCCAGCCGCGGGAGGCGGCGGATCGCCTTGTAGCTTTCCACATGGGATTGCATCTTCATCGCCGGATAGCCGAGCAGCACCCGGCCTGCAGGGGTCTTGGTGAAGATCTTCGTCGCCCCCCCGGCGATCACATCGTCTCCGATGACGATATTGTCGTTCACACCCACCTGCCCAGCCAGCACCACGCGGTTTCCGATCCGGCTCGACCCGGCGATCCCGACCTGACCGCACAGCAGGCAGTCCTCGCCGATCTGGACGTTGTGGCCAATGTGCACGAGGTTGTCGAGCTTGGTACCCCGCCCGATGGTCGTGTTGCGGATCGTGCCCCGGTCGATGCAGCTATTCGCGCCGATCTCTACATCCGCACCGATCTCGACCGAACCGAGAGAGTGGATGCGGGTCCAACTTTGTCCAACAGCATCGCCCCGGGCGCCGACAGTTTTGCGCACTTCCTCCACCGCCGATGTCTCCGGCGTCACGAAGGAAAAACCGTCCGACCCGATGCTTGCCCCGGGCTGGCAGATCGTCCGGTCCCCGAGGATCACGCGCGCGCCGATCTTGACCCCGGCATGGAGCAGGGTGTCCTCCCCCAGCACGGCCTCTTCGGCAATGACGCAATGGGCTGCTATGCGGGCGCGCGGGCCGATCCTTGCTGCGCGACCGATCACGACGAAGGGGCCGATGGCGGCGTCCGGTCCGATCTCGGCGGTCGGAGCGATCACGGCGGTCGGGTGAATCCCCTGTGCGATTTCCGGGCCCGGGTCCATCAGCGTCGTCAAACCGGACATGGCATACCGGGCGCGTGACACGAGGATCGCGCCTTCGAGCCCGAAGTCCTGCCAAGGCGCATCGCCCCACAACATCGCCGCACGGGCCTTGCCTTGGGCAAGGCCGTCCGCATATTTCGGATCCATCGCAAGCGCCAATTCGTCGGGCCCTGCGATAGCAGGCTCTGAGGCGCCTCGAACCGTCAGGTCGGCGTTGCCGACGACCTGTGCTCCAAGCGCCTCAGCGATCCGGGATAGGGAATAGACCATAGCGCGTCCTCAGAGACCACAGAGGGCACGTCCCCCGGGGCTCTCCGAGACTTAGCTTTGAACCGCGCGTAGCACCACCCCGGCCTGCGCCAAGGCATCCCAAAGTCTGGCATCGCGGCCGTACACATCGCGGCGGTATTGGGTGTTGCCCTTGGCCGGGGCGAAAGCAGTCTGGTAGACCAGATGCACCGGAACTGGCTTGTCGAGGTAGACCCAGGTTTCCTTGCCCTTCGCGAGGGTCGTCTTGAAGAAACCCTCCGGATCCCGCTCCTGTTTGGACAGCAGTTCGTAGGCAAAATCGAACGGATCGGCGACACGCACGCAGCCATGGGAATACGCGCGGCTTTCACGCCCGAAGAGCGACTTGGCCGGCGTGTCATGCAGATAAATATTGTGCTTGTTGGGGAACATGAACTTCACCAACCCCAGCGCATTGCGGTTCGAAGGCGGTTGCTTGATGTCGAACGGAAAAGATCGCGCATTGAACTGAGTGAAATCCACTTCTGCCCGGTTCACTGTCCGTCCCGAAGCATCCACCAGTCGCATGTAACTGTGAGCGTTCGGGTTTTCCTGGAGCTTCGGCAGGTATTCCTTCGTGGCGATCGACCGGGGCACATTCCAGGTCGGGTTGATGACCATGTGATCCATCTCGTCGGAGAACTCCGGCGTGCGCCGGTCCGAGGTGTTCTTGCCCACGACCACGCGGGTCGCGAAGACCTCTTTGCCGTTTTCCATAACGCGGGCGTGGAAATCGGGAATGTTGACCATGATATGGCGCGGACCCAGCTCGAAGTTCATCCAGCGTTCTCGCTCCAGCCCCACGATGATGGATTTAAGACGCTCAGTGGGTTCGGTGTTGATCTCGCGCAGGGTGATCTTGGCGGCGACGCCGTCGGCGGCCAGCCCATGATCCTGCTGAAACCTCTGGACCGCGACTTGAAGCGCCGCGTCATAGGTCGCCGAAACCGTGCGCTTGAGGTAGCCCATGCGGATCAGCCGGTCACGCAGGGCAACAACCTGCGGTCCGGACTGCCCGGGTTTCAACGCGGCGGCCGTGACCTTGGGACCCCATCCACCTGCGCCGATGGTTTTCTCCATCTCCAGCTTCGCTTTCATCAACCGTGCATACCCGTTGGATTGCGGCGGCAACGCTTTGATGAATCGGCTCGCATTGCTTTTGGAGAAGGCCGTGATCTGGGCAAGCCGGTCACGCCGCGGCAAACTGCGGACGATTGTCTTGTCGATACGCGAGGGCGAGAGCGCGCCGCTTTGCACATCTTGCGCATATTGCAGGAAGACCGTACTCGCCTGAACGTCCAGCAGGCCGCGGGCACGCGGCGAGTCGGCATCGCGGAAAGCTGCCCTGAGCCCCTCGACGTCGTATCGCATCTCGGGCAGCCCGTGGACCCAAGCCGTATCCAGCGCCTTGAGCAGCGCAGCGCGGCGGCTCCTGTCCCCCGAAGAAGTCCAGAGCGGAGCGAAATCGCGCACGCGATAGAACTCTGCGAGAGCCGGATCGCCAGAGGCGGCTTCCGCGACAGCTTGCTTGAAGGCGGTCGACTGGGCCTGCACGGGCGCACCCAAAAGAGGCAGCATCATGGCGAAGGCGGCGACCAGAACTCGGAACAGCGCGAATGTGGGATGGGTAACGGAACGCGACACGGATCAATTCTCCTCGGGAAAGCACCAAAAACAGCATAAACGCAGGTTTTCTTAGACGGACCTTCACTTTTTGCCGCTACGCAGTGATTGCACGCGTTTCTTTTTTTCCCGCGACCAATCTGCAACGTGTTTGCGGCGGGACTTGGGCGGAAATCCGCCCAATAGGTAGAACTACCGGGGGTGTAGCGCCCTGTCACTTGGCGAGGATTCCAATTTGTGGCATGACACCAACACGTCTGGGGATGACTGTAATAGAGGCTGCGTCAAGCGGCCCTGGGCTATGGGGCGAGACGACCTATGAGCGACTTCAATGCTGGCCGCGTAACGCGGCGCGCGTTGCTCGGAGCATTTGCGGCAACAGCAATCTCTGCAGCACCGGTGTATTCTAATGCCTTCGGCTTCCTGCGCGGCGGCGGCGACATCCGTCGGCTCAAGATGCATTCAGGGCGCACCGGCGAACGCATCGACACGATCTACTGGGTCGAAGGCAAATACGTCAAGGAAGCCCTGAAGGAAATCAATTACTTCATGCGGGATTGGCGCCGGGACGCCGTTGCGCCGATCGATCGAAGGACAATCGATATCATGGCCGCGGCCCACAACATGCTGGACGTGGACGAGCCTTACTTGCTCCTGTCCGGGTATCGTAGCCCGCAGACCAACGCGATGCTTCGCAGTCGGTCGCGCGGCGTAGCCAAGAATTCGCTTCACATGCAGGGTCAGGCGGCAGACCTGCGGCTCGGCTCTCGCAGCGTGCGCCAGATCGCAGCCGCCGCCGCCGCGTGCAAGGCGGGCGGCGTTGGCAAGTATTCCGGAAGCCAGTTCGTGCACATGGATTGTGGACCGGTACGCGTCTGGGGCCGCTGATCACTCAGAGTTCCGTCACGGTGGACAGCGCAGCGTAACGTTCCGCGGACGCGCCGTCGCACAAGTCCGTATCAGGCGTTGTCACAGCAGAAGCTGCAGCGCCGACCCCTCTCACAGTCGCTTCCAGATCGGACGAACCTTGTGCGAGAGCCAGCGTGAACCCCGCCACAAAACTGTCTCCAGCACCGGTCTTGCTGACCACGTTCACCTTTGGGGGGCGCACATGCCAGCCCTGCCCGCGTGATGTGACAAGAATACTGCCTTCCGCTCCCTTGGCTACAATCACGCTTTTTGCAGCCCCCGCGTCCACCAGCTCCCGCCCGAACTGCGCCACATCCGCAACTGTGTCGAGGTCCCGGCCTGCAAGCGACTGTGCTTCCTCGAGATCCATCCGCAGCACATGAAGGGTTTTGGCCCTTCCTGTTGCGAAGGCCTGCAAAGCGGCCCCGGACGTATCAAGAACGATCCGAACTCCCAGCACAGCAAGGCGATTGGTCAGCGCTACGAGATCACCCGGGCCGACACCTGGTGGTAAGCTGCCCGATGGCACGATCAGATCCCCGGCCCTCGCCAGTTTGCAGAGCGCCTCACATGATCGATCAACATCCACGTCCGTCCAGGTCTGTCCGGGCATGATGAAGCGATACTGCGCGCCGGTATCCCGCGCGATGACCGACAGGTTCTGGCGCGTTTCCACAGCCACGCCGAGATCATGCACCGGAATACCCTCCACTCGAAGAAGCTGTCGAACCCGCTCCCCTGGCCCGCCGCCAAGCGCGAGCGCCGCAAGAGATTGTCCGCCGAGAAACGCAATGGCTCTGGAGACATTGACGCCTCCGCCCCCCGCATCGGCGCGGGGCGCAGAGCAGCGAAGTTTCAGGTCCGGCGCAACGTGTTCGGCATCGGTCGACGAATCCAAGGCTGGATTGAGTGTCAGCGTCACAATACGAGTCACAAAGCCGCTCCGGTCAGGCTGGGGCCGCGTAGCCCTTCGCCCACCAGACAACCGCAGGCTCGTGCACTGCGCAACCGGTCAGAAGCCCCGTGTCACACGAACCCCCAAAGGTCCGCCTCCGCGAGACGCGCATCGCTGGAAACATCCACAAGCTCGAGCCGGTGCGCGACAAGAACGACCTCCTCGATCCCTGTTGCGAAGATCCCGATCTCGGCAAGGCTGCCCGTTGTCTCGAAAACCTGTCGCTGCGCATCTCCCAAGGCGAGGTACAGAATATCATGGCCTTCTCCTCCATCGAATGTGTCGAAGTCGGTGCCGCTTTGTCCTCCGATGAGCCTGGGATCGCAAAACAGGAACACGTCATGACCGATACCACCGAGAAGTGTATCGGACCCCAGCCCGTCTATCAGAACGTCATTGCCATCCCCGCCCATAAGCAGGTCATCCCCCGTGCCACCGGCCAGAACATCGGCGCCGGCACCGCCATCGAGGCTGTCATCACCGCTGCCGCCGGCCAGGACGTCATCGCCCGCGCCTCCGGAAAGGCTGTCGCGGCCGACACCGCCAATGACAGTGTCCTCCCCTTGCTGCGCCATGATAGTCGCGCCATCGCCGCGCACGAGCACCATGTCTCCAGCGGCACTTCCTTGAAAAACTGCGCCATCCTCTTCGAGCACGGTTGTCGCCTTGGTCAGGCTTTCCGCCTGAAAGACCCCCATGACACCGTGATATGCCGTGCTGGGATGGAATGGATCGAAGAACGCGACCTGATCCGGATCGTACTCGTCAGGCGCCGACGAAGCAGATAGCCAGAACCGCACCGAAGAACTTATGAAACTGCCAGCAGAGGCCACGAACCCGAAGGCGCTGGGATCGTCATCGATGGCCGCAGTAAGAGCATTCATGTCAACCACAACAATGTTCTCGCCGGCCGCGGCGCGTGTGGCCACCTCTGCCTGCAGCATGTCATTGTGATGCGCGACCGCATTGTCGACCTTGCGCAGATAAAACGATGGCATCCAGGACATGAAGACGAAGTTGCTGGGATCCGGCAGAGTGTTCAGAACCACCTGCCCGACGCCTGCATCCATCATCCGGTCGACGCCGTCAAAAACACTGCCGAGCACTTCGACCGTGAACTCGCTATAAGAACTGGGCCCGCCACGACTGAAGTTTGGAAAGAAATTCATGTAGTCGACAAGACCCATCTGGATCAGCGACATCGTCCCGGACAGGTCCACGCCTGCGTTGGCCTCCAGGAACCGATCGACCTGCGCGGTATAGTTGAACTCAGCCTTCAGGCGAGGATCATCCCGATCGACCTTGATCGTGTAGGCGATGAACTTCTCTTCCAGAAAATCCTCGAGGATGGTGGAGCCAAGCGCCGAGGCACTGCCGATCGCGTAGTTCTCAAGGGTCGGGATCTCCAACAAATCCGAAGCATAGACCGTGTAGACGGACCCGTTGGAATAACCGATGGAGTAGCCGTTTTTCGCAAGCGGCAGGGGCACGCGGATGACATCCTTGGTCAGCCCGTACATGCCGCCCCAGTCGGTCAGACTCGCTCCGAATGTCGCAAGGTTGGAAAAGGAAAGTGTACTCGTCATTGCACGCGCCTCCAGCGATGTCCGCAGGCGCCAAGAGCCAGACTCAGCGTTTACAACCGTGAGGCCAGGCATCGGGCTGAGTGTGCTCCGATCCCGAGTGGCCCACTGTCAAACGCCGGTCTTGTTCGGAGCGTCCTGCAGTTTCCGTGCAAGAAGGAGTAGCCATCGATTATGGCCGAACTCGGAAGCAATTCAGGCGTTAGCTCGGATGGCTCGTTCAAATTGCTTTGATACAAGTCGGGCGGTGAAGATCAGCACGCGCATCAAGTCGATGGAAATATGGCGCACCTGAGAGGATTCGAACCTCTGGCCTCTGCCTTCGGAGGGCAGCGCTCTATCCAGCTGAGCTACAGGTGCCTCGGGGTGAGTTACAAGGAAAGCCGGGAGGCCGCAATCCAAAATCGCACTGCCTCGGTCAGGCGCCACGCGGCGGAGGTTGCGGGCGGGGTTATCGAGAACACTTCTTCGGCCGTCCGTTTTAGCAAACGTGAAAAAGCGCTGATGCCCACCGCATAGCTACCCGAACAGCTCGTGACAAAGCTCCAGCGCATCCACCAGCACATCCACCTCGGCCTCTGTATTGTAGAGCCCGAAGGATGCGCGACAGGTCGCTGGAACGCCCATATGTTCCATCAAAGGCTGGGCGCAGTGATGGCCAGCGCGTACTGCAACGCCCTTCTTGTCTAGCACGGTGGAGATATCATGGGCATGTGCTGCCCCCTCCAGCGTGAACGAGAAAATAGCAGCCTTGTCCGGTGTCTGACCCTGCACATTCAACCAGTTCAATCCATCGAGCCGGGTGCGCGCATAATCCCGCAGCTTGTCTTCATGGGCAGCGATATTCTCCATCCCAAGACCCATCATGTAATCGAGAGCCACGCCAAGTCCGATGGTCTGCACAATACCCGGTGTGCCGGCCTCGAACTTCATTGGCGGGTCGTTGTAGGTGACAAACTCCCGCGTCACATCGCGGATCATATCCCCACCCCCGATGAAAGGCCGCATCTCAGCCATCCGCTCGGACTTGATGAAGATCGCACCGGACCCCGAGGGCCCATAGAGCTTGTGCCCTGTGATGGCATAGAAATCGCAGCCAAGATCGTCGACACTCACGGGCATATGAACGGCCGCCTGGCTGCCATCCACCAAAACAGCCACGCCCTTGGCGTGGGCCGCCTCGGTGATCGCCTTTACGTCGACCTTGCAGCCTAGGACATTCGACAGTTGCGTGATGGCTACGAGCTTGGTTTTCGGACCGATCGCGTCGATGACTTTCTGCGCATCAAGCGCACCGGTGGCATCAACGTCGACCCATTTCAGGACCACGCCCTGTCGCGCTCGCAAAAAATGCCATGGCACGATGTTGGCGTGGTGCTCCATCACCGACAGAACGATCTCGTCGCCAGCCACCATCCGGGGCATGGCCCAGCCATAGGCGACGAGGTTGATCCCTTCGGTGGTCCCGGAATTCAGGACAATCTGGTTTTCGTCCGCCACGCCCAAGAACCGCGCGATAGTACCACGCACGCTTTCGTATTTCTCGGTGGCGAGATTGCTCAAATAGTGCAGGCCGCGGTGTACATTGGCGTATTCCTCAGCGTAAGCGCGGGTGACTGCATCAATCACGACCTGTGGCTTTTGCGCCGACGCCCCATTGTCGAGATAGACCAGTGGCTTGCCGTTCACTTGGCGCGACAGAATCGGAAAATCAGACCGGATCTCATCAACGTTGTACATTCAGAGGCTCCCGGGGATGGACAGGCCAAGCATGGCGAGCAAAAGGCTCATGGCGAACAGAACGCCGAAGGCAGAAATGAGCACGCCCGCGAAGACGAGGCCAAGCGACGCGAACCCGTGGATCACGGCGACGAAATTTACCAACAACCACATGAAAAGCGCAATGCTCGCCAGCCCGATCAAGCTGCCGATGACGGGAAAGAGGATCAGCGCCGCGAACTGAACCACTTGCAGGCAGAGCAGGATAAATTGCAGCCAGGTGACGAGTGCGAGCGACTCCTCGAAGGATCCGGTGCCCCCGAGGGCACGACCGATCACATGCACACAACTCACCAGCACGATCAGCAACGCGAACTGGATGAAGGTCGCCATCAGCGGGCTCATCACGAAGGGTCCGGTCATCGCTCCGTCTTCGAAGCCGCCGCCGAGGGCGAACACGCCAAGTTGGCCCGCGATCACCGACAGCACCACGACCAGCGACAACAGTTGCATCAGCACGTGGCGCGGCAGACCGAGCGACAGCACGGTCGAAGCCCCTTCCCGCGGCGCTTTGAGGGTCTGAACCACGAGGCTCAGCAGATTGTTCAGGGTCAGGGTCATTCGTCGCCTCTGGTCCGTCGCGGACGCCTTCACGAAGTTTGAACCGGGGGGCGCTCGGCCTCCCATAGTCCACTCCCCCAGATGTAGAGGAAAGCTCCGAGAAGCAACAGACCCGTGGCGTTTTGTGCCGGGCCCTGTCCGATGAAGCCCGACACGAGTCCAAGCAGCAGAACAAGGGGCGAGATCACCAGCAGGCTCCAGAAGAGTGTCAGGCGTGCGCCATAAAAGCTCCCATGGCCCCCGAAAAGCCGTGCAAGCAGGCGCGTCAGAGCAGCGACGCCATAAAGCGCGAGGGGCGCAATGAACAACCAGCCCAGCAAAGCTCCGCCAAGACGGGCTTCGAGCGGAATGCTGGGGTCAAGAAACGCCTCTCGTGACAACCGAGGCCACTGCGCAACGAAAAACAACAGGCAGGCGACCGTGAGGTACATCAGAACCCGTCCTTCGTTCTTTTCCGCCGCAAGCTGGCGCCGCAGGACATCCCGCGGCGCCCGGTAAGCGCGGACGATCTCGGCCGAGACAGACATCAGCGGCGGCGCGCCAGCCAGTTTCCGAGACGTTCGGTGACCTCTTCGGCGAGGGCCTCTTCCTCGATCTCTTCGATTGCTTCGGCGAGAAACGCCAGCACCATCAGATCAGTGGCAAGACCTTCCGGGATGCCGCGGGAGCGCAGGTAGAACAGGCCTTCCTCATCTATCGCCCCCGAAGTCGAGCCGTGAGAGCACGCGACATCATCGGCGTAGATCTCCAGCTCGGGCTTGGCGAGGAACTGGCTGTCCTCATCGAGAAGAAGCGACTGGCTGATCTGATAGCCGTCGGTTTTCTGCGCGCCCTCCTTCACAAGGATCTTGCCCTGGAAAACGCCAGTCGCACCATTGCGCAGCACTTTCTTGAACACCTGGCGGCTTTCACAGTTCAGCGCGTCATGGGTCACGAACACCGTATCGTCATGGTGAAAATCCCCATCCCCGACACAGCAGCCCGCCACATGAGCAACACCATTGTCGCCAGTCATCTCGATGATGACCTCGTTGCGGGTCAGCACGCCATTGGCGGTCATGGTGAAGGACTTGAAGACCGATTCCGCCCCGAGCCTTGTGAACATGTGGGTCGCGGCCTGACGTTCGTGATCACGGCCCTGGGTCCGCACATGGTGGAACTCACCGCCATCGGCGATCTCGATCTCCATGCACTTGTTGAACCGCGCCGCTGCTGGCCCGTTCTCCAGAACAGTAAGGGAGGCGCCGGTCTCCACCTTGATCGCATGGTGCAGGATAGCGTCCGACGCTTCGTCCTTGTGCAGATAGATCAGAGAAACCGGCTTGGAGACCGGGCCTGTCGCATGGATCAGCACGCCATCGGAGGCAAAAGCCGTGTTCAGCGCCGCGAGGGGACGCGCAACCGGGGTCTGCCCACGGGTCTCCAGAACGCCGTAGACCTCCTTGGCCCAGTGGATGTCTGCCAATTGCGCCTCGGCGAGGCGCTCGATCACCACATTATCACCGCTCAGGTCGTCGGAAGCACTTTCATCGAATACGCCGTCGACGAACACGATCTTGATGCGGTCCATCGTGCCAAACACAGGCGTTTCGTTCGGCTCGAACAGGGCCGCCGGGGTCGGCGCGGCGTCTGTCAGTCGCGTCGGGTTGGTGTATTTCCAATACTCGTCCCGACGCCCCGGCAGGCCCATGTTCTGCACTCGCGACAGGGCTGCGGCGCGGGCCTCGCTGGCCCAAGTGCCGCAATCCGGCATCGAAAGCGCCGCGAGGCGCGCCTCGGTCGCGGTCTGTTTTGTCTGCGGAAACGCCATTACGCTACCTCGGCCAACAGGTCGGCATAGCCGTTGTTCTCTACCTCGAGAGCCAGTTCGGGCCCACCGGTCTTGATAATCCTGCCATCCGCCATGATGTGGACAACGTCCGGTTTGATGTGATCCAACAGGCGCTGGTAGTGCGTGATCACGAGGAAGGACCGCCCCTCGGATCGCAGGGCATTCACGCCCTCCGCCACGAGTTTCATTGCATCCACATCAAGACCGGAGTCGGTCTCGTCGAGAATGCACATCTTCGGCTCCAGCATGGCCATCTGCAGGATCTCGTTGCGTTTCTTCTCACCGCCCGAGAAGCCGACATTGACCGGACGCTTGAGCATGTCTGCATCGATCTTCAATGCTTTGGCCTTGGCACGCACCTCCTTGAGGAAATCGGCGGCCGACAATTCGTCCTCGCCGCGCGCCTTGCGCTGCGCGTTCACCGCGGTGCGCAAAAATGTCATGTTGCCCACGCCCGGGATTTCCACCGGGTACTGGAATGCCAGAAAGAGACCAGCGGCCGCGCGCTCTTCGGGCTCCATGTCGAGGATGTCCTCGCCCAGCAGCGTGGCGCTGCCCTCGGTGACCTCGTAGCCGTCACGCCCCGACAGGACGTAAGACAGAGTCGACTTGCCCGACCCGTTCGGTCCCATGATCGCATGAACCTTGCCCGGCTCCACGCTCAGGTCGACACCCTTGAGGATCTGCTTGTCCTCTTCTTCAAGTTTCACGTGCAGGTTTTTGATTTGCAGCATTTTTCTCGCTTTCCATCTTATTCCAGGACGACAGCCGTACCCGAGGCCGAAACCATGAGCATGCTGTCGCCGACAACTTCATAATCCAGATCGACACCGACCACCGCGTTTCCGCCTGCCTCGCGCGCCCTGTCTTCAAGCTCGCGCAAAGCGGTGTCGCGGGCGTCCTGCAACTTGGCCTCATAGGCCCCGGAGCGCCCACCGACGATATCGGTGATGCCGGCGAAGAAATCCCGCACGACATTGGCTCCCATGATCGCTTCGCCCACCACGACGCCGCGATAGGCAGTGATCTTGTGCCCTTCCACAGAGTTCGTGGTGGTGATGATCATGCGGCCGGGTCTTTCTTGTTGGCATAGTGCAGCTCATGGCCGAACCAGACGATGGCCAACAGCCCGCCCGACCAGATGAACTTCTTCAGCGGGCCGAAGTTTTCGGCCGATACACCGAAAACCTGAGGTACGAAGAAGCACAGAACGAACAGCAGGACGAAACCCGCGATATATCCACCCCGATAGAGCCAGTTCATGAGAATATTCCCTTTGCGTTGATCGGCGCCGCTTGAGGACGCATTTTTTGGCGCATAGGCGCCGATGACAGGCTTCGGTCCGGGGCATGTTCCGAAGCCTTGGGGCCACCCATGGGAGCGCAGATCATTTGCGCGTCTCCAGGACGATCTTGCTGAGAACCGAGGACAACGCGACTGCGAAGGCCGCGGCAAGGGCGGCCACAACAGGCCCGCCTGCCCGCCAGAATGGTGCGGTCACGACCATCAAGCCAAATGTCATCAAGGCTGTCATAACCGCCCAGGCGCCACGCGGATGCCCTGCGGTCAGGAGCCATTTCCAGTTCATTTCTCTCCCCTCCGGCATATGATCTGCCCGACAAGGCTGCCGAGGAAGCCCGAAACTCCGGCCAGCGCAAGCGCTTGCGCCATGCTCAAGGCGTTCGTTAGGGCGCTCACTACCCACGCAAAAGACGCACAGAACACTCCCGCGACGCAGGCAGTCAGCAGGATCGGTTTCATCCCACATCTCCCGACTTGAAGACCCACTTCGTCAAGGCCCAGCCCGCTGCCACAGCGAGAACGATGCCGAGAATTGCGCCGAGCGGCCCCAGCATTTCAGCCCCGATGAAGGACAGGGTGAATGCCAGGGCAAGCATGCCAGGCAGGAACCATTTCGGCCGCTCCGGCGTGCTCGCCGGTTTGAGGTCAGGCGGCTGTGTCATCATCAGTCTCCAGGCCGGGTGGTTGGTCGTCAGCCCACCGACCCTTCGAGAGAGATGGCAACAAGCTGCTGGGCTTCCATGGCAAACTCCATGGGCAGCGCCTGCAAGACGTCCTTGCAAAACCCGTTGACCACAAGCGCCACCGCCTCTTCCTCGTCCATGCCGCGCTGGCGGCAGTAGAAGAGTTGATCTTCGTCCACCTTGGACGTGGTCGCTTCGTGCTCCACCCGGCTCGAGTTATTCCGAACCTCTATATATGGCACCGTATGCGCGCCGCACTTGTCGCCGATCAGCAGGCTATCGCACTGGGTATAGTTGCGCCCGTTCTTCGCCTTGGGGTGCATCGACACGAGGCCGCGATAGGTGTTCTGTGCCTTGCCCGCGCTGATCCCCTTGGAGACGATCCGCGACTTGGTATTCTTGCCCAGGTGCACCATCTTCGTACCGGTATCGGCCTGCTGCATGTTGTTGGCGATCGCGATGGAATAGAACTCGCCTTGCGTGTCGTCGCCGCGCAGGATGCAGGACGGGTATTTCCAGGTCACTGCCGAGCCGGTCTCCACCTGGGTCCACATCACTTTGGACCGATCGCCCCGGCAATCGGCGCGCTTGGTGACGAAGTTATAGATGCCGCCCTTGCCGTTCTCGTCGCCGGGATACCAGTTTTGCACCGTAGAATACTTCACCTCGGCATCTTCCAGCAGAACGATCTCGACGACCGCAGCGTGCAGCTGCGCGATGTCGCGCTGAGGCGCGGTGCATCCCTCGAGATAGGACACATACGATCCCTTGTCCGCGATGATCAGCGTCCGCTCGAACTGGCCGGTGTTCTCGGCATTGATGCGGAAATAGGTGCTCAGCTCCATCGGGCATTTCACGCCCGGCGGCACATAGACAAAAGAGCCGTCCGAGAACACGGCCGAGTTCAGTGTGGCATAGTAATTGTCCGAAACCGGAACGACGGAGCCGAGGTACTTCTTGACCAGCTCGGGATGTTCCTTGATGGCCTCGGAGATCGAGCAGAAGATCACGCCGGCCTTTTTCAGCTCGGCCTGAAAGGTCGTGCCGACGGATACGGAGTCAAACACCGCATCCACCGCGACGCGGCGGTCTTCCTCGGGCGCCTCGACACCGGCGAGGAGTGCTTGCTCTTTCAATGGAATACCGAGTTTCTTATAGGTTTCCAAGAGCTTGGGATCGACTTCGTCCAGAGACTTCGGCTTCACCTCCATGCTCTTTGGGCGGGCATAGTAATACTGGTCCTGGAAGTCGATTTCAGGGTAATCGACCATGGCCCATTTCGGCTCTTTGAGCTTCTTCCACCGCGCGAAGGCCTCAAGCCGCCACTCTGTCATCCATTCGGGCTCTTCGTTCTTTTCCGAGATCAGGCGTACGATGTCCTCGTCGATGCCCTTCGGGGCGTATTCCATCTCGATGTCGGTTGCCCAGCCGTGCTTGTAGCGCTCTCCGACCGATTGAACCGCCTCGACCGTTTCGCGGTCCACACCCTCGCGCACTTCAACTTCTGTCAGAGCGTTCATCTGGTCATCCTCTCTGGCCCCCATACTCACTTTGCGGGGCGGTTTGTCTCGTCCCGATCAGGCGGCCCGGGCCGCATGTCGGTTCTTTGCTTTCCCCCAAGCTTCAGCGAAGCGCAGGGCGTCCTCTTCTTTCGTTTCCGGGCCGATGGAGACCCGGAGAGCACAGGCTGCGTCCTCGGGGCTGAAGCCCATGGCCTGCAGCACGCGGCTGGGCCTCACCTTCCCGCTGGAACAGGCGGAGCCTGCGCTCACCGCGAAGCCGGCGAGATCCATCTGCATCACTTGCGTCTCGCCTCGCCAGCCGGGTGTCACAGCACAGATCGTGTTCGGCAGACGTTGCACATCTTTCCCGACAAAAATAGTCTGTGAGCTGGCAGAGTGAAGGGCTGTTTCTAGAATATTTCTAATTTCAGAAACTCGCGCCCAGACACCTTTGTCCAGATCTGCCTGCGCGGACTTGGCTGCAGCCGCAAATCCAGCGATACCGATCAGGTTTTCGGTGCCAGAACGCCAGCCCATTTCCTGCCCGCCACCGCGGATTTGTGCCAAAAGATCGACCCCGCGCCGCATCACGACAGCGCCGATTCCCTTGGGGCCGCCCAGCTTGTGGGCGGAAACGAAGCCGATGCGTGCTCCCGTCCAAGAAAACGCGACCGGAAGCTTGCCGAACGCCTGCGTCAGATCGCTAACCGCGAGCCCCTGGGGCAGGTCTTGCACGATCCCGGTCTCGGAATTTGCCATCTGCAGCGCCGTTCTTCCCGCGGTTTCGACCTTGACCGTACCATCCGCATCAACCCCGAGACCGGGGTTCGCCCAAAACGCCACCGCATCATGCTCGATCGGGGCGCAGTCGAGGTCCTGCCCGGCGCAGGCGAGGGCTGCGGCCTCCGTCGCGCCGGACGTGAACACCAGGTCGCAATCCTGCGCACCCAATGCCTCCAGGATCTCCGCCCGCGCCCGTTCGATCAATGCCTTTGCCGCGCGCCCCTCGCCGTGCACCGAAGATGGGTTTCCCACAAGGTCCATGGCCGCGCATATCGCCGTGCGCGCCTCGGTGCGCAGCGGGGCGGTCGCATTGTGATCGAGATAGACGCGTGACTTCACGTTCGGGATCCTCAGTTCGCAACTGCGTCTGCATCGTCGACCACATCGTCGACAACGGTGAACAGCGTCGGTACCGCCGGGCATGGCGTCAGCTGGTTGGTCACCACGTCAGACAAGCGGGTCTGATGTAGAAACACATAGACATGCGCGCTCAACCCTTCCCAGAGCCGGTTGGTCATCGACTGCGCCCGTGAGCCGGACTTGGCACCGGACGCCCCCGCCCCGGTATGCATGGCACTGACCGTTTCGTCCACGGCCTGCAGGACATCCGATACGCGGATGGCATCCGGCGCCCGTGCCAGCCGATACCCTCCGCCGGGCCCGCGCACGGACTCGACCAGCTTTGCCCGACGCAGCTTGACGAAGAGCTGTTCGAGATACGTCAGAGAGATACTTTGCCGCTCGGCAATCTCCGACAACGTCACAAGCTTGTCGGCCGGGGCTTCGGCCAGATCGGCCATCGCCACCATCGCGTAGCGGCCCTTGGTACTGAGTTTCACGATCCCCTCCCCTGCAACGGCCGCCGCACATTGACCTGCGCCCCTGCTTTCCTTAATTGCACAGGGCCGGGTTCCACAACGCTCGGTTTAGAATGGTTCTAGATTGCCCGATTGAATTCGTCAAGAAAACAGACGACGCAAACGGCAACGGCGGTGAGAGGACAGGCATCCATGCCCGAAGTGATTTTTCCGGGGCCCGAAGGACGGCTCGAAGGCCGTTACCATCCGCAGAAGGAAAAAGACGCCCCGATCGCGATCGTCCTGCATCCCCATCCGCAGTTCGGCGGGACCATGAACAACCGCGTGGTCTATAACCTGCATTACGCGTTCTACAACATGGGTTTCACGGTGCTGCGCTTCAATTTCCGCGGCGTCGGGCGCAGCCAGGGCGAGTACGACCAAGGGGTTGGCGAGCTGTCGGATGCCGCCAGTGCTCTGGACTACTTGCAATCGATGAACCCCAATTCCAAGCATTGCTGGGTCGCAGGCTTCTCCTTCGGAGCCTGGATCGGGATGCAACTTCTGATGCGGCGGCCCGAGATCACCGGTTTCATCTCCGTGGCGCCCCCGGCGAATACCTATGATTTCAGTTTCCTCGCGCCCTGCCCGTCTTCGGGACTGATCATCAACGGCTCCGCGGACCGGGTTGCGGCCCCGGCGGATACCGTGTCGCTGGTCAACAAGCTGCATGAGCAAAAGGGGATTACGATCACGCACGAAGAGATCCCCGATGCGGGCCATTTCTTCGAAGATCCGCATATGGAAGAGATGATCACCACCGTGGATAAATATGTTCGCCGCAGGCTGACGGAGACGACGCGCTAGCCATGTCGATCATTGACGATCTTGCGGACGCCTTGGCCAAGGACACGCTGGCGGAAGTCGCGCGGACCGGTAACGAACAACTTATCGTGGATGTCGGCAGACAGCTGGGGGCGAGTTCATCGACCATGGAAGAGGCGTATCAGACCTACATCCGCGTGCGTCAAGCCGAGGCGCGCGCACGCGCCTTTCTCGAGGCGCAATCTGCGCCACGCGCCTGAGGCGACAGCTTATGCCGACCCGCGACGGCGCGGTCTCTTGTGCGGGGCGGCGCAGAGGTCCTAGGCTATCGGCGGGAGACCACCCTTGGACCTGAAAGCCCACATCAAATCCGCACACGGGATCAGCGCTTTGAATGCGCGCCTCCGCCAGATCGTCTATGGCGGCAATGACGGTATTGTCACCACCTTTGCCGTGGTCGCGGGCTTCGCAGGGGCCGGTGCCGAGGGCACCGCGCAGATCGGGGCCGTGGCAGTGATCCTCTTCGGCCTTGCCAACCTGTTCGCGGATGCGGCCTCCATGGGCCTTGGCGAGTATCTGTCGTCCCGCGCGGAGCGCGACGTCTACCGCAAGAATCGTCGGGAGGAGATCCGACGCTTCCGCACGGAAACCGTATCAGAACGCAAGGAGGTGCTCGCGATTCTGGCTGAGAAGGGCCTGAGCGGTTCAGACGCCCGCGCCTTCGCCGACCAGTTAGAACACCATCCCGAGTTGATGGCCGATTTCATGATGCTCTACGAATTCGGCCTGTCGGCTCCAGAGGATGGCGAAGAAGTCTGGAACGGCCTGACCACCTTCATTTCCTTTCTGGCCTTCGGGGTCTTGCCGCTGCTGCCGTTCTTTTTCGGTGTGGCGGAGGCGGATGCGCTGGCCGTTTCCGCAGGCTCCAGCCTCGGGGCGCTCTTGCTGCTCGGATTGCTGCGCGCTCAGGCCACGGGGGAGCGGCACCTGCGCTGCGTGGTCGAAACCTTGCTTGTGGGTCTGGTATGCGGGGCCGTAGCCTATGTCGTGGGATGGGTCGTGATGAGCGGCTGAGGCACCGGATCAAGCCTGCTCGCTCGCGCAAGAATTGTCCGTTTGACCACAAAGCCGGTTCAACTGAGCGGCAACAACATCGCATCACGCAAGGCATACGTGAAATCCACTGGCAGTTCCCGTGGCGCTGAGGCTTAGTCCGACCATGCCAGCACCTGTCCCCCTGCCAAGTCCCGACGATATTCGGCATTCCGCCCTTGATGACGCGCAAGGCCTTTGCATCGGTGTCCTTCTTTGCGCGGTCGGACTGACCTTCCTGAGCCATCTCGGCCTCGTGACAGGCCAAACGGCGGGTCTGGCCTTGGTGATCAGTTATGCGACCGGCTGGTCTTTCGGCCTCGTTTTTTTCGTGGTCAATCTGCCGTTCTATTGGCTCGCCTACCGCAAACTGGGGCTCGAGTTCACTTTGAAATCTCTGGCCTGTGTCACGGCCCTGTCGCTCGCGACCGAAGCCATGCCGCTCGGGTTCACGATCGAGAAGATTACTCCCGTACTGGGCGCGGTGATCTTCGGCGCCACAACGGGGCTCGGGCTGCTGGCGATCTTTCGGCACAGAGGCTCTCTGGGCGGTCTCGGCGTGGTCGCCTTGCTTGTGCAGGATCGAACCGGAGTCCGCGCGGGATACGTGCAGTTGCTTTTCGATCTTGTCCTTTTTGCCGTGGCAGCCTTCCTGTTTCCGCTGTCGATCATCGCCTATTCCCTTGTCGGGGCAGCGGTGGTGAATGGGGTTATCGCCTTCAATCACAATCGGAAACGCTATATCGCGACGTGACTCACGTCCGTTTAGGGAGGCTTGTCATGCATTACGTCGCACTGTTTTGTGCCATCATCGCCGAGGTTATCGGGACAAGCGCGCTTCAAGCCAGCCAGCAATTCACGAAACCCGGCCCCTCAGCCGTGGTCGTCATCGGCTATGGTCTGAGCTTCTATTGCATGGCACTCGCACTGAAGGTGATGCCCCTCGGCATCGTCTATGCCGTGTGGTCGGGCATGGGGTTGGTGTGTATCGGCGTGATCGGCTGGATCGTCTTCGGTCAGAAGCTTGACCTGCCTGCGCTACTGGGGATCGGATTGATCCTGTCCGGTGTTCTCGTCATCCACCTGTTCTCGACCACGACAAGCCTTTGATCGGGCGCGAAACTGCAACATCCCCTTGACGCTGCCGTCCGGATACCTCGACACTGCGGCCATGTTGAGACCCGTTGCAATCTGCGCGCTCTTCGCGCTTGCCCCGCCTGCCCTGGCCGATGTCCGCCTCAGTTATTCGGACGCCGGTCGTACCTTGTTTTCGTTCGACGTGCCTGCCTTCTGGACAGTTGAAAGCGGCGGCGAACGCGCGATCACGCCCCCGGGGGAGGAGATAGCGCGTACAACCCCCCAGCTGGTGTCGATCCGGCCGACCGTCGATCCGACCGTCTGGATGGGATTTTTCTCCCCAGACGGAGTGCGCACTGTAGAGGAAGGCGTCGACTACCTGTCGGAAATCGAGAAGTTTCTGGCCAACGAACCGGAGGTGACATCGGTCGCGCCGGGACGGGTTGGCGGCCTGGCCGCTCAAATTATCAAGGGCAGCGGGCGTCGTGACGGGCAAGCCATCACCTTTACAATTGCGGTCGTTGACTTGCCCGGATCTCGTGTCGCGATCGCGGCGGGTGTCGCCGAAGCCCGCGCCGACCCGGAACTGGTTTTCGAGATCAACAGCGTATTCTCCAGCATGAGGGCAGGCCAATGACCCCGCGCACCATCATGAAAACAGGACTCGCGCTGCTGGTCGCAGGGGCTGTGTCCGGCTGCCAAACCGCGGTCGGCGTCAGCTATGGCTACGGGTATTCCGACCCGTTTTACTGGAACCACTACTATCGAGACGATGTGGACGTCGATATCGACGTGAACCGCCCCTCACGACCCGACCGGCCAGAGCGCCCACCGATCGCCAAACCCAAGCCGCCGATCGCGAAACCGCCAAGCATCCGGCCGCCCATGCACAAACCGTCGACGCGCCCTGCCCGTCCCGGAGGTGGACGCTTGCGCTAAGGCGGCCCTCATTCAGGTATCGTCGAGCGCGTCCACGATCACGAGTTCGCGCTCGGCCGCGCCACGCGCGTAGCTGAGGGCTTCTTGGTAGGCTGAAGAGGCATAGCATTTTTCAGCCTGCGCGCGGCTCTCGAAGCGCACGACAACGTGGCGTTCGCGCTCAGGCCCCTCCAATTGCGTGAAACCACCGCCCCGGGCGAGAAACTGCCCGCCGTGTTCCGCAATGGCGACCGTGGCGCGCTTGGCGTATTCGCCGTAACGGTCTGCGTCTGTGACGTGCACATGTGCGATCCAGAAAGCTGACATCTTGTTATCCTCCAATCACTGCCTTGGCGGCGGCGATCGCCGCATCCGCTTTGCTCGCGTCCTTGCCCCCGCCCTGAGCCATGTCAGGACGACCACCGCCGCCCTTGCCCCCAAGCTCCGCCACCGCGGCTTTGACGAGATCGACGGCCGACAGACGGTCGGTCAGATCCGCTGTCACACCGGCGGCAACAGCGGCCTTGCCCCCGGTATCGGCAATCAGCAGGATCGCCCCGGAACCGAGCCGCGCTTTGTGCTCGTCGATCAACGACGGAAGATCGCGCCCGGATACCCCGGACAGGGACTGCGCCAGAAAGGGCACCCCCGCCACAGCTTCGGCCTCGGGTGCAGCGGTGCCTTGCCCGCCTCCAGCCATGGCCAGTTCCCGGCGCAACTGCGCCACTTCGTTCTGCAAGGCCTTGCGTTCGTCCAGCAGGGATCGCACGCGCTCCGGAACATCCGCAGCCTGCGCCTTGAGGCTGGCTGCAACTTCCGCAAGCCTGTAATCCTGAGCACTGAGATAGGCGAAAGCGTCTTCGCCGGTCAGCGCCTCGATCCGGCGCACCCCAGAAGACGACGCCGTCTCTCCCACCGTGACGAACACACCAATATCGCCGGTCTGCTTCACATGGGTGCCGCCGCAAAGCTCGAGCGAATAGGTCTCGCCCGAAACACCTTTGCCGGAGCCGGATTGGCGGCCCATCGACACAACACGCACCTCGTCGCCATACTTCTCGCCAAAAAGGGCCTGCGCACCGAGATCACGTGCCGCGTCAGGGGTCATGATGCGGGTCTCAACGGGACTGTTCTGGCGAATGTAGGCGTTCACCTCGGCCTCGACTTTTTGCAGCTCTTCGAGCGTCAGGGCCTTGGAATGGCTGAAATCGAACCGCAAGCGGTCCGCGGCATTCAGAGATCCACGCTGCGCCACATGAGCGCCCAAGGCCTGGCGCAGCGCCTCGTGCAAAAGGTGCGTCGCGGAGTGGTTGGCCCGGATCGCCGTGCGCCGCGCGGGATCGACTCGCATCTCCAGCACGTCGCCGGCTTTCAAGGGTTGCGCTTTCGGGGTTACCTTGTGCGCGAAGAGGCCGTTCCTTTTCTGGGTGTCGTGGATCGCCCCGGAGCCATTGGACTTCAGATAGCCCCCGCTATCTCCGACCTGCCCGCCGGATTCCGCATAGAACGGTGTCTGGTTAAGCACCATCCATCCGGTCTCGCCCTCGGCCAGTTGCGCGACCTGCGCACCATCCTTGACCAGTGCCAGAACCTGTCCTTCGGCGACCTCGGTGTCATAGCCCAGGAACTCGGTTGCGCCATGAGTCTCTGCCAGATCGAACCAAATGCTCTCATCGGCAGTTTCACCGGAGCCTGCCCAAGCCGCGCGAGCTTTGGCCTTCTGATCCGCCATGGCGGCATCAAAACCCTCGGTTTCCACGGCACGTCCCTTCTCGCGCAGCGCATCCTGAGTCAGATCGAGCGGAAAACCATAGGTGTCATAAAGCTTGAACGCTGTCTCGCCCGGCAAGGCACCCCCCTCGGGAACATCGGCCACGGCCTCGTCCAGCAGCTTCAGGCCCCGGTCCAGCGTCTGCCGGAAACGGGTCTCCTCCAGCATCAGTGTCTCTTCGATCAACGCCTGCGCGCGCCCCAGCTCGGGGAAAGCCTGCCCCATCTGTCCGACAAGCGCGGGAACGAGTCGATACATGACCGGGTCCTGAGCGCCCAGCAAATGCGCATGACGCATGGCACGCCGCATGATCCGGCGCAGTACGTAACCGCGCCCTTCGTTCGATGGCATCACCCCGTCTGCGATCAGGAACGAGGTCGAGCGCAGATGATCGGCGATGACGCGGTGATGAACGTTCTTGTCGCCGTAAGGATCGACGCTGGTGGCATGCGCAGAAGCCTCGATCAAAGTCTTGAACAGGTCCGTGTCATAATTGTCATGGCTGCCCTGCAGCAATGCGCCGATCCGTTCAAGTCCCATTCCCGTGTCGATGGACGGCTTTGGTAAAGGCTCCCGCGTGCCATCCTCGAATTGCTCGAACTGCATGAAGACGAGGTTCCAGATCTCGATGAAACGGTCGCCGTCCTCTTCCGGGCTGCCCGGGGGCCCGCCCCAGATGTGGTCCCCATGGTCATAGAAAATCTCGGTACAAGGTCCGCAAGGCCCCGTCGGGCCCATCATCCAGAAATTGTCATTGGTCGGAATCCGGATGATGCGGTCATCGCTCAGGCCCGCGTGCTTCTTCCATATCTCGGCCGCCTCGTCATCGGTGTGGTAGACCGTGACGAGAAGTCGGGACTTGTCGATGCCGAACTCCTTGGTGATCAGGTCCCAGGCGAAGGGAATCGCATCTTCCTTGAAATAGTCCCCGAAGCTGAAATTCCCCAGCATTTCGAAGAAGGTATGGTGACGCGCGGTATAGCCCACATTGTCGAGATCATTGTGCTTTCCACCTGCGCGCACGCATTTTTGGCTGGTGGTGGCGCGGTTGTAATCGCGGTGCTCCAGGCCAGTGAAGACGTTCTTGAACTGCACCATCCCCGCATTAGTGAACATCAGCGTCGGGTCGTTGCGCGGCACAAGCGGTGAGCTGTCGACGATCTCGTGGCCGTGGCCACCGAAGAAGTTCAAGAACGTACTGCGGATTTCATTAAGGCTCGGCATCTTGGCATTCCCGGAGAGTTGTTCAAGCCGGTGTACCGCTGGCTTGCGGGGCTGTCCACACCAAGGCGCGCGGCGCCACACCTCATGAAAACGGCCCCGCGAAGGGGGCCGTTTTCATATCACTTCGTGCTCCGCAGATGCATATCAGTCGTCGAGGATCTCGGCCTCGCTGTCGGGCATCTGGAAATCCAGCCCGTGCGCTGCGCGGATCTTGTCCTCGAGCTCAAGCGCCGTCCTCGTGTTGTCGCGGAGATACTGCTTTGCGTTCTCCCGTCCCTGACCGATCCTCTCGTCTCCATAAGAGAACCAAGACCCCGATTTCTGCACGACGCCAGCCTTCACGCCGAGATCGATCAACTCGCCCATTTTGGAGATGCCTTCCCCGTAGATGATGTCGAACTCAACCTGTTTGAAAGGCGGGGCCACCTTGTTCTTCACGACCTTGACCTTCGTGGTGTTCCCGACGATTTCGTCGCGATCCTTGACCGATCCAATGCGGCGGATGTCGAGCCGGACAGACGAATAGAACTTCAGCGCGTTGCCGCCCGACGTGGTTTCGGGTGAGCCGAACATCACACCGATCTTCATGCGGATCTGGTTGATGAAGATCACCGTGCAGTTGGATCGCGATATCGCGCCGGTCAGTTTGCGCATGGCCTGACTCATGAGGCGCGCCTGGGCGCCGACTTGGGCATCCCCCATATCGCCTTCGAGCTCGGATTTCGGGGTAAGCGCAGCCACCGAGTCGACGACCACCATGCTGACCGCCCCGGACCTGACGAGAGTCTCCGTAATCTCGAGAGCCTGCTCGCCGGTATCGGGCTGAGAAATCAGCAACTCGTCCAGATCTACACCAAGTTTCCGGGCGTATTGTGGGTCCAGCGCGTGCTCTGCGTCCACAAACGCGCAGACACCACCCTTTTTCTGCTCTTCGGCAATGCAGTGCAGGGTCAGCGTGGTCTTGCCGGAACTTTCAGGGCCGTAGATCTCGATGATGCGGCCCTTGGGAATACCCCCGATTCCGAGCGCGATATCCAATCCGATCGACCCGGTCGAGGTCGCTTCGATCTCAGCCACGGGACTGTCGGCGCCGAGCTTCATGATGGAGCCCTTGCCGAATTGCCGCTCGATCTGCGCCAAGGCGCTGTCGAGAGCTTTCTGCTTGTCTGCGTTACGATTGTTGGTCACGTCCAAAAGACTCGCGCTGGCCATGTTTTGCCCCTTATTTCATACCGCCATCATCGCGGCAATCGCTGCGTTGTTCTTGCCCTGTTCTCTTTTTATGGGACCATAAAGAGAACAATTCAAGTGTAATCTAAGCCAGTTCAGATTGACCAAGCAGGGTTAAGAAAAGGTTTCCACATACGATCTCCGTCGGGGAACGGGTTAGCTCGCGTCTTTGACCGAAAGCACACCATCCCGCATCGCGGATTGCGTCTGCACAGTGGCGATCAGCTGTTTCAGGGAAAAAGGCTTAGGCAGGAAAACCGAATTCGGGATTGGATCCTCTTCCCCGGAAAGCAGGTCTTCAGCGTAGCCTGATACGAAAACAACAGGGATACCCGGACGCAGCGCGAGAGCCTGCCGCACCCAGCTCGGTCCATCAAGCCCGGGCATGATGACATCTGTCACAAACAAATCGACCTCGAGCGCGGGATTTTCCAACAACTCCAGGGCAGCCTCGGCATTTTCGGCCTCAAGCACGGTAAAGCCGTTCAGACGAAGCGCACGGGCAGCGAAAGCACGAACCGGGGCTTCGTCTTCAACCAGCAGAACGACGCCGTCCCCGGTCGCGGCTGGCCGCTCCGGCGGGGCGGCGGTACTTTCGGTCGGTATGACGGTCTGTCCATGGTAAGCTGGAAAAAAGATCTCGAACGCCGTGCCCTTACCGACGACGCTTTCAGCAAAAATGAAGCCACCGGACTGCTTTACGATCCCGTACGCGGTCGACAGGCCCAGCCCGGTACCCTCCCCCGTTCGTTTCGTAGTGTAGAACGGCTCGAAAATCTTCGTGATCTTGTCCTGCGGGATCCCGATGCCCTGATCCGTGACCGTAACACATGCGTAGTCGCCAGCGGGCAGCGTGACGCGCGCTCGCGTTATCGGGTTATCCAGGACAACGCTCTTGGCCTCGATGGTGATCTCCCCCCCTTCGGGCATCGCATCCCGTGCATTGACAACGAGGTTCATAAGCACCTGTTCCAACTGGCGCCGATCTGCCCGCATCGGGCTGAGATCGGGGTCAGTCATCAAGGTCAGCGATACCCGCTCACCGACAAGACGGTTCAGCAAATGGGTCAGGTCCGACAGCGTATCGCGCAGGTCGATCAACTCGGGCTGCAAGGTTTGTTTGCGCGAAAACGCCAGTAACTGGCCCACAAGACTCGCCGCCCGGTTCGCATTCTGATTAATCTGCACGAGATCTCCGTACTCGGGGTCTCCCTGATCATGCCGCAGCAGCAACAGATCGCAATGGCCTGAGATTGCGGTCAGCAGATTATTGAAATCATGCGCGACACCACCTGCAAGCTGCCCAATTGCCTGCATTTTCTGGCTCTGAACGAACTGGGCTTCCAAGGTCTTCAGCTCTGTCGCATCATGAAGAACCGCTGTCAGAACGGGGCCCTCTGCACTTTGGGAGCGCATCAGGGAGACCTGTAAAAAGCTCTCCTCTGTCCGGTCGCGAACGCGCAGTACTTCGGGCTGCAAGGGGTGGTGTGCGTGCAATGCATCTTCAAGCCATGAACGAACGGATCGCCCCAGCCCTGTGACAAGATTGGCAAAATTCATATCTGGGTCGATATGATCGATGCTCAGAAGGGATCGAGCAGATGCATTGGCCTGCAACAACTGACCGTCCACACCGAGTTTCAGAACCGCAACCGGAAGCTCTTCGAGACCCGTCTTTAGGTCATGAACACTGGAGAGGTTCTCGATGGGGATCATCGCGATCTCACGACGGCCCGCCGAAAGCGATGTCTGCTGCAGGTACACGGTTACGTGTCCATCTGGCGTGATGATCTCCGCGGTCGAGGCCGTGTCTGTTGGTGGGGTCACGAACACCGCAGTCAGATCGCGAGCCCGGATGCCGATCATGCGCCTTAGAGCATCGTTCATCGACAGGACCGTCCCGGTTTGCGAGACGGTCAGTACCGGAACCGAGCCGGAGCCGCCACCATTTCCCCCACGGGTCGCCAGCGCCTCCATCCGGAAGAGCATTTGACCGCTGGCATAGGATCGCAATGCGAACCGAGCATGTCCCTGCCGGACAGCCACATCCTCAATACTCATCGAGCCGCGCTCAAGGCCACGTCGCAACCGGCGCAGAAGCCCGGACGCATCGGGCATCACGCTCTCGACCGAGGCAACGATGCCAACATCTGCAAGCGCCGGAAACTGCGCCTTGGCCGCCCCGTTTGCCCAGAGAACCTGCTGGTCTGGGTCAACGACAATCGAAGGTGCGGAGTCACCCTCCAGAAAGGGAAAAAGCGCCACGAGTTTGGGATCAATGCGCGTGCCGGCGAAGCGCGCGCGCAGTTGCAGGAGAATCAGCAAGGCCACGAGGGTTATGGCCGAGACAGCCAACGACAACCTGATGGTCTGATCCTGCAGCAGGATCGCAACGGCCGAGATGACAGCGGCCGACCCGAGCAACAAGACAGCCTCCCGGGTGCCCTTGCCCGGAAAGATCCTTCTGCTTTGCCCCTGAAGCGGCTGATCGCTCACTCTGTCCTCCGGTTCACCGTTTGCCGCAGTCTTGGTCCGGTTGGATTAAGCTACGCTTAACAGCCGCCGCAATTCAACCTTTGGTTGAGCGTTCATTCCGAAGGATACCGAAGTAGAATCCGTCCCCCGGGTTTTCGGGCAACATCTGCGATGCCTCCAGAAGCGAAAATGCGGGAAACGCCTGCAAGAACCAAGCAGTCTGCGCGGCATTTTCCACCGTCAGTATTGAGCAGGTCGCGTAAACGAGGAAACCGCCCGGCCGCACCAGGGGTGCGGCGGCGGTCAGTACGGTTCTCTGGGTTGCAACGTACTCTGCAAGCCGGTCTGGCGTCAGCGTCCACTTGGCCTCGGGTGAGCGCCGCCAGGTGCCGCTGCCCGAACATGGCGCATCACAGAATACAAGGTCGAACGCGCGCGCCTCCGCGCGATTCCACATTCGCAGGTCTGCCCCTGCACGAGCTGCCCGATCTGGCAGGTCCCGCATCCTTTTGAGGTTTGCGTCGTGCACATGGATGCACCCCCCACTTCCTGCCGCGAGGGCCAACGCTTTCCCGCCACCACCGGCACAAAAGTCGAGAATGCGTCCCTTGTGAGGTACAGGGCTGCGCAAAACGGCCAGTTGCGAGGCGGCGTCCTGCAACTCCACAAGGCCGTCTGTAAAGGCGCGCGACCTGACAACACTGCGAGCGCCCTCCACGACCCGAAGAGCGGTCGCCACGCCCGCAACCCGTTCAGTCGCGATTCCGTCTTCATAAAGGGCTTCTTCTGCCTGCCCCACAGATGCCTTCAAGGTATTGACCCGCAAATCCACCGGGGCACGCTGCTGCAAGGCCGCGCACACGCCCAATGCTGCTTCGCCAAAGCTGTCTTGCAGCTGGGCAAAAAGCCAGCCCGGCATATCCAGGGCCACATCATCCGGCATGTTCTCGGCTTGGCCGAATTGAGCGATCTCGTCCCCGGTCACCGGAAAGGGTGCGTAGGTTTGTCCGTTGAACAGGTCCTCGGGCGCCAGCCCGCGCTTTCGAAGCGCGCCGACCATCAAGCCTCGCGCGCTCAGACCACCGCCAAGCCAAGCGTAACTCGCCCGACAGCGCAAGGCATCGAACACGAGATCGCGCAAAGCGGCACGGTCTTTGGAGCCTGCAAAACGATGCGACCGGCACCAACGGCTCAGGGCCTGCTCCGCAGACTGCCCCGAGAGATATGCCTCCAGAATCTCGATGGCGCCTTGCACCCGCGCGGCAGGTGTCATGGATCAGCCCATCCGGTAATTTGGGCTCTCTCGGGTGATCTGCACATCGTGCACATGGCTTTCCTTCAGGCCCGAGCCCGTGATGCGCACGAAATTCGCCTTGCTGCGCATCTCGTCAACGGTGGCGGCACCGGTGTAGCCCATCGCCGCGCGCAATCCCCCCACGAGTTGGTGGATGACCGCGCCTGCCGAGCCCTTGTAAGGGACTTGCCCCTCAATCCCTTCGGGCACCAACTTGTCGGAAGCTGCATCTTTTTGAAAGTAACGATCGGCCGAGCCGCGCGCCATCGCCCCAAGACTGCCCATGCCCCGATAGGATTTGAACGACCGGCCCTGATAGAGGATCACCTCCCCGGGGGACTCGTCGGTGCCCGCGATCATCGAGCCGACCATGGCGCAGCTTGCACCTGCGGCGATGGCCTTCGCGAAGTCGCCGGAATACTTGATGCCCCCATCGGCAATCACCGGGGTTCCCGTGGCCTCTGCCGCTTCCGCGCAATCCATGATGGCCGTCAATTGCGGCACCCCCACGCCGGCCACGATCCTTGTCGTACAGATCGATCCCGGCCCGATGCCGACCTTGACCGCATCAGCCCCTGCATCGATCAATGCGCGGGTCGCCTCGCCGGTCGCCACGTTGCCCGCCACGACCTGCACCGAGTTCGACAGGGTCTTTGCGCGTTCGACGGCCTTGGCAACGCCCTCGGAATGACCATGGGCGGTGTCGATGATGATCAGGTCTACACCCGCTTCGACCAGCGCCTGCGACCGCTCGAACCCGGCATCGCCCACGGTCGTGGCCGCGGCCACACGCAGGCGGCCCAACTCGTCCTTGCAGGCCTGCGGGTTCAGCACCGCCTGCTCGATATCCTTGATTGTCAGCAGGCCCGTCAGCTTGCCGTCACCATCGAGAACCAGCAGTTTCTCGATCCGGCGCGCGTGCATCAGGGACTTGGCCTCGGCGAGATCCGCAGGCTCTCGCAGGATCGCAAGGTTATCCGCAGTCATCATCACCGAAACCGGGGTGTTGTCGTCAGACGCAAACCGCATATCCCGATTTGTGACAATCCCGAGAACCCGGCGCTGTTCGTCAACGACTGGAAAACCGGTGATCTTGTAGCGCTCCATCAGCGCCTTGGCGTCGGCCAGGGTCTGATCCGGGCGCAGCGTGACAGGGTTGTAGACCACACCGGATTCAAACCGCTTGACCTGTCGGACCTGGCGTTGCTGTTCGTCTATGGACAGGTTCCGGTGCAGCACCCCCATGCCACCGGCCTGAGCCATTGCAATCGCCATGCGCCACTCCGTCACCGTATCCATGGCGGAGCTCAGAAGCGGAATGTTCAGGGCGATGGATTTCGTGACTCTCGTGCGCGTGTCAGCCTCCGAGGGCAGGACGGAACTCGCCCCGGGAACCAGCAGAACATCATCAAATGTAAGGGCCTCGCGAATCTCCATCACGCACTCCTGTCGGGGACTTCGTTAGGCACGTCCCCCTCGCATGGATTGCTCCGCACGGCAAGTGCTTGGCTGCGGATCAGGGGGAGCTCAGGCGGGCGCGCGACGACGCAGACAATCCGCGCAGGGCCACCGCCAGCGACGTGACATCGGCCCCTACGCCGACGAACCGGGCGCCCGCCGCCGCAAAGCGCACCGCATCTGTCTCAGAGAAAGCGAGCACACCGGGCACCTTGCCGCTGCGCGCGATCTCGCCGAGGGCGGCGCAGATCACCGCATCCACCTCGGGCGCGTCCGCGCGCCCGGGATAGCCCATGTCCGCGGCAAGATCCGCAGGACCGATGAAGAGCACATCGACCCCCTCCACCGCCGCGATCTCCGGAATGGCCCGCACCGCTGCATGGCTCTCGATCTGCACGATGGTGCAGATCTGCGCGTTTGCCGTAGTGACATACTCGGCATCGAGAGAATACCCAGATGCCCGGGCGAGGGCCGCCCCCACGCCGCGCACGCCGTCGGGGGGATAGCGCATGGCACGCACAATCTGCTGCGCTTGCGCGGCTGTTTCGACCATTGGCACCATGATCGTCTGGACCCCGAGATCGAGCGCGCGCTTGAGCACCCAGTCCTCGCCCACGGGGACGCGGACAATCGGCATGGCGCCCTGCCCGACCATGGCGCGCAGTTGGTCGATCATCTGCGCCGGATCGTTGGGCGAATGCTCTCCATCCACGAGGCACCAATCGAAGCCACAGCCCGCCGCCAGTTCCGCAACCGCGGGTGCGCCGAAGCCCAGCCAGATGCCGATCTGAACGTCGCCGGCCAAGAGGGCTTGTTTCAATTGGTTTTCAGGCGCTGCCATGCCCCGTCCCTCCTGACATCGCTAATACGAGCCGCACCCTAGCCACTCTGGCGCGCGCATCGCAAGACGCCACCGGGAGAGTTCCAGCCAAGACTTGGGGTTTCTGAGCCTGAGCGTACCGAACCGTACCTGATGATCCAGCTCCTCCGCGTCGGCCGAATGATCCTTCCCTTTTTCGCGCCTCTTAGACATGGGAACAAGTCAGGACAAATTAGCTCGGCCCGGTCATGATCACGCTATGCGCCATCATTGACGGGAAACGCTTGGCACTGGATCAATGGGGCGCGAAAGTAACGTGCTTGCCGTGGGGGTAATGCAGCGAAACGCCGTCCTTGAAGACGTGGACCTTTGCCGGCTCCGCGGTCAGGCGCGTGACCTGACCCTTAAGATCCTTGTGAATGCCCTGCAGCTTGCCGATGGTCGGATCCTCACCCGAGGGTGCCTCGAAATAGAGGAGCGTGACCTCACCCAGTGCCTCGGTTATGGCCACCTTCCCTTCGAAGACATAGTCGCCACCAGGCGCGGCTTCGACCATGTCTTCGGGCCGCACGCCGACATTCACCGCTGCCCCCATGAGGCTGTCGTCGGAAGGGTAATCCGACACGGCCCGCCCGCCGTCGGTCATCTCGACCGTGGTCTGCGCCCCCGTACCGATGATCTTTCCCGGCAGAAGGTTCATTTTAGGCGAGCCAATGAACTGCGCCACGAACTCGTTTTCGGGTTTCTCGTACAACTCCAGCGGTGAACCAACCTGGGCGATCCCGCCCCCGGCAAGGACCACGATGCGCGTGGCCAGGGTCATCGCCTCCACCTGGTCATGAGTGACATAGACCATGGTGGATTCCGGCATCGCCTCCTTCAGCTGGGCGATTTCCAGCCGGGTCGCCACCCGCAAGGCCGCATCGAGATTCGAGAGCGGCTCGTCGAAAAGATAAACCTTCGGATCGCGCACGATAGACCGACCGATCGCCACCCGCTGCCGCTGTCCACCCGAAAGCGCCTTGGGCAGCCGGTCGAGATATTGTCCGAGTTGCAGCTTTTCGGCCGCCGCCTCCACCGCCGCGTCGATCTCGGCCTGACTTTTCTTGGCGATCTTGAGGGCGAAGGACATGTTCTCCCGCACTGTCATGTGGGGATAGAGCGCGTAGGACTGGAACACCATGGCAATGCCACGCTGCGCAGGCGGAACATCGTTGACCACGGTGCCATCGATCTCCAGCGTGCCGCCCGTGATTTTTTCCAACCCCGCGATCATCCGTAGCAGCGTGGATTTTCCGCATCCCGAGGGGCCGACGAACACGATCAGCTCCCCCTGCTGGATGTCGAGGTTGATGTTGCTCAATACCTTGACGTCGCCATAGGCCTTCTCGACACCCGTCAGTTTCAAATCCGCCATTGTCCCCTCCCACTCCTGATATTCAACACCGCGACCGCGTCACGGTGCCTTCAGCGCAATGCAGGGCTGCCAAGGCCCGAGATGCACGCGCCCGTCCGGGCTTGTCCCGCCTGAATTCAATTCCGCCCCGATCTGCATCCAGTTGCCCGGAGGCAGATCGACCGCACCGGGCGCATCGCTCATGTTGATGGCGACGAATACCGTCTCTTCGGGGTCCTTGCGCAGAAAGCTAATGACGTCGCCGACAACGGTCACATCCGAAATATCGCCTTTCACCAATGCCGGATGGGCGCGGCGGAAGGCCAGCGCCCGGCGGTAATGGTGCAACAGCGCGTCCGGGGCTTCTTCCTGGACCGCGACCGCTAGGCCGAGATGCTCGGTCGAGACCGGCAACCAGGGCCGGTGAATAGAGAAGCCGCCCGACATGTTGTCCGATTGCCAGACCATCGGCGTCCGGCAGCCGTCCCGCCCCTTGTATTCCGGCCAGAACTCGATGCCGTAGGGGTCCTGCAGGTCGTCGAAGGCCACTTCCGCCTCCGGCAGGCCCAACTCTTCGCCTTGATACAGGCATACGGACCCGCGCAGACACATCAGGAGGGTCAGCATCCCTCTTTGTGCGCCCGGGGTCAGGTCCCAGCGGGAGACATGGCGCATAACGTCATGGTTGGAAAACGCCCAGCACGCCCAACCGTCGGACGCAACCTCGTCGACCTTGTTGAGAACCTCCGCCACCCGCTTGGCGGTCAGCTTCTCCTGCGCAAGAAATTCGAAGGCGTAGCACATATGCACCCCGGTCTCTCCCCGGGTGTACTGGCCGAGGATCTCCAACCCGTACTGCGCGTCACCGACCTCGCCCACAGCCGCGATTGCTGGGTATTCCTCCATCATCGCGCGGAATTTTGCCAGGAATTCCAGGTTCTCCGGCTGGTTCTTGGAGTAAAGATGCCGCTGGTGATTATAGGGGTTCACTTCTGGCGCGATGTTGGAGTTGCGTTCTTCCGGCGGCAACGGAGGATTGTCGCGCAACTCTGCGTCGTGGACATAGAAGTTGATGGTGTCGAGCCGGAAGCCATCCACGCCCCGGTCCAGCCAGAACCGCCCCACACCTAGCAGCGCATCCTGAACGTCGGCGCAGTGAAAGTTCAGATCCGGCTGCGAAGTCAGGAAGTTGTGCAGGTAGTACTGGCAACGCCGCGCGTCCCAATGCCAGCCTGAGCCGCCAAAGATCGACAACCAGTTGTTCGGCGGCGTCCCGTCTGGCTTGGCATCGGCCCAGACATACCAGTCAGCCTTGGGGTTGTCGCGACTGGATCGACTTTCCTCGAACCAGGGGTGCTGGTCGCTGGTGTGGCTGAGAACAAGGTCGATCATCACCCGCAGCCCATACATGTGCGCGGTCTCGATCAGGGCATCGAAATCCGCCAAGCTGCCAAACATAGGATCAACGTCGAAATAATCGCTGATGTCGTAGCCGAAATCCTTCATCGGCGACGTGAAAAACGGGCTGATCCAGATCGCATCCACCCCGAGCGAGGCGATATAGGGCATCCGCTCCACGATCCCCAGAAGATCGCCGATCCCGTCGCCATTGCTGTCCTGGAAGCTACGGGGGTAGATCTGATAGATCACCGCCCCACGCCACCAATCCGGATCGGCAGCGAGGCTCTTGACCTCGCGCATTTGCGCCTCTGCGTTCATCGGCAGGGGTTCCTTACTTGACCGAGCCGGCCAAGAGGCCGCGCACGAGAAAACGTTGCATGGAGAAAAACACCAGGAGCGGCACCGCGATGGATACAAAGGCCGCCGTGGCGAGGATCTCCCAGTTGCCGCCGCGGGTGCCCAGAAGCTCGACGATCTGGTTGGTCATGACCGTCGTCTGGCCGGTGGCATCGATCAGGAAGACCTTGGCCACCAGCAGGTCGTTCCAGGTCCACAGGAACTGGAAGATCGCGAAGGAGGCCAGCGCCGGGAAGGACAGCGGTAACACGATCTTAGTGAAGATCTGGAAATCCGTTGCCCCATCGACCTTGGCATTTTCGATGATGTCCCGTGGCAAACCGACCATGTAGTTGCGTAACAGATAGATCGCCAGCGGCATGCCAAACCCCGTATGGGCCAACCAGGTGCCAAGATACCCCTTCCCGATCCCGATCGCATTGTGCAGGGTCAAAAGCGGGATGAGTGCCAGTTGCAAGGGCACGACCAGCAAGCCCACAATAAGCGCAATCAGCAGCGCACGACCCGGAAATTCCATCCAGGCCAGCGCATAGGCCGCGAAGGCCGCCACAAGGATCGGGATGATCGTCGCCGGGATCGTCACGGTTAGCGTGTTGAAGAACGCCCGCGCCATTCCTTCCGAATTGTTCGGATCGAGGAGCATGTTTTCATAGTTCGCGAAGGTGAACTCCGGCGGTGTGGTGGCGGTCACAAAGACCCTTTGGCCGCGCCCACTGATCTGATCGTCAGTGCCCGACCAGACATAGGCGCCATTACTCTGCACGGTAATGGTTTCACCGTCTCCCAGGTCGGCCGTCTCGCCCGCGGTATAGGCGGCCACATCGCGGCTGGACGTGCCCCATACGCTGATTTCCGCCTCCGAAATGCCCTCGTCCTCGAAGAGATTGCCCTTGACTACGAACAGGTCGCCCTGTGGCATCCGGAAATCATCCGGGTCCGCCGCGCGCAAGGTGAGGTTCTGTTCCGACGGGAACATCGCCTTCCACCAGCCGCTCGACGAGATCTGCTCCACCGTCCGGAAGGACGACACGAACAGCCCGAACGTCGGCAGCAGCCACAAGACCACCAGCCCCACCACGGAGAGTTGCACAGCCCAGGTCAGCGAAGATTTGCTTCCAGCGATATTGTCCATCGGTCCCTCCCCGCGCCTCAGCGCATTTCCTTGCGCGCGCTGTGGATGTTCCAGATAAGGATTGGTGTCACCAGAAGCATGATCACCATGGCACTGGCCGACCCCACGCCCCAGTCATTGGCGCGGAAGAGCTTGTCGAACATGTAGTTCGCCAGCACCTGCGTCTCCCATTGCCCGTTGGTCATGGCGAAGACGATGTCGAACACCTTGAGCACCACGAGCGTGATCGTGGTCCAGACCACCACCACTGTGGGCATGATCTGCGGTACCTTGATCTTGAAGAAGATCTGCAATGGCGAGGCCCCGTCGATGATCGCGGCCTCGATGGTCTCTTCGGGAATGCCCCGCAAGGCGGCCGACAGGATCACCATGGCAAACCCGGTCTGCACCCAGACCAGCACGATCATCAGGAAAAAGTTGTTCCAGAACGGGATCGTCAGGAACGTTACCGGGTCACCACCCAGCCCAACGATGATCGCGTTCAGGATACCGATCTGCTCCTGCTCGATGGGGCGGCCGTCATAGACCAGCTTCCAGATCACCGAAGCCCCCACGAAGCTGATCGCCATGGGCATGAAGATGATCGACTTGGCGACGTTGCCCCATTTGATCCGGTCGGTCAGTTGGGCCGCCAGCAAACCGAAGGCGGTCGAGAGCGCAGGCACCACAATGAGCCAGAACATGTTGTTGCGCATGGCTTCCCAGAATTTCGGCTCCGAGGCCATCTGGGCGTAGTTGTCGAGCCCGACCCACTGATACCCGCCGCCGGGCACCCGTTCGAGCAGCGACAGGCGCAGCGTTTCAACCACCGGGTAACCGAGATAGAGCAGGAGGACGAACAGCGCCGGAAACAGGAAGATCCATGGCCGGATCTGGTTGGCGCGGTTTATGTTGCGCCCCGCCTTCGGACCCTTGGCCGGGTAGAGCACCTTATCGAGAAACTGATTGGCAAAGTAGAAATAGCCGACACAGCCGCCGACGCCGATGATGATGGTGATCAATCCCTGAAATGCCGGATGCATGACCACTCCCCCTCTTAAAAATGCCGCGTGGGGTTGCGGGCGGCCCGATCAGGCCGCCTGCCGTTTGCGCGTTTACTTGAGAGATTCCCAGGAGGCCTGGATCTCGCTCGCCACGTCGGCGGCGGATTTCGCACCGGAGGAGTAATCGACCATACCAGTCCAGAAGGTCCCTGCCCCGACGCCGCCAGGCATCAGGTCCGAGCCGTCGAAGCGGAAGGTGGTCGCATTGGTCAGGATCTCGCCCTGCCCGCGCAGCGTATCGCTGGCATAAGCCGCGGGGTTCGCGCCCTTGAACGGGGTCAAGAACCCATCCTGCGCCATCATGATCTCATGGGCGAAGGGCGTCTTGAGAAACTCGATGAAGGCGCTTGCAGCCGGGTTCTCGTTGGTGATCGCGAACAGCGTACCGGCACCCAGAACCGGACGCCCCAAGTCCTTTTCCTCAAAGGCCGGGAAGTAGAAGAAATCCGCATCCTCGCCCAGCTCGGTGCCCTCGGGGAAATAGGCGGGAATGAAGCTCGCCTGGCGGTGCATCATGCAGGCGGGGGGCGAAGCAAACAGGCCCAGCGGGCTTTCGCGGAAATCGACAGACGCGGTGTCGTTGGCATTGCCCACCACGTAATCGTCATTGCGGGTGAAGCTGCCGTACTCCTCGATCGCCGCAACCACGCGCGGGTCGTCGAAGGGCATCTCGTTGGACACCCAAGCATCATAGACCTCGGGCGGCTGGGTGCGCAGCATCAGATCCTCAACCCAATCGGTCGCCGGCCAGCCCGTAGCCCCCCCAGAGCCCAGTCCGACGCAAAGCGGCGTCTGACCGTCCTCGACCATCTGGTCCATCAACGCTTTGAACTCTTCCATGGTTTCGGGAACTTCGTAATCGAAATCCTCGAAGTTCTCGGGGATGTACCAGACCAGCGACTTCACGTTTACATTGAAGAAAAAGCCGTAGAGCTGGTCGTTGCCCGACCCGTCCGCATAGGTGCCAAGATCGATCCAGGACTGCCCGGCGGCATAATTCTCACGCAGCCAGTCGTCGGTGCCATCGGGAAGCGGGGTCAGGAAGCCGCGCGCTGCCATGGTGGTCGCCAGACCCGGCTGTGGAAACACGGTCAGGTCCGGAGCGGAACCCGCCTCGGCGTCAATCACGATCTGCTGCTCGAGACTGTCGGAGCCCACATAGGTCGCATTTGCCCCGGTCGCTTCGTTGAAGAAGGCCACAAGGTTTGAGAATGCATCGGCCTCCCCGGCGAGCCAGGGCCCGAAGATCGACAGGTCCTGCCCGGACAGGTCGGTGGCCTCGGCGAACGCTTGATAGCTGTCCCAGTTGAACTCACCCTCTCCCGGCGTGAACGCAAGATGGCCTCCGGCTCCGGCCATGCCAGCAGACAGGGCGAGCGCAGCCGCACTCGCGTGAAGTGTGTGTCTCATGTCAGTCCTCCCAGACCGGCGACATCCGTGGTCGCTCGTGTGTTCGATGCGCGCCCGACTCACGCTCAAAGCGCTTTGAATGCGCAAGCCTTCGTCCGTTAGCGCAAACCTGTCAATCTCAGAAATTCGCAACATGCGAATATTTTCATCGTGGCCTCACCGGGAAATCAAAATCAAGATCGAAAATTAAGCTTTTGACGCAGATCGCTTTTCCCGCTTAGGGTGAGGATCAAGCTGACCCCGCGCGACAACGGACACATGAACCTCAAGCAGCTTTCGGAAAAACTGGGCCTGTCTCCGACCACGGTGAGCCGGGCGCTGAACGGCTACCCGGAAGTGTCCGAAAACACCCGCCGCCGCATCCAGGAGGCTGCGGAACAGTACAACTATTTCCCGAGCGCACGAGCCCGGTCGCTGGCCACAGGGCGCGCCATGGCCATTGGACACGTGCTGCCGATGACCATATCCTCGGAGATGGTGAACCCTGTTTTCGGCGATTTTCTCGCCGGGGCCGCCGAGACCTACTCCAAGTCCGGGTATGACATTACCCTGTCGAGCGTGCGCGCTGAGGATGAGTTGAAATGCTACCGCGATTTCGCGGCCAAACGCATCGTCGACGGGGTGATCGTCCATGCACCGCGCACCGATGATCCCCGCATTGCGCTGCTGAAAGAGTTGGGGTTGCCCTTCGTCGTCCACGGACGCGCGCCCATCGCCGATGACAGTTATGCTTGGCTCGACATCAACAATCGGCGCGCCTTTTATCGTGCCACGAAGCTGCTGATCGACCTCGGCCATCGGGAAATCGCCCTGATCAACGGCCAGGAGCAGATGGATTTTGCACAACGTCGGCGTGCCGGCTATAGCGCCGCGATGCACTCTGCCGAGCTCACCCTGCGCCCTGAATTGATGGTATCGGAGGAGATGACCGAAGGCGTTGGATATGCTGCGGCCAAACGGATGCTGTCGCTGAAAAAGCCACCCACGGCGTTTCTCGTCTCCTCCATCATCACCGCCATAGGGGTCCGCCGCGCTGTCAGCGATCTCGGCCTGCGGTTGGGACAGGACATCTCGGTGGTCATCCATGACGACGAGATCAGCTATCTGCGCAACGGCGATACGGAACCGTTGTTCACTGCGACCCGCTCTTCGGTGCGCGCGGCGGGACGGCGCGCGGCGGAAATCCTGCTGCAGCAGATCGCACAGCCCGAAGCCGCCCCCGTGCAAGAACTCTGGGAAGTGGAGCTGTCCCTCGGCCAATCCACCGGACCCGTCCGCCACAGCTAGGATGCCGCCATGAGTTTCGATCGCAACACCTATCCCGACGGTTTTCTCTTCGGGGTCGCCACCTCGGCCTACCAGATCGAAGGTCACGGGCAAGGTGGTGCCGGGCGCACCCATTGGGACGATTTCTCCGCCACACCTGGCAACGTGGCGCGCGCCGAGCACGGCGCACGCGCCTGCGGACATCTGGACCGGCTGGAAGAAGATCTCGACCTGATTGCAGGGCTCGGCGTCGATGCCTACCGCTTCTCGACCAGTTGGGCACGGGTTCTGCCCGAGGGGCGCGGCGCGCCGAACATGGAGGGGCTCGATTTCTACGACCGGCTGGTCGACGGGTTGCTCGCGCGGGGTATCAAACCGGCCGCCACGCTCTATCACTGGGAACTTCCCTCGGCGCTCGCCGATCTCGGCGGTTGGCGCAACCGGGATATCGCGTCCTGGTTCGGCGATTTTACCGACACGATCATGGATCGCATCGGCGACCGGGTCTGGTCCGCCGCCCCGATCAACGAGCCTTGGTGCGTCGGCTGGCTCAGCCATTTCCAGGGTCACCACGCTCCCGGCCTGCGCGATATCCGTGCCACTGCCCGCGCCATGCATCACATCCTGCTCGCCCATGGCACCGCCATTGCTCGGATGCGCGACATGGGGATGCGCAACCTCGGGGCCGTGGTGAACATGGAGTACGCGCAACCTTTGGACGACAGCCCGACCGCGATGGCCGCTGCCGAGCTTTACGACGCCATCTACAACCAGTTCTTCCTGTCAGGTATGTTCCACAACACCTACCCGGAGCCTGTGCTCGCAGGACTTGCCCCGCATCTGCCCGACAGATGGCAGGATGATTTCGACACGATTGCCACGCCGCTCGACTGGGTCGGGCTGAACTATTACACGCGCAAGATCATCGGCCCCGGTGACAGCCCCTGGCCCGCTTATCGCGAGATCGACGGGCCCCTTCCCAAGACCCAGATGGGATGGGAGGTGTTTCCAGAAGGGCTGCATGCGCTGCTCACCATGATGCAGGCGCGCTTTACGGGCGACTTGCCGATCTACATCACCGAGAACGGCATGGCCTCGGCCCTCCCGGTCAACGACGCGGACCGCCTTGCCTATCTCGATGCGCATCTGGCGCAGGTCCGACGCGCTATTGCGGACGGCGTTCCGGTGGACGGCTATTTCATCTGGTCGCTGATGGACAATTACGAGTGGTCCTTCGGCTACGAGAAACGCTTTGGTCTCGTGCATGTTGATTTCGACACGCTGGTGCGCACGCCGAAAGCCTCTTACCGGGCGCTGGCATCTGCGTTAAATCGTTAGCGCTACCAAAAACGATCAGTGATTCCGCGGAGCCCTGCGATGACTTCCTTGCGAGACGCCCCTGCCCTTGTGGCCGATATCGGTGGCACGAACACCCGCGTGGCGCTGGCCGACGGCCCGGTCCTGCGCGCAGGCAGCGTCGAGAAGTACCGCAACGCGGACTACTCGTCTCTCGACAGCGTTCTGCGGAGCTATCTGGAGAAGATGGAAGTCGCCGGTTGCAGCGGCGCCTGCGTGGCGCTTGCCGGACCAGTGCGCAATGGGATCGGCCACCTGACCAATCTCGACTGGCGCATGGACGAGGACCTGCTGTCGGAGGCCACCGGGGCACCGGTGGTGGCCCTGCTGAACGACTTGCAAGCGCAAGGGTTCGCCTTGGGTCATCTGGAAGCTGCTTGCCTGCGCCCGGTGATCTCGCGCCCTCCCCCCGCCGCGCAAGAAACCCGCCTGATGATCGGCCTCGGTACCGGGTTCAACGCCGCGAGTGTTCTCTACACTCCCGCGGGCCGCATCGTGACCCCGTCGGAGGCCGGGCATGCAAACCTTCCCGTACGCACCGAACAGGAGTTGCGCCTATGTCGCTTCGTAGAGACCGCCCACGGCTTCCCCGCAGTCGAGGACGTGCTCTCGGGGCGCGGACTGGAGCGGGTTTATAACTTCCTCAGCCCGACACCCGATCAGCCGCAGCGCCTGTCCGCCGCCGAGGTCATGGCCGCCGCCGCCCGCGAGGAGCGGCAAGCACTGGATGCGCTGGAACTGTTCATCGGTCTGCTCGGGACGGTTGCGGGCAATCTCAGCCTGATCCACCTGCCATTCGGGGGCGTGTATCTTTGCGGCGGAGTCGCCCGGCATATCGGCCCCTATCTCGGCTCCATGGGCTTTGCCGAGGCCTTTGCCAACAAGGGCCGCTTTGCCGATTTCATGCGCGATTTTCCGGTGTGGCTGGTCGAGGACGATTTCGCCGCCCTGACCGGCTGCGCCAGCTTTCTGGATGAGCGCTGCCGCAACTAAGGGGCCGGCAAAGGCTCGGTCCGCTGTTCTGTCCGGCCCGCGCGCCAGAGCTTATGCACGAAGGCTGCCACGAAGACCGCCGACAGGATCAGAATGATTGTCGGTGCAGGCGCACTGTCGAGCCAGAAACTGGCATAGACACCGGAGATTGACGCGAGGCACGTCACCGCCACCGCAATCCACAGCATATGCACGAACCGCTTGGTCACAAGAAACGCAATCGCCCCGGGCGCGATCAGCAAGCCGATGGCAAGGATGATCCCGACCGCCTTGAGCACCGCAACGATGGTCAGCGAAATCAACGCCAGAAGCCCGTAATGAAGCCAGGCTACCCGTAGCCCCACCGCCCGCGCCTGCGCCGGATCGAAAGCATGAAGCAGGAAATCCCGCCATTTCACCAACAAGATGCCCGCAACCACCACAGCAATGATGCCCGCGGTCGCCAGATCCCCGGACCCGATCCCCAACATGTTGCCGAAAAGGATGTGGTCAAGGTGCATGTTGGTCTCGATCTTGGTGTAGATCACCAACCCGAGCCCAAACATCCCCGAGAACACCACCCCCATCACCGTGTCCTGCTTCACCCGGCTGTGGGCCTGCAGATATCCCGTCGCCAACGCGCAGGTCATTCCCGCCGCGAAAGCCCCGAAGATCAGCGGGATGCCCAGCACATAGGCCAGTACGATCCCGGGCAGCACCGCATGGCTGATCGCGTCGCCCATAAGGCTCCAGCCCTTCAGCACCACGAAGCACGACAGGATCGCCGTGGGCACCGAAATGAGCACCGCGATCAGGAATGCGTTCTGCATGAACGGAAACTGGAACGGCGCAAAGAGAGTATCGATCATTCTGCCGCCTCCAGGGGGCGCGTCGCACCCTCCGACGGCTGTGCCATGACCATGCCACGCGCGGCCCGCCGCCGCGCGGCCAGACGCCCGTGCTTGGGCGCAAAGAAGAACGCCAGCAGAAACAGGAGCGTCTGCAAGCAAATGATGATCCCGCCCGTCGCCCCGTCGAGATAGTAGCTAAAATAGGCCCCAACAGCCGCACTCCCCGCTCCGATGCAGACCGCGATGATCAACAGCCGTTGGAACCGGTCGGTCAAAAGGTAGGCGGTCGCGCCCGGTGTCACCACCATGGCGATCACGAGAAAAGCGCCAACCGTTTGCAACGCTGCGACCGTACAGGCCGAAAGAAGCACGAAGAACAGGAACTTCAATCGGACCGGGTTCAGCCCGATGGACCGCGCGTGGTTCTCGTCGAAGAATGTGACCATCAGGTCCTTCCACTTCACCAGAAGCACGGCGAGCGACACGCCTCCGATTAAAACCAGCTGCACTGTATCAGTCGGCGTGATCGCCAGGATATTGCCCAGCATGATGGTCTGGATATCCACGGATGTCGGCGAGATCGACATCATGAACAGGCCCAGCCCGAAGAAAGAGGTGAAGATCAGACCGATGATCGCGTCCTCCTTCAGCCCGGAGCGCTGGTTCAGAAACAGCATTGTACCTGCCGCCAAGCCCCCGGACAGGAACGCCCCGAGTGCGAAGGGCAGCCCCAGCATGTATGCGCCCGCCACACCCGGCACGATCGCATGGCTCAGCGCGTCGCCGATCAACGACCAGCCCTTGAGCATCAGGTAACACGACAGAAAGGCACAGACCGCCCCAACCAGCGCGCTGACCCAGATCGCATTTGTCATGTAGCCGTAGCTGAACGGCTCCAGAAGCGTCCCGATCACCGCGTGTCCCCCTCATCGGGCGAGGTCAGCGTACGGGTCTTCTCGTCATAGGTAACGAGCGGGCGTTCGTCGTCGGTAAAGATCATCACCTTGCGCGCGTCGTCATCGTCATGCAGGTCCGCGCCCTCAAGAACGAAGTGACGCAGCACTCCGCCGAAGGCTCGCTCCAGGTTCGCTTGGGTGAAGGTCGTCTCCGTCGGACCATAGCCCAGAACCGTGCCTTTCATCAGGATTGTCCGATCGCAGAATTCCGGAACCGAGCCGAGGTTGTGGGTCGAGACCAGCATCACGCGGCCCTCATCCCTCAAATCGCGCAGCAGGGCGATGATGGCCTCCTCGGTCTGCACATCCACCCCCGTGAATGGCTCGTCGAGCAGGATCACCTGCCCGTTCTGTGCCAGTGCACGCGCCAGAAACACCCGCTTGCGCTGGCCGCCCGACAACTCGCCGATCTGGCGCGTCCGAAACTCTGCCATGCCGACGCGCGCCAACGCCTCCTGCACCGCCTGCCGGTCCTTGGCGGAAGGAATGCGCAACAATCCCATATGGCCGTAACGGCCCATCATCACCACGTCCTCCACCAACACAGGGAAGGACCAGTCGACCTCTTCGTTTTGCGGAACATAGGCGATCTTGTTGGCCTTCAGGGCAGCCGCGACCGTGCCGCCCATCACTTCGATCTCGCCCTTGGCGACCGGAACGAACCCCATGATCGCCTTGAACAAGGTAGATTTGCCCGCCCCATTCACCCCCACCAGTGCGGTGATAGAGCCTTGCGGAATTTCGAAACTCGCATCGTTGAGCGCGGTCAGCCCGTTGCGATAAGTCACTGTGACCCCACGCGCGCGCAGCCCGATCGGGACTGGGGTCTCAATGGCAGCGGCTTCGGGCATCGGGGCGGGCTCCTTTACAGGCTCAGTTGAGAGGGGTTGTGAGACCTTCGGCAACGGTCTCGGAGGTGACTCGCAGCAGATCGAGATATGTGGGCACCGGGCCATCGGGCCCCGTCAGGCTATCCACGTAGAGCACACCGCCAAACCGCGCCCCGGTTTCGCGGGCAACCTGCTCGGCCGGGTCGTTGTTCACGGTGCTCTCACAGAAAACCACCGGGATCTCGTTGGCGCGCACGCCGTCGATGACCTTGCGAACTTGCTGGGGTGTGCCTGTCTGATCCGCGTTCATGGGCCAGAGATAGAGCTCCTGCATCCCGAAATCACGGGCGAGATAGCTGAACGCCCCTTCGCACGACACTAGCCAGCGCTGGCTGGCGGGCACCGCCTGCACCATCTCACGCAGCGGGGCGATGGTCGCGGTGATCTCGGCCTTGTAGGCCTCGGCATTCGCAAGATAGGTCTCGGCGTTGTCCGGATCGTGCTCGGCGAAGGCCGCTGCGATATTGTCGACATAGACAAGCGCGTTATCGAGCGACATCCACGCATGCGGGTTCGGCTTGCCCTCGTAACTGCCCGACCCGATGGAGACCGGATCGATCCCGTCGGTCAGCGTCACGGCAGGCACGTCGCGCAGGTTCGACAAGAACTGCTCGAACCAAAGCTCCAGGTTCAGCCCGTTCCACAGGATCAGGTCCGCGTCCTGAGCCTTCAGAAGGTCCCGCGGCGTCGGCTGGTAGCCGTGGATCTCCGCCCCCGGCTTGGTGATGGACACGACCTCTGCCGCGTCGCCGGCCACGTTCTGTGCCATGTCAGCGATCACTGTGAAGGTGGTCACGGCCTTCAACTTCTCCGCATGCGCGAGGGACGGCAGGGCAAGAGCGGCGGCAAGGGTCACTCCAGATAGCAAACGCATCAATGTTTCTCCGTCGATGGGGTTTGCGGGGCTGGAATGAATATGAGAATGATTTGCAAGAAAGTAAAGGACATGCGTGCAAAAAGGGCCCACGCAAGGCGTGCGCCCCATTCACTTCATAGCAAATCGTCAGGCTGGCGCTGTGACCGGCTCCACACCCAGAAGGTCCTTGAGCCCGGTATTATCCTTGACAAGACTTTCGAGCGTGATTGCGTCGAGAGAGCGATAAAAGGCCATCAAGGCTTCGCCAAGGGCCCCTTTCAGCCGACAAACCGAAATCAGCGGACAAGTGCACTCCTTGGCGTCGAAACACTCGGCAAAGGGCGTTCCGGCTTCGAACACCCGGAAAACACCGCCCACGGTGATGTCCTGCGCGTTGCGGGCCAGTCGAATGCCGCCCCCGCGTCCACGTACGGTTTCGATGAAACCGGTCTGGCCCAGCATGTTGATGACTTGTCCGAGATGGTTTTCCGACGCGTTGGTCGCCTTTGCGACCTCCGAAGTCCGGATGTTCCGCCCGGTATGCACCGCACAATACATGAGCGTCCGCATGGCGAGGTTGGTTCGGGTCGTAAGGCGCATGGACCTAAGATCCTTTTCGGGGGCGAGGACGCAGTCACGTCCACGTTAAGGATAGTCTAAGAGGTGTCTTTGATTTGGATCAAGCAGAAGAATCCAAGGCGACTGCACCCCACAAGCGACACGAGCAGCCCGGCAAGCCCGGCCGACAGCGTCGAATAGAATGCCCCGGTGAGTGGCACGAAGCATTTGGTAACGCCCAAAATCTGAGCAGACCGTAACACCGCGCAGGCGCAACGCGCGCGAACCCTTGCGAGTCCCTCGGAAAGCCCAAACAGCTTCGGCATGCCGAAGCCCCTCAAGATACTCGTGGTAGAGCCTGATGAATCCCGTGCGCGGATGATCATGGATGGCCTTGCGGAAGCTGGCGAGGCGGAAGTGATGGTGCTCGGGTCTGCGACAGGGCTTGCGCGGCACATGGCGGAACTGGGACCGGACGTCGTGTTGATCGCCATGTCGAACCCCTCTCGCGATACGCTCGAAGCGCTCAGTGTGGCCTCCGGCTTCAACGAGCGACCGGTGGCAATGTTCGTGGACCGCTCTGACGATGCCACGACGCGCGCGGCCATCGAGGCAGGCGTCAGCGCGTATGTCGTGGACGGACTGCACAAGGAACGTATCAAGCCGATCCTCGATGCCGCTATTGCGCGGTTCAACATGTTCGCCCGGTTGCGTACCGAGCTTGCCGCGGCCAAGACCGCTCTCGCCGAGCGCAAGACGATCGAACGGGCGAAGGGCCTGCTGATGACCGCGAAAGGGATCACCGAAGACCAAGCCTATGCCATTCTGCGCAAGACCGCGATGGATCAGGGCCGGAAGGTCTCCGAAGTCGCCGAAGCACTGGTCACAGCGTCGGACATGTTGCGATGAGCCGCGCGCCTTTGAACATCGGTTACCTCCCGCTGGTGGATGCCGCGCCCCTTATCATCGCCCAGAAGATGGGCTTTGCAGATACAGAGGGTATCAGGCTCGCGCTCCACAAGCAGCCGTCCTGGTCGGCACTGCGGGACGGCGTGGCGCTCGGCACGCTGGATGCGGGGCACATGCTCAGCCCCCTGCCCGTGGCGATGTCCCTCGGTCTCGGCGGACTGCCGACAGCGATGGACGCGCTTCTGGTCATGTCGGTGAACGGCAATGTCATCGGCGTGTCCAACGGCCTTGCCAGCAAGATGCGCAGCAATGGCTGGCGCGAGGATTTCAGAGATCCGCTAGCAACCGGCAAGCACCTGATCCGCGCCAGCGGACGCAAACTGCGCATCGGCGTTCCTTTCCCGTTCTCGATGCATGCCGAACTTGTCTATTTCTGGCTGAATGCACTGGGTCTGAAGACCCCCGACGAGTTGGATGTCCGCACCGTCCCGCCGCCGCATATGGCCGATGCCATCGCCGCCAACGAGATCGATGCTTTCTGCGTGGGCGAACCCTGGGGCTCCATTGCGGTCGAAACCGGCGTTGGCGAATTGATACTGCCCGCGAACTCGATCTGGACCTTCAGCCCGGAAAAGGTACTCGCTGCGCGACGCGACTGGATCGAGACCAACCCGGCAGAAACCCGGGCCCTGATGCGCGCCGTCGTGACCGCGGCGCGCTGGCTCGGCGACCCCGAGAACCGCCTTGTCGCCTCCGAAATCCTCGCGCAACCGGGGCTGATCGATGTGCCTTCCGAAGTCATCGACCGCGCTTTGTCCGGGCAGATCACTTCGAAACCGAAAGCGCTTGCTCACCGGGTGCCAAGGTTTCTCGAGTTTCATGCAAGTGCGGCGAACTTCCCGTGGCGCAGCCAGGCTGCCTGGATCGCCAGCAACATTGCCGCGAGGGTGGGGTTGGATCGCACCGAGGCGATGCGCATTTCCATGGCGTGCTACCGAAGCGATCTCTATCGCGCGAACCTGACCGATCTCGGGCTCGATATGCCCGGAGCATCCGCCAAGATGGAGGGCGCCTTGGCCCAACCCACGCCTGTTGCATCTGCGAAAGGTTCGATCATTCTGGGACCGGATGCGTTTTTTGACGGCTCGATTTTTGATCCGGGCAAGGGTTTGTGATCAATTACTGTGCAGGTGCAGCATTTTTCTGACATGAATCGGCCAGCCTGCTTCATGAGACTTTGAAAACCACGCGACTCGCTGCAATGGTCTAGGCATCGCGACGAGCAAAGATGTTCGCGCCAAGCCTCGTCCCCACAGCCGGGGATTTCCGGAGCAAAGCCGCTCAACCGCTTGCGTCACATGACGCGAGACAGGTTGATGCGGCTTTTTTTGATTCTTGTCCCCGCCCGCCCGCTCGGGGATCAACCGAAGGAACCAAGATGAGACGAACGTGTGCTGCCCTCCTGGCAACCTCCGCCCTGATGTCCCCGGCGCTGGCGGAAATGCTGCCCGTCGAAAAGGACGAACTGAAATTCGGCTTCATAAAGCTGACCGACATGGCGCCCCTCGCCATCGCCTACGAGCGCGGCTACTTTTTCGATGAAGGCTTGTTCGTAACACTCGAAGCTCAGGCAAACTGGAAGGTGTTGCTGGATGGCGTGATCTCCGGCCAACTCGACGGCGCGCACATGCTTGCAGGCCAGCCGCTGGCGGCAACCATCGGCTACGGCACTCAGGCCCATATCGTGACGCCTTTCTCCATGGACCTGAACGGCAACGGCATCACCGTTTCCAACGAGATCTGGGAGCAGATGAAGCCGAACATCCCGAAAATGGAAGACGGCCGCCCGCAGCACCCTATCTCGGCCTCCGCGCTCAAGCCGATCGTGGACGAGTACAACGCCTCCGGTCGTCCATTCAACATGGGCATGGTCTTCCCGGTTTCGACGCATAATTACGAGCTGCGCTACTGGCTGGCGGCCGGCGGCATTCACCCGGGCTTCTACTCGCCAGAGGACGTATCCGGCCAGATCAACGCCGAGGCCTTCCTTTCGGTGACCCCCCCGCCGCAGATGCCTGCCACCCTCGAGGCCGGCACGATCTACGGCTATTGCGTGGGCGAGCCGTGGAACCAGCAGGCAGTGTTCAAGGGGATCGGCGTGCCGGTCATCACCGACTACCAGATCTGGAAAAACAACCCGGAAAAGGTGTTCGGCCTGACCGCCGCGTTCGTTGAAGAGAACCCCAACACCACCCTCGCGATCACAAAGGCGCTGATCCGCGCGGCGATCTGGCTGGACGAAAACGACAATGCCAACCGGCCCGAGGCGGTCGAGATCCTGAGCCGCCCGAACTATGTCGGCGCCGATTATGACGTGATCGCGAATTCCATGACCGGGTTTTTCGAGTTCGAGAAAGGCGACCGCCGCGACATCCCGGATTTCAACGTGTTCTTTCGGTACAACGCGACCTACCCGTTCTACTCCGACGCAGTCTGGTACCTAACGCAGATGCGCCGCTGGGGGCAGATATCCGAGGCGAAACCCGACAGCTGGTACGACGAAGTAGCTCGCATGGTCTACAAACCCGAGATCTACCTCGAAGCCGCCCGGCTGCTTGTGGATGAGGGTCTTGCCGACGAAGCCGACTTCCCCTGGGACAGCGACGGCTACAAGGCCCCAACCCCAGCCGAGGATATCATCGACGGCATCGCCTATGACGGCAAGCAGCCCAATGCTTATCTCGAGAGCCTGACCATCGGCCTCAAAGGTGCGCAGAAGGTCGTCGGCAGCGAAATCCAAGGCTGATCGCACACACGCGCCCTGCCCTCGCGGGGTGCATCCCGCCCGCAGTTCTCCTGACCCCTGCGGGCGGGCCTATTCCCCGAATGCCACAACCCCGCCCGCGGCGCGCTCTTCTCGCCGCCCCAGACCCGGAGCAGACCAGATGACTACCGTCGATCCAGACTTCGCTGCGAAAGAGGCCAAGCAAGCCCGCCGCGAGCGCCTCTTCACCCGCATCAACAAGGCCGACGCCTGGCTGAAGGTTCTGGGCCTCGGCTGGATCACAACGATGGTCAAGGCCGCCGCGGGCGACAACCCCAAGGCTCAGATGAAGGACATCTGGCAGCTGTTCTGCGTGCCGATCCTGGCCATCGTGCTCTTCCTGACCGCTTGGGGCACGCTGGCGCCCAAGGTGCAGACATCGCTCGGCGCGGTGCCCGGGCCGGCGCAGGTCTGGGAACAGGCCGTCGCCCTGCACGAAGACGCCCAGGCCAAGGCCGAAAGCGCCCGTGTTTTCGAGGAACGGGTGGAGCAGCGCAACCAGCGCCTGATCGACGCGGGCCGCGCCGACGAGGTCAAGGACATCGCCTATACCGGTGCTCCCTCCTATTACGACCAGATCTGGACCTCGATCCAGACCGTATTCTTCGGCTTTCTTGTGGCGACGGTGGTTGCGGTGCCGCTGGGCATTTCCGCGGGCCTGTCGGTGACGGCCAACGCCGCGCTCAACCCGATCATCCAGATCTTCAAGCCCGTGTCGCCTCTCGCCTGGCTCCCCATCGTCACCATGGTCGTCTCGGCGGTCTACACCACCAATGACGGGCTGTTCGAGAAATCCTTCCTCGTCTCGGCGATCACGGTCACGCTCTGCTCGCTGTGGCCGACGCTGATCAACACCGCGCTGGGGGTGTCGTCCATCGACAAGGACCTGGTGAACGTCTCCAAGGTGCTGAAGATGAACACCTATACCAAGATCACCAAGCTGGTGCTGCCCTCGGCCCTGCCGCTGATCTTCACCGGCCTGCGCCTGTCCCTCGGGGTCGGCTGGATGGTGCTGATCGCGGCCGAGATGCTCGCGCAGAACCCCGGCTTGGGCAAATTCGTCTGGGACGAGTTCCAGAACGGGTCTTCGGACAGCCTGGCGCGGATCATGGTCGCCGTGCTGACCATCGGCATCATCGGCTTCCTGCTCGACCGGCTGATGTTCACGATCCAGTCGCTCTTCACCTTCACGAACAATCGGTGATCCCACATGACCGCGATTGAATTCAAGAACGTCTCCAAGAGCTTCGGGTCCGGCCCCAACCGTGCCGACGTGCTCCGCGACATCAACCTGACTGTGAAGGAGGGCGAGTTCCTTGTTCTGCTGGGCTTCTCCGGCACCGGCAAGACCACATTGATCAACCTGATGGCCGGGCTGGAGGTTCCGACCAAGGGCGAGGTCCTCTTTAAAGGGGCCCAGATCACCGAACCCAGCCCCGAACGCGGCGTGATCTTCCAGAACTACTCCCTGATGCCGTGGCTGACGGTGAACGGCAACGTGCGCCTCGCGGTGGACACCATGTTCCCGAAACTCAGCAAGGCAGCGCGCCAGGCGAAGGTCGATCACTACGTCAAGATGGTCGGGCTCTGCCATGCGACTACCCGCCGTCCGGCGGAATTGTCCGGCGGCATGCGCCAGCGTGTGAATGTCGCGCGGGCGCTGGCCATGAACCCCGAGGTCTTGCTGCTGGACGAGCCGCTTTCGGCGCTCGATGCCCTCACCCGCGCCAATCTCGCCGACGAAATCGAAGGGATCTGGGAAAAAGAGAAAAAGACCTGCGTGCTGATCACAAACGACGTGGACGAAGCCATCGTGCTTGCGGACCGCATCATCGCGCTGAACCCCGACGGCACGCTGGGCGACGAATTCGCCGTGACCATCCCCCGCCCCCGCGACCGGGTGGAGATGAACACCCATGTCGGCTTCAAGAAACTGCGCGCCGATATCACCAAGTACCTGATGGACGTGGGTATCGAGGCGAAGGTCGAGGGCACCAAACTGCTCCCCGATGTCACACCGATCCACGGCGTGCCTGCCGCAATCGCCAAGGCCCAGGCAGGCATGCTCAATGAGCGTTTTCTCGACTTCTCCCAACTGCACAAGGTCTATCCGACCCCCAAGGGCCCGCTGACCGTGGTCGAGGATTTCGACCTCAAGCTCAACAAGGGAGAGTTCATCTCGCTGATTGGGCACTCGGGTTGCGGCAAGTCGACGGTGCTGACCATGGCCGCCGGGCTGAACGAGATCTCCAAGGGAGCGATCAAGCTCGATGGCCGCCATGTGGAAGGCGCCGATCCCGAACGGGCCGTGGTGTTCCAGTCGCCATCGCTCTTCCCGTGGCTCACCGCGCGGGAAAACGTCAGCGTCGGTGTCGACCGGGTCTACCCCAACGCGAGCCAGGCCGAGCGGCAGGACGTGGTCGAATACTACCTCGAACGGGTCGGTCTGGCCGACAGCATGAGCAAATCCGGCGCCGAACTGTCCAATGGGATGAAGCAGCGGGTCGGCATCGCGCGCGCCTTCGCGCTCAGCCCGAAATTGCTGCTACTCGACGAGCCCTTCGGGATGCTCGACAGCCTCACGCGCTGGGAGTTGCAAGAGGTCCTGATGGAGGTCTGGTCGCGCACAAAGGTGACCGCGATCTGCGTCACACATGACGTGGACGAAGCGATCCTGCTGGCCGACCGTGTGGTCATGATGACCAACGGCCCACGGGCCACGATCGGCAAGATCACTGATGTGAACCTGCCCCGTCCGCGCACCCGCAAGGCCCTTCTGGAGCATCCCGACTACTACACTTACCGCCAGGAAGTACTCGATTTTCTTGAGGAATACGAGCACGGCGCAAAACCCAGGAAACCCGCTCCGGCCCCTGAACCCATCGCCGCCGAATGACAGGCGCGTACTGAACCCACGACTTGAGAGAAGATTGAAAATGTTTGCGCTGAACCACGGATATCCACGGAATGTGAAGGATTGTTGCGCAGACTGGGCCCCTCACCTGCACCAGCCGGGGTCTGTCCATGACGCAAGACGAAATCACTCTTATCCAAAGGTCCTTCTCGCGGATCTTCGCACAGAAGGCGCGCTTCGGGGCCCTGTTCTACGAGCGTTTCTTTGCCTTGAACCCCGAAGCACGGGCGATGTTTCAAACCTCCATAACGCGACAATCCGAAATGCTGATCGAGGCGCTCGCCCTCGTGGTACGCGGCATGCGTACGGATGGCGCCCTGCCTCCGAAAGCGCTGCAAATGGCGGCGCGGCATGGCCGCTACGGGGTGACACCGGATCACTACGCGCAAATGGGCGAGGCTCTGATGGACACACTTGCGGAGGTTCTGGGCGACGCATTTGACACCGAGACGCGCGAGGCCTGGCAACGGGCTTACGGGCGCCTCTCCGAAATCATGATCGCCGCCGCGGCCGAACCGGCCCCAGACGCGATGGCGGCAAATCGAAACACCAGTTGACGAGCTGACCCTGCGGATCGGGCGGCCAGTCAACTCCCTGGCTGGAGACCGCCCATGAAGCAGGAACTGGTAATCATCGGCGCAGGCATGGCGTCGGGCCGTGTCATCGAGCATCTCCTCAAAGAGGACCCGGATGCATTCGAGATCACGCTGTTCAATGCCGAACCACGCGGCAACTACAACCGCATCATGCTCAGCCCCGTCCTGTCCGGCGACAAGAGCTACGCCGACATCATCACGCACACGGATGACTGGTACGAACAAAACGGCATCACCTGCCGCTTTGGCGAGCACGTGGTGCGGATCGACCGCGAGACCGGAACCGTCGTCGGACAAAGGGGCGCCCTGCCCTATGACAAACTTCTGATTGCGACGGGCTCCGCGCCGTTCATCATTCCCGTCGAGGGCAAGGATTTGCCCGGCGTCATAACCTACCGCGACCTCGACGACACCAACGCAATGATTGAGGCGGCAGCCAGCGGCGGCAAGGCTGTGGTCATAGGGGGCGGCCTGCTCGGGCTCGAAGCCGCCGCGGGCCTCAAGGAACGCGGCATGGATGTGACCGTGCTGCACCTGATGGGGCACCTCATGGAACGCCAACTGGACGAAAGCGCGGGCTTTCTGCTGCGAAGGGATCTGGAAAAGCGCGGCATCAAGGTGAAATGCCGCGCCTCCACCGCCGCGATCCTCGGAGAGACCCGGGTCGAAGGCGTGCTCCTGGAGGACAACGAGGGACTGGAAGCGGACCTCGTGGTCATGGCCGTGGGCATCCGGCCCGAAACAAGACTTGCAACGGATGCGGGGCTCGACGTTGCCCGTGGCATCACTGTCGATGCAGAGCTCCGGACATCGGACCCCGATATCCATGCGGTCGGCGAATGCGTCGAGTTCGACGGCCAGCTTTTCGGGCTCGTGGCCCCGCTCTACGACCAGGCTCGGGTGGTTGCCGACAGCCTGCTGGGCCGCAGCGCAGCCTTCACCCCGAAGGAGCTTTCGACCAAGCTGAAGGTCACCGGCTGCGATCTGTTCTCCGCAGGCGACTTCGCAGATGGCGCGGGCCGCGAAGACATCGTTTTCCGCGACCCGTCACGCGGCGTCTACAAACGCCTCGTGCTGGAGGAGAACAGGCTGGTCGGCGCGGTGTTCTATGGCGACACGCGTGACAGCAATTGGTTCTTTGGCCTGATCCAGTCCGGTGAGGACATCTCCGAGATGCGCGACACGCTCATCTTCGGGCCGGCCTACCAGGGGGGGGCCGCGCTGGACCCTATGGCGGCCGTTGCAGCCTTACCGCTTGATGCGGAAATCTGCGGCTGCAACGGCGTATCCAAGGGCGACATCGTGGCCGCGATCGAAGGCGGCGCGACGGATCTGGGCACCGTGCGTTCCTTGACCAAAGCTTCGAGTTCCTGCGGGACCTGCACCGGGCTGGTGGAACAGGTGCTCGGCGTGACCCTGGGGGACGATTTCGTGATCCCCGCCGCCGCGTCCATCTGCGGCTGCACCGACCTCAGCCACGAAGACGTGCGCCGCATGATCAAGAGCCGGGAGCTCAAGTCCATGGCCGCCGTCTGGCAGGAGCTGGGCTGGAAGACCTCCTGCGGCTGCCATGTCTGCCGCCCGGCACTGAACTTCTACCTGCTGGCGGATTGGCCTCTGGAGTATCGCGACGACCCCCAGAGCCGGTTCATCAACGAGCGCAAGCACGCCAATATCCAGAAGGACGGCACCTACTCCGTGGTGCCGCGCATGTGGGGCGGCATGACCACGCCGGACGAGTTGCGCGCCATCGCCGACGCAGCCGAAAAATACAACGTCCCGACGGTACATGTTACCGGCGGCCAGCGAATCGACCTTCTCGGCGTACGCGGCGAAGACCTGCCCGCGATCTGGGCCGATCTGAACGCCGCCGGCATGGTCTCCGGCCATGCCTATGCCAAGGGCCTGCGCACCGTGAAAACCTGCGTCGGCAAGGATCACTGCCGCTTCGGCACCCAAGACAGCACAGGACTGGGCATTGCGCTTGAGAAACGCCTTTGGGGGTCCTGGACACCGCACAAGGTCAAGCTTGCAGTCTCGGGCTGCCCGCGCAACTGCGCCGAGGCAACCTGCAAGGATATCGGCGTGGTCTGCGTCGACAGCGGCTACCAGATCGGCGTCGCCGGGGCCGCGGGGATGGACGTGAAGGAGACCGAGCGCCTCGCCGATGTCGCCACCGAGCAAGAAGCCCTCGACCTCATCACGGCCTTTTTCCAGCTCTACCGCGAGAACGCGAAGTACCTCGACCGCCCCTACAAATGGGTGGCCAAGGTCGGGCTCGATTGGGTCAAGGACCAGGTCTTCGACGCGGACACACGACAGGGCTTGATCGAAAGGTTCGAACTCTCCCAGTCGATCTACCAAAAGGACCCATGGGCCGAGGAAGCCCGAAAATCCGGAGAGAAATATCAGCCTCTGGCTGACTTCAAGTTGGAGGCGGCGGAATGAGCCAGGACTGGATCGACATCGGCGAACTCTCGGACATCCCGGCGCGTGGCGCGCGAGTGGTCAGGACCGCCGTGGGTTGCGTGGCGGTGTTCCGCACCGGATCGGATGAGGTGTTCGCACTGCAAAACCGCTGCCCTCACAAGGGTGGGCCTCTGTCCGAGGGAATCGTGCATGGCAAATCGGTGACCTGTCCACTGCACAACTGGGTGTTCAGCCTGGAAACCGGCGAGGCCCAGGGCGCGGATGTGGGGCATGTCCGCACCTATCCCGCGCGGATCGAGGCGGGACGCATCCTGCTGGAGACCAGCTTTCTGCAAGCTCGCATGGCGGCGGAGTGAGCGGCATGACGGACCAGAGCGTCTGCACCACCTGCCCCTATTGCGGCGTCGGCTGCGGGGTGCTTGCAAGTCCAGACGGGACCATTGCCGGCGATCTGGCACACCCGGCCAATCTGGGGCGGCTCTGCTCAAAGGGCTCGGCCCTCGGCGAGACCCTAGATCTCGAGGGTCGTCTTCTCGCGCCGCAGATCGGCAACCGGCGCGCGGGCTGGGATGAGGCGCTCGATCTGGTGGCCAATCGGTTCCGGGCCGCGGCGGAGACCCATGGCCCAGACAGCGTGGCTTTCTACGTCTCCGGCCAGCTGCTTACGGAGGATTATTACGTCGCCAACAAGCTGATCAAGGGGTTCATCGGAACGGCTAATATCGACACGAACTCGCGGCTCTGCATGGCCTCTTCCGTGGCCGGTCACAAGCGCGCCTTCGGGACCGACACCGTGCCGGGACAATACACTGATTTCGAGACCGCGGAGCTTGTGGTACTAGTGGGCTCAAACCTCGCCTGGTGTCACCCGGTGCTCTTCCAACGGTTGCAGGCCGCGAAGGCCGTGCGCCCGGAGCTGAAGGTCGTGGTGATCGATCCCCGCCGCACCGCCACATCACAGCTTGCCGATCTGCACCTGGGCCTGCGCCCGGATGGGGACGCGGTCCTGTTCAACCTGCTGCTGACCGAGCTTGTGCGACGTGATCTCGTGGACCGTCGCTACGTGGCCGAGGCAGTGTCCGGGTTCGATGCCGCCGTGGCCGAGGCCGAACGCGCGGAAGCTGCACAGACCGGCCTCGATTCTTTCGAGTTAGCGCAGTTCCTCGACCTGTGGTGCCGTACCGAGAAGGTCGTCACCCTCTACTCCCAAGGCGTCAACCAGTCCGCCTGCGGCACGGACAAGGTCAACGCGATCCTCAACTGCCACCTTGCGACCGGGCGCATCGGGCGCCCCGGCATGGGCCCGTTTTCCATGACCGGACAGCCCAACGCCATGGGAGGCCGCGAAGTGGGCGGGCTGGCCAACATGCTGACCTGTCATCTCGATCTCGAAAACGCCGCGCACCGGGACGCCGTGCAGCAGATGTGGTCCGCTCCGACCATGGCCGACAAACCGGGCCTGAAGGCGGTGGAGCTTTTCGACGCTTGCGCGCGGGGAGAGATCAAGGCGCTCTGGATCATGTCCACCAACCCGGTCGTTTCCTTGCCCGATGCCGATGCGGTCGCCGCCGCGATCCGAGCCGTCCCCTTCACTGTGATGACCGATATCATGGCCGACACGGATACGGGCCGCTGCGTCGATGTTCTGCTGCCCGCCACCGGCTGGGGCGAAAAATCCGGCACCGTCACCAATTCCGAACGCTGCATCTCACGGCAACGCAGGTTCCTGCCCACCCCCGGCGAGGCCCGCGCCGACTGGAACATCCTCGCCGATGTCGGACGCCGCATGGGCTGGCCCGAGGCGTTCGACTACCGCTCCGAGGCCGAGGTGTTCCGCGAATTCGCACGCCTGTCGACCTTGGGCCACACCTTTGGCAAGGATTTCGACATCTCCGGGCTCGCAGACCTAACCGATGCCGAGTATGATGCCTTGCCTCCCACCGTTTGGCCGGTGCCGACCGAGGGGCCTAGCGGGGGTAGGTTCTTTGCAGATGGCGGGTTCTATCATCCCGATGGCAAGGCTAAGATGCTGCCGATCGCTGCCCCGGCCTCTGAGGCCCCAAACACCGCACGCCCGGTTCGATTGAACACCGGGCGGGTGCGCGATCAGTGGCACACAATGACGCGCACCGGCAAGGCGCCGCGCCTCGGGGCGCATATGGCCGAACCCTACCTGGAAATTCATCCCGGTGATGCCGCCGCGGCGGGCCTGTCGGATGCCGACCTCGCCAAGGTTTCCTCCGCCCACGGTAGTGCCATCTTGCGGGTCATGATCACCGATCGCAGCCAACAGGGCAGCGTCTTCGTCCCGATGCATTGGACCGATATCGTCTCCAGCACCGGGCGGATCAACGCGGTCGTGGCCCCGACCACAGACCCGGTCTCGGGCCAGCCGGCCTCCAAGGGCACTGCCGTAGCGCTCGAACAGGTCGCGGCGCACTGGTACGGCTTTGCGGTCAGCACCGCGACCATGACCCCGACCCGACCTTATGCCGCCATCGCCCGCACTCGGACCGGAACACGCGCCGAGGTTGCCGATTTCAAGCTCCCCGATAACTGGGAAGCCGAAGCCCGCAAAATCCTTAGCCTGCCCGGCGGCAGCGCCAGCGTGATCGAGGATTCCGCCCGCGGCACGGCCCGCGTCGCGATTCACGAAAAAGGCACGCTGACAGGGTTGTTCTTCGCGGCGGCCACCCCGGTGGCGCTGTCGCGGAGCCACGTGGTCGCGCTGATCGGTACGGCGGCCGATCCGATTCAGGCTCTTGCCGGGGTTCCCGCCGCCGACCGTCCCGATCCGGGTGCCATGGTCTGCGCGTGTTTCGACGTGGGGGCCAACAGCCTTCGCCGCGCCATCGACGGCGGGGCCACCACGCTGCACGCGCTTGGGGTCTGCACGCGCGCGGGCACCAATTGCGGCTCCTGCCGTCCGGAACTGGAGGCGATTCTGACCGCCGCGACAGCCATGAAATTGGCCGCAGAATGAGCCTCGCGTCTTATATCGCCATCGTGGCCCGCGGCCCGGGCCGTGCGCGACCGTTGACCGAGACGGAGGCGCGCGCGGCCATGGGCCATGTGCTGGACGGCACCGGCGCTGCGGAGGCCGTGGGCGCGCTCCTGATGACCCTGCGGCTGCGCGGGGAAACCGAGGACGAGATCACCGGATTCGCGGGCGCTTTGCGCGACCACATGCAGCGATGGCGCGCGTTGGACGTCGATCTCGATTGGCCCAGCTACTCGGCGGGACGCACGCGCGGGTTGCCATGGTATCTGCTGAGCGCACGGCTCGTGGCCCAGGCGGGCTACCGGGTGATGCTCCACGGGCGCAATGGGGGTGATGCCGCCTTGCGCAGTTATCTTGCGGCGCAAGGTGTGGCCATCGCGCAGACTCCCGCCGCGGCCACCGCAGCTCTCGACGCGTCCGGCCTCGTCTATATCCCGCTGGAGGCGCTATCGCGTCGGACCACGGACCTGCTGGCACTGCGCGCGCATCTGGGCCTGCGCTCCTGCGTCAACACGTGTCTGCGCGTGGCAAACCCAGCGGGCGCCCGAGTGACCGTCCAGGGCGTGTTCCACCCACCCTACCGCGCCCTGCAGGAAACCGCCTGCAAGCGGCTCGGTGATACCGCAGCGATGATCATCAAGGGGGGTGGCGGGGAGTTCGAGCGCCACCCGGGCAAAGCTGTCGTTTGCCACGGCCACGGACCGACCGGTGCCTGGACCGACGCGCCGGCGCTTCTCAGAGATCCGCGGCGCCTGACGGAAGTGACCGACAATCCGGCGCATCTGACCGCGCTCTGGAACGGGACGTGGCATCATCCATTCGCCTTGGCGACCGTGCTCGGGACTGCGGCCCTGGCTCTTTGGAGCCTGGGTGCCAACCAGACCCTCGCCGATGCCGAAGCCCACGCCGCCCGGCTCTGGGCAACCCGCTCATCCCGCCGCGCCGCGTAACCCAGGAGGCCACCCCATGAAGACCTTCCCCATGTTCCTCCGGATGCGCGACAGGGATGTCGCCATCTTCGGTGGTGGCGAGCAGGCCGCCCAGAAATGCCGCCTCATCCTCAAGAGCGAAGCTCGCCTCACCGTTTGCTGGCCGGATCTCGACCCGGAACTGGCGGGTCTCGCAGCAGGCGGTCGGATTACCTGGCGACGGTCGATCCCGCAAGCTGCAGAAATGGAGCATCTGTCGCTCTGCTTCATCGCCACGGGCTGTCCGGGACTCGATGCCAGCCTTCACGCCCTGGCCGAGGCCGCGCGCGTTCTGGTCAACGTCGTGGACCAGCCAGAGCTTTGCGAGGCCTACACCCCCTCAATCGTAGACCGCGACCCAGTGGTGGTGGCCATTGGCACCGAGGGTACCGCTCCAGTTCTGGCGCGCCAGATCAAGTCCCGGATAGAAGAGTTGCTCGAGCCGGGTTTGGGTCGTCTCGCCGCCCTTGCGGGACATCTGCGCCCAGCCGCTGCCGCCCGCCTCGCCCCGCGTGCCCGCCGCGACCTGTGGCGCTGGGTGTTCAACGGCGCGCCAAGAGAGAGCCACAGGACCGGGGCGGAACGAAACGCCGCGCGCCTGATCAAGGATGCCATCGCAGCCGGAGTGGCGCCGAAGGCCAGCACGGGTACCATCGCGCTGGTGGGCGCAGGCCCCGGTGGCGCAGACCTGATCACCCTGCGCGGGGTGCAGCGATTGCAGGAGGCCGATGTCATCTTCTACGACCGGCTCGTGGACACTGCGGTGCTGGAACTGGCGCGCCGCGATGCGGAACGGGTTCTGGTCGGCAAGACGCCCGGCGCGCAAAGCTGGCCGCAAGACCGCATCAACCACGTCATGGTGCAAGCCGCCCGCGAGGGCAGAACCGTCGTCCGGCTCAAATGCGGTGACCCGGCAGTGTTCGGGCGGCTCGAAGAGGAAATCGCCGCCATCCGCAATGCGGGTCTGAAGCTTGAGATCGTACCGGGCATCACCGCCGCCTCTGCCGCTGCGGCCCGGTTGGAAACGGGACTGACCCAGCGCGGGGCGGTCGACAGCGTGACATTCATCTCGGGCCAGCTCCGAGACGGGGACGCCAGCCCGGACTGGGGCAGCCACCTCAAACCGGGCACGGCGCTCGCGATCTACATGGGGGTCGGCCACGCGGCCCAGATACGCGACAACCTATTGGCCCAAGGCCATCTCGGCACCTGCCCTGTGGACGTGGTCGCCCGCGTCGGCCATCCGGGCGAAACACTGCTGACCACGACGTTGGCGGACCTCGAAGGCGATCTCGCCCATGCCGGGATCACGAACCCCGCTATTCTGTTCATCCGAAATCCGAAGCAACCCGCGGCAGCCCAAACCCCGATCCCTTTGCGCGTTGCAGGCTGAGCGCAGACAAGGATTTTCAAAAAATCCTTGTGATTACTTTTACTTATAAGCCATCCCGCGCTTCCGGCAGGCCGCGAAAACCAGTGGCCACAACGAATTTCTCCGAGCTGTCGGATCGGCTGGCATCCGGCTTGACGTTGATCACCTTGGTGAAGGCGCGCTTGAGCAGGGTCTGCAACTCCCGCTCCGCCCCGCCCGCCAGCACCTTGGCAACGAAGGTGCCGCCCTCTTCCAATACGTCGAAGGCGAGATGGGCCGCCGCCTCGCACAGGGCAACGATGCGCAAATGATCGGTCTGCTTGTGTCCCGAACTGGCCGCGGCCATGTCCGACATCACCACATCGGCCTTGCCCCCCAGCCACGCCTTGACCTGCGCGTCCGCGCCGTCCTCCATAAAGTCGAGCACGTGGGTCTCGGCCCCCGGCACCGGGTCGATCTCCTTGAGGTCGACGCCCAGCACGCGCCCCTGCGCCTTGCCCGACTTCTCGCCCAGGGCATTGACCCGCCGAACCGCCACCTGGCACCAGCCCCCCGGCGCACAGCCCAGATCCACCACGCGCGCCCCGGGCACCAGGAAGCGGAAGCGCTCATCGATCTCAAGGATCTTGAATGCCGCACGCCCACGATACCCCTCGCGCTTGGCCTTCTGCACATAGGGGTCGTTCAGCTGCCGCTCCAGCCACAGGGTCGAGCTGAGCTTGCGGCCCCGCGCGGTCTTGACCCGCACACGCAAGTCCCGCTGCCCGCGGCCCGAATTTCCGGCTTTCTTCGGCATGATCCCGTTTCTCTCAGTAGGGCCCGTCTTCGAGCACGCCATCGGCGCTCATCTGCGCGTAGAGCAGCCCCTCGCGCAAGCCTCGATCCGCCACCGACAGCCGATCCGTGGGCCAGACCCGCAGCAGCGCCTGCAGAATCGCGGCCCCCGACATGATCAGCGAATGCCGATCGCGCCCGATCCGCGGATCCTTGCGCCGCCCCTCCGGCCCCATGGCCAGGTAGGTCTGTATCACCGTGTCGATCTGGTCCGAGGTCATCCGCAACCCGTCGACCTTGTTGCGGTCATACCGGCGCAGGTTCAGATGGCTCGCCGCCACTGTCGTCACCGTGCCCGAGGTGCCGATGATCTGGAAGCCTTCGCGCACCTGGTCGGTTTCATTGTAGGGCGAGAATTCTGCCAGGTTCTCTTCGAAGAACCAGCTCATCAAAGCAAACCGCGCCGCGTCATCATCCACATCGCTGAACTGGTCTTTCAGGGTCGCAACCCCCAGCGGCACCGAGATCCAGTCGACCACGCGCGCCGGCACCATGCCCGGCGTGACCTCGTCGAACCCAGCATGGAGCCGCATGATCGCCCCGGGACGCTCCAGCCTTGGCACCGCGCTCAGATCGATCCAGACCAACTCGGTGGAGCCGCCACCGATATCGACCACCAACAACTGCTCGGTCCGGGTGGAGACCAGCGGCGCGCAGGACACCACCGCCAGCCGCGCCTCCTGCTCTGGTTCGATGATTTCCAGCGCAAGCCCGGTGTCCCGCTGCACCAGCGAGATGAACTCCGGCGCATTGCTGGCCCGGCGACACGCCTCGGTCGCCACGAGGCGCATCCGCTGCACGTTGTGGGTCTTGAGCTTGCGCTGGCAGATCTTCAACGCCCCCACCGTGCGCGCCATGGAGGCCCGGCTCAGCCGCCCGGATGCCTCCAGCCCGTGGCCCAGTTGCACCGACTTGGAAAAGCTGTCGACCACGTGAAACTGGTTGCCCTTGGGCTGCGCGATCAGCATCCGGCAGGAATTCGTGCCCAGATCGAGCGCGGCATAAAGATCCGCCGGGTCCGGCGTGCCCTCCACACGCGACCGCGCCAGCCCATGACCAGCGAGGGCCGGGCTCTGAGACAACAATGGTGCCGGGCCGATCAGGTCGGGTACCGCGCGCAGGTGGGGAGTGGCCCGCCTGCGGGATCTCTTGGACATGTGTTTTATCCTCGCTTGCAAAATTTATAGAGAATCAGGGTGTTTTCAGCAAGCGCCGCAAACGCGGACGCCGCCTGCGCGCGCGCTTCATATAAACCATGAGTATTTTTCCGACCCGCGTCTCTGGCTTGCTGCCGCCGCCCTGCGTAGAAGCGAGGCATTGCAAATGGTCGGTCCTGTCGCGGCGCAGGTCGAAAACGTACCGCACCCCGCGCCCACGGCGCGGCATACAGGACATAGTTGGAGAGGAGCTTGGGCATGCCCGACGTAACCATCGTCTATTGGCGGGACATTCCGGCCCAGGTCATCGTGGGCAAAGGTCGTCGCGGCGCCAAGAAGCAACTGAGCGAACGCTTCGAGCAGGCGATCGACCGCTGCGCGATGAAAGTCGGCGCTTCCGGCAGCGATGCCTATCTGGCTGAATGGAGAAAGGCAGCGCCCTACCCCGTCGAGGGCGAGCAGGCCGAGATCGCGGAGGCGGAAGCTGCAAAGCTCGAAGCCGCCTACGACAAGGCCCGCCTCAAGGCGTTGATCGACAAGGAAGGCTGGGCCTGACCCCCCGCCGGATCAAGGAGGCCTTGATGGCTCTGTTGCAGTTTCGACGCCCCGCGCCGGGCACCCCCGGCTCGCCCGCCCTGGCGCGCATGCTTGATGGCTACTCCATCGAGGTGATGCCGCGCACCGCCGAGATGGTGGAAGATTTCAAGGCCCTGTTGCCCAAAGGCACGCGGGTTTATATCGCCCATATCGATGGCACGCCGATTGCGGACATGGTCGCCACGGCATCGCGCCTGTCTCGCGACGGCTTCCAGGTGATGCCGCACTTTCCGGCTCGGTCCATCCCCGACGCCGCCACCTTGGCCGACTGGATTGCCCGTTACCAGGACGCGGCGGGCATCACCGAGGGCCTGATCCTCGCAGGCGGGCGGGCGGAGCCTGCGGGCGCCTTCGCGGACTCGATGCAACTGCTGGATACGGGGCTTTTCGACAAGGCCGGCTTCACCCATCTGCATGTTGCCGGGCACCCGGAGGGCAGCCGCGACATCGATCCCGCCGGCGGCACCGCGGCGACGGACGCCGCGCTCGCCTGGAAGCAGGGATTTGCCGAGCAGACCGATGCCCGCATGGCCATCGCGACCCAGTTCGCCTTCGACATGGGCCCCATCGCCGCTTGGGAAACGCGCCTGCGTGCCTCCGGGATCAGCCTGCCGATCCATCTCGGGATCGCGGGACCAGCCAAACTGCAAACGCTGATCAAGTTCGCAATCGCCTGCGGAGTGGGCCCTTCGCTGAAGGTACTGCAAAAACGCGCGATGGACGTGACCAAACTGGTGCTGCCCTACACCCCCGACGAGGTTCTGCGCGATCTGGCCGACTACCAAGTGCGCACCCCCGACAGCCTGATCACGCAGGTCCACCTCTTCCCCCTCGGCGGGATCAAGACAGCCGCGACCTGGGCCGCCGAACAGACCGCATCAGCAGCGGGCACCAAGGCAAAGCGAGGCTGACGACGCCCAACATGATCCACGCCCTGCTCTTTGATCTCGACGGCACCCTGCTGGCGTCCGACCCGCTGCACGCAGAGGCCTTTATCGCGCTCTTTGCCGAGCATGGCCGCACCATCGATACCGCGTTCTACAATGCGCGCATCCACGGTCGCCTGAACGCCGAGATCTTCGCGGAATTCTTCCCCGATGCCGACGGTGCCGCCATGGCCGAGGCCAAGGAGGCCGCATTTCGCGATCTCTTGGGCCCCTCGGCATCGCCGATGCCCGGGCTCACAGCCCTTCTGGACCGCGCCGACGCACAAGGCTGGCGCACCGCAGTCGTAACCAACGCGCCCCGAATCAACGCAGAATTCATGCTGAAGGCCATCGGCCTCGCGGATCGGTTCGACACCGTGGTGGTCAGCGATGAATGCGCGGCGGGCAAACCCGACCCAGCACCCTACCGCGAAGCCCTCAGGCGGCTCGACTGCGCGCCGCGCGCCGCGCGCGCATTCGAAGACAGCCCCTCGGGCATCCGCTCCGCGGTTGCCGCCGGGATCACCACGCTCGGCCTTCGGTCCAGCCTTCCGGACATTGCATTGCGCGCCGCGGGCGCCGCAGCCTCCCTTGCCGATTTCACAGACCCCACGCTGGAGCCCTATCTCCAACGTCAATCAGGAGCCGATCCATGACCCGTACTGTCATCGAGTCGAAAACCAAGACCGTCACCATCGGGTTCGACGAACCCTTTTGCGTGATCGGAGAACGCATAAACCCCACAGGGCGCAAGAAGCTCGCCGCCGAACTGGAGGCGGGCGATTTCTCTACCGTCGAGAAAGACGCGCTGGAGCAGGTCGCCTGCGGCGCGATGGTGCTCGATGTGAACTCGGGTGCCGTGTTCACCAACAAGATGGCCGAGGACCCGCGCTACGCAGACAACAACTTCGTCGAGCCGATGCTCATGAAGGAGCTCGTCGCCCGGGTGCAGGCGCTCGTCGACATCCCGCTCTGCATCGACAGCTCGGTGCCCGGCGCGCTGGAGAACGGGCTGGAGATGGCGGAGGGTCGGCCACTGCTCAACTCCGTAACCGGCGAGGAGGACCGCCTCGAAACAATCCTGCCTCTGGTGAAGAAATACAACGTCCCCGTGGTGGCGATCTCGAACGACGACACCGGCATCTCCGAGGACCCTGACGTACGCTTCGCCGTGGCAAAGAAGATCGTGGAGCGGGCGGCGGATTTCGGCATCCCGGCCCATGACATCGTCGTCGACCCACTGGTCATGCCCGTGGGCGCCATGGCCACAGCTGGCCGGCAGGTCTTCACCCTGGTCGCCCGCCTGCGCGAAGAGCTTGGCGTCAACACCACCTGCGGCGCATCCAATGTCAGCTTCGGGCTGCCAAACCGCCACGGCCTCGGCGCGGCGTTCCTGCCCATGGCCATCGCCAGCGGCATGACCAGCGCCATCATGAACCCGATCCGCCCGCAAGAGATGGAGGCCGTCCATGCCGCCAACTTCCTGATGAACCATGACCCCAACGGCGCGACCTGGATCAATTTTGCCCGGGTGATGGAGGCGCACAAGGCCGGCATGCCGTTCCCCGAGGCCGCGAAGGCCGGGACCAGCGGGGGTGGCGGGCGCTCCGGCCGCCGGGGCGGTCGGCGTCGGTCGGGCTGAGCCAGCCCACTCAGGATGCATCGGCGCTTGCCGCGCCCCGGGCGCTGGCGCAGGGTGACCTCATGGCTCCACCCTCTCCCGCGCCGACGCGCGACATCCCTCCTGGCCTGGCGAGGTCGCTGGCCCGCCTGGCTTTGCGGGTGGCGATCCTCGTCATTTTTGCCTATGCCGCCCAGGCGCTCGTGCTGCATGCCATGCGCCTGACCGAGGCGTTGCCCGCCGCGAGTCGCGGGACCGCGCAAATGTCGGTCCTGCTGCTCGCCTTGATCCTTTACGCGATCCTGATCGCAATCCCCTTTGTGCCCGGTGTCGAAATCGGTGTCGCCCTGTTGATCCTGCGTGGGGCCGAGGTCGCACCCTTCGTCTATCTCGCAACACTGACCGGGCTGACGCTGGCCTACACCGCTGGACGGGTCCTGCCCCATGGCTGGCTGCAATCGACCTTCGCGGACCTGCGCATGCACCGCGCAAGCGCGCTTCTCGACCGCCTGTCGGAACTGGGCCCAGAGCGCCGTCTCGCCCTGTTGCGCAGCCGCCTGCCGACCTGGCTCGGCCCGCACGTGGTACGCTTGCGCTATCTCCTCCTCGCACTGGCTCTCAACTTGCCCGGAAACGCTCTGTTGGGCGGCGGTGGGGGTCTGAGCCTCCTTGCCGGCTTCAGCCGCCTCTATCGGCCCGCAGGCACCTTCGTGACCCTTGCCCTGGCCACTGCGCCCATCCCTCTGCTGGTCTGGGCGGTTGGCCCCGAAGTGCTGTCGCGGAACTGATCACCGCCGCCCGCCTCGGGCAACACAACACCGCCGATCCATTCATTCAGCGCGTGATTGCCTTGACTTTTTCGATGCAATCGCTTCGATCTTTTCGGTGTTGGCCAATGTCTTAACCATTGAGATGTTAGTCATCGCAGTAGAACTTGTGAAAGAGAGTCCATGAGAGCTTTCCTGATCCTGGCGCTGAGCACGTTTGTCCTGTCTGCATGTGCCAGCCAATGGCAGACAGATTACGCGGCCCCGATCCCCGCCGAGGTGTCGCAGAACTGGCGTCTTGCCGGCGTGGAAGTCTTGGTGCCCGAAACCCTCACAGTCAGCGAGGACAACGTCTATTTCCCCATAGCCGACATCGTCTGGCGCGAAGAAGCGCTCACACCAGGGGTCACGCGCTATGACCAGGTGGACGCCATTGTGACCGACGGGATCACGCGCGGCGCCTCGGGTCTCTCGGGCAGCCAGGCCGTGAAGATCCTCGCCACCGTGGGCGAATTCCATGCGCTCTCGGAAATCGCGCGCTACGGGTTGTCGACATCGGCCGTACACAACATCGCCTTTGCAATGCAGGTGGTCGATGCGCGCACCGGTGCAGCCCTGAGCGAACCGACGATGATCCAGGCCGATTTCCCGGCCCTGTTGCGGGACGAAGCCATTCAGGCCGAAACCGCGGGCCAGACCCAGCGGGTCCGGATCACCGATCATATCGCGAAGGTGACGGCGGGCTATCTGGGCATTGGACCGGACATGCGCAACAGCTTCGTCACCATCGGTCAATAGACGAATGGCCCGCACCTGCGGCGCGCCTCATAATCTCTATGACGAAAATGACACCTCCGGGGTCGGCTTTGGGCTTTAGCCTGCCGACCCCTTCGCTATCTATGGCAGGACACTCCCTCCGGAAGGTGCCCTGTGATGAACAATCAGTCCCTGCCCCAGCCCGACGCGGATCCTGCGGCTGACGCCCTGGTGATTTTCACCCCATCCGGCAAGCGTGGGCGCGTGCCGACGGGCACCTCCGTGCTGGATGCGGCGCGGCTGCTTGATGTCGATCTCGACAGCGTCTGCGGCGGCCGAGGCATCTGCTCCAAGTGTCAGGTTACACCCTCGTTCGGCGAATTCTCCAAACATGGCGTTCACGCTCGGGAAAACGCGCTGTCAGAATGGAACGCGGTCGAAGCGCGCTATCACGAGAAACGCGGACTGGCCCAAGGCCGCCGCCTTGGCTGCCAGGCCTGCATTCTCGGCGATATGGTCATCGACGTGCCCGCCACCAGCCAGGTCCACAAACAGGTCGTCCGCAAGGCCGCCAGCCAGCGCGCGGTGACCATGGACCCGGCCACGCGGCTTGTCCTGATCGACGTCGCCGAGCCGGACATGCACGAACCCTCAGGTGATTACGAACGGCTCGCCACCGCGCTCGACGAACAGTGGCAGATCGGCCCCGTCACCGCCCCCCTTTCCGTCCTGCGCAAGCTGCAACCGGCCCTGCGGAGGGGCAAATGGCAGGTCACGGTGGCCGTCAACATCGCCGACACCCCCGCCCGCGTGATCGACATATGGCCCGGCTACCACGAGGGACCGCTCTGGGGCCTCGCCATCGACTTGGGCTCCACCACCATCGCCGCCCATCTGTGCGATCTGACGACCGGACAGGTCGCAACTTCCGCCGGTGTAATGAACCCCCAGATCCGCTTCGGGGAGGACCTGATGTCCCGGGTGTCCTACGCGATGATGAACGCCGACGGCGCGCAGGCGATGACTGCGGCAGTGCTCGATGCGCTGAACACGCTCGCGACAGAAATCTGCGCCGAAGCCGAAGTCGCCCCCCGCGACGTGGTCGAGGCGGTCTTCGTCTGCAACCCGGTCATGCATCACCTTCTTTTGGGCATTGACCCGGTGGAACTGGGTCAAGCCCCCTTCGCGCTCGCCACCTCCGGGGCGGTTACACTTTCGGCGACCGAGCTTGGCCTGACTGCTGTGAACCCGGCTGCGCAGACCTACCTGCTGCCTTGCATCGCCGGCCATGTGGGGGCCGATGCCGCCGCCGTCGCCCTGTCAGAAGCCCCGGACAAATCCGACGAGCTGGTGCTCATCGTCGATGTGGGCACCAATGCCGAGATCCTGCTGGGCAATCGTGACCGGGTACTGGCCTGTTCGTCTCCCACCGGTCCCGCCTTCGAGGGTGCGCAGATCAGCTCGGGCCAGCGTGCCGCGCCCGGCGCCATCGAGAGGGTCGAAATCGACCCCGTGACCAAGGAGCCGCGGTTCCGCGTGATCGGGTGCGAGCTGTGGTCCGACGATCCCGGCTTTGCCGAGGCGACCGCTGCCACGGGCATCACCGGCATTTGCGGCTCCGGCATCATCGAGGCGGTGGCCGAGATGCGCATGGCGGGCCTGCTCGACGCGTCCGGGCTGATCGGCGGGCCGGAGCAGACCGGCACGCCCCGCTCGATCGCCGAGGGGCGCACCTATTCTTACGTGCTGCAGGACGATCGCCCGGCGGGCGGGTCCCTGATCGCCGTCACCCAAGGCGACATCCGCGCCATCCAGCTGGCCAAATCCGCGCTCTATGCGGGCGCGCGTCTACTGATGGACGAGATGGGCGTCGACACGGTCGATCGTGTGACCCTCGCCGGGGCCTTCGGCGCGCATATCTCGCCCAAGCACGCGATGGTGCTCGGCATGATCCCCGATGCGCCCCTGGACAAGGTCACTTCCGCTGGCAACGCGGCAGGCACCGGCGCGCGCATGGCGCTTTGCAGCCGTGCGGCCCGGGCCGAGATCGAACAGACGGTCTCCAAAATTACCAAGGTCGAAACCGCCATCGAGCCACGGTTTCAGGAGCATTTCGTCGCCGCCAACGCGATCCCCCACGCCACCGCGCCCTTCGCGCACCTGCGGTCCGTGGTCCCCCTGCCGCAGCCGGGATTCAACGCGGGCGGCGGGGGTCAGCCAGGCACACGACGCCGCCGTCGACGGGGCTAAAATGCGATTGACGCCGCACGGCCCCTTGGCTATCCCCTCCGACACGGTGCGGGTATGGTGAAAAGGTATCACGCGAGCTTCCCAAGCTTAAGTTACGGGTTCGATTCCCGTTACCCGCTCCAGACCCATGACTGATCCTGCCAAACCCACCCCGCTCACACCGCTTCTGGCAGACGATCTGCGCGCCGCCGGGGTGCCGGAGCCTTGGAACTACGGCATGGCCGACCGCGTCCGGTTTCACGAGATCGACGCGCTCAATCACGTCAACAACGCGGTCTGTTTCAGCTGGTTCGAAAACCTGCGCGTGCATTACCTGCGCGACTACGGGATCTATCGCTACACGCCCGAAGACCCGATGCTGGTGATGCGCGCAGTGGGCGCAAGCTACAACGCGCCGCTCTTCCTCGGGCAGGACTACATCCTGACCGCGCGCACCCGCAGTTTCGGGCGCACCTCGTTCGTCATGGACTACGGCGCATTCTGCGACGGGGCCTTCGCCATCGAGGGCCACGCCGTGATCGTGCTGGTGGAGCAAGACGGTAGGACCGGCTACCCCCTGACCGACGAGATGCGCGCCATCATGGCAAGCCGCGACGGGGCGACACTCCGTCAGGCGTGAGCGCGCACAAATTCGACCAGGGCCCGGGTCGAGCCGTCCTTGCCCTCTGCCGAGACCTCGCCAGTGACCACCGGGCCAAGCGCGGTGGCGAGTTCCTTGCCCAACTCAACCCCCCACTGATCATAGGAGTTGATGCCGAGGATCGCCCCCTCCACGAACACCCGATGCTCATAGAGCGCGATGATCTGGCCCAGAACGAAGGGCGTCAGCTTGGGATAGATCAGCGTCGTGGACGGCCGGTTGCCCGGGAACACGCGATGCCGTGCCTGCCGATCCAGCTCCGCACCGCTCAGCCCCTGGTCCGCCATCCGCGCGGTCGCTTCCTCGAGGCTGCGCCCGCGTAACAACGCCTCGGACTGCGCGAGGCAGTTGGCGACCAGCAACTGATGCTGCCGAACCAGATCAGGCTCATGCCCCTGGGCGGCCAGCAGAAACTCGCAAGGCACCACCTGCTGCCCCTGGTGGATCAGCTGGTAGAACGCGTGTTGGCCGTTGGTCCCCGGCTCGCCCCAGACCACCGGGCCCGCTGTCCGCTCCAGGGTCGCGCCATCCATCGCCACGCGCTTGCCATTGCTCTCCATCTCCAACTGCTGAAGGTACGCCGGCAACCGCGACAACCGCTGGTCATAGGGCAGCACCGCGCGCGTCGCATGACCACAGATCTGGTGGTGCCAGATACCCACCAGCGCCAGCATAACCGGAATGTTCTGCGAAAGGGGCGCGGTGCGGAAATGGGCATCCATCGCCGCCCCCCCGGCGAGGAACGCGTCGAAATTCTCCGGCCCCACCGACAGCATCAGGCTCAGTCCGATCGGCCCCCACATCGAATACCGCCCCCCCACCCAATCGGCGAAGCCGAACACCCGCTCTGGCGTGATCCCGAAGGCCGCCGTCCGCTCCGCACTGGTGGACACGGCGGCAAATTGCATCGCGGGCAGGTCCACGGCGGATTTCATCCAGGCCCGCGCGGTCTCCGCATTGGTCATGGTCTCGATGGTGGTGAAGGTCTTGGAGGCCACGATCACCAGCGTCGTGGTCGGATCCAATGGCGCCAGCGTCTCTGCGATCTGTGCCCCGTCCACATTGGACACGAAATGCACCCGCGGCCCGTCCGCATAGGGTGACAGGGCAATCGCCGCCATGGCGGGCCCCAGGTCCGAGCCACCAATGCCAATATTGACCACATCCGTGATCCTGCCGCCCTGCCCGGTGTAGGCGCCCGACCGCACATCCTTGCAGAACGCCACCATCCGCGCATGCGTGTCGCGCACTTCCGGCATCACGTCCGTGCCATCGACCACGACCGACGCATCAAGATTGCGCAGGACCGTGTGCAACACCGCGCGCCCCTCGGTCTCGTTTATGGGTTCGCCCGCGAACATCGCCTCGCGCCGCGCGGCGACTCCTGCGTCTTCGGCCAGCGCAAGCAGCAAATCACGTCCTGCCAGGTCGATATTGGTCTTGGAATAATCGAAAAGCATGTCCCCGAGCCGAGCAGAAAACCCCTCGGCCCGCTTGGGATCGTCGAACAGGTCGAGGATCCTGCGATCCCGCGTGCGGTCATGGTGAAAGCTCAAGCGTTGCCAAACAGACATGGGTGTTTCCGTGATTTGAATGCGTTATGCGGCCCAATGCACCATCGCGTTGCCGAGGATGGCGCGCACCGGCGCCTCCCTGACTGGCCCGGGCCGATCGGCCTGTTCCAGCGCGGCCTTCTTGCCCGGCCCCACGATCAGCAGGTGGGTCTTCATCGCGTCGCGCAGCACCGGCGCGCTCAGGGTGATGCGCGGCTCCGCCGCACCAGGCGCGCGCATCGCAATCAGCGGCGGGGCGTTGTCGCTCAGCGCGAAATCCAGCTGATCCGCCCCGGGAAAGAGCGACGCGGTGTGCATATCCTCCCCCATCCCCAGCAGCAGAACAGAGATCGGCAGCACGCCTTCCAGCCCCTCGGTCAAGGCCGCGAGCCCCTCCTCAGGGGTCGCATCGCCGGTCACCAGCGGGATCAGCCGCGCCGCCGCTGCCCGCCCGGTCAATAGCCGCTGTCGCAACAGTGCGGTGTTCGAGCGCTCGGAGGTTTCGGGCACCCAGCGCTCGTCATTCAGCAACACATCGACCCGGCTCCAGTCCAGGTCGACCGCACTCAGCAGGTCGAAGACCGGCCCCGGTGTCGTACCGCCCGGCGCGCAAAGGGTCGCACGGTCATGGGTCAGCAGGCATTCCTTGAGGTCGGCCGAGATGCGATCCGCAAGCCGCATCATCAACATGTCCCGGTCCGGGTATGTGTGCAGGTCCATAATGCCTCCCCTCAGGCTTCGAGATCGCGCCAGCGGCGGCCGTCCCGGTGCAAGAGCATCAGGCTGTCTTCCGGCCCGTTCGTGCCCGGATGATAGGCCTGCGGCTTGTCGCGCCGCGCTTCCCAACCAGCAATGAGCGGATCGGTCCAGGCCCAGGCGGCCTCCACCTCGTCCCCGCGCATGAACAATGTCTGATTGCCCCGCACCACGTCCATGATAAGCCGCTCATAGGCATCCGGCATCTGATTTCCGCTCTCGCCCAGAGCTTCGGCGAAACTCATGTCGAGCGGCACGTCGATCAAACGCATCCCCCCCGGGCCCGGTTCCTTGATCGTCACCTGCAAGGTCATGCCCTCGTCGGGCTGCAGCCGGATTGTCAGGATGTTGGCGCTGCGCCCCGCGTCGTCGCCAAAGATCGAATGCGGCGGCTCCTTGAAAACCACGACGATCTCCGACATGCGCGCGCGCAACCGCTTGCCTGTGCGCAGATAAAACGGCGTGCCGTTCCAGCGCCAGTTGGCCACATGCACCTTCAGCGCGATGAAGCTCTCGGTCGTGCTCCTGGGGTCGCCTACCTCTTCGAGATAACTCGGCCCGTCCTCACCCGCCCGGTATTGGCCGCGCACGATATCCTCGGGCGCCACCGGATCGAGCGCCCGAATGACCTTCAGCTTCTCGTCGCGCACCGCGTCGGGGTCGAACTTGCTCGGCGGTTCCATGGCGATCAGGCACAACAGCTGCATCAGGTGATTCTGCACCATGTCCCGCATCGCCCCGGACTTGTCGTAATACTCGCCACGCCCGCCCACGCCCACGGTCTCGGCCACGGTGACCTGGATGTGATCGACGAATTGCGCGTTCCACAACGGCTCGAACAGCACGTTGCCGAACCGCACCGCCATCAGGTTCTGTACCGTTTCCTTGCCGAGATAATGATCGATGCGGTAAATCTGCTCTTCCGTGAAATACTCCGCCAGGCCGCGGTTGAGTTGGCGCGCGCTCTCCAGGTCACGACCGAAGGGCTTCTCGACAACGATTCGCGAGGCCTCCGTCGCGATGCCATGCCCGTGCAACCGCTCGGCCAGATCACCGAAGAGCGCAGGTGCCACCGAGAAGTAGAACGCCTGCACCACATCCGGCCGCATCAGGCCTGCCAACTCCTTCCAGCCGCCATCCCCGCGCGCGTCGATCGCCACATATGACAGCATCGCCAGAAACGCCTCGACCTGCCCGCCATCCTTGCAGGAGTTCGGCGCGAATTCCTGCAACGCTTCGCGCGTGAACGCCCGGTAGCCCTCGGCATCCATTTCGGACCGCGCCGCCCCGACGATGCGAGCTTCGGGCGGGATCTGCCCGGCGAGGTAGCGGTGGAACAACCCCGGCAGGATCTTGCGTCGCGCCAGGTCACCCGTGCCACCGAAAATCACCAGGTCGAAATCCTCGACCGGAATAACACGTGCCACCATTCCAACACCTCCAGCTGGTCTGTTGAGGGCCGGGGCTCTCGGCGACCTCAGTCTCTCGCATGACGCCTGTCCGGGACCAACCCAGATCGTTAGCGCTAACGGCGCCTGTTTAGAAAGCAAACGGCCCGCTGTCCAGCACGTTAAGCGCCGCACTCACAATCACAACAGCGTCACTTCCGCCCGCCCGGGTTTTCTCAGGCGCGTACAGCGACTATTCCTGCGGCAACACAACGGAGACTTCGATGAAAGACCTCGCGGCCAATGCCGGCAAATTCCAGGACCCGTTCGTCACTGCGACCGGAGAAACCCGCGCCTCCGTCGCGCTGACCAACCCGCAAACCCTTTGGTTCAACACCGGCACGCTCTGCAATATCGAATGCGCGAACTGTTATATCGAAAGTTCGCCGACCAATGACCGGCTGGTCTACATCACCGCCGCCGAGGTGACCGACTATCTCGACCAGCTTGAAGACCGCAACTGGGGCGTGCGCGAAATCGCGTTTACCGGCGGCGAGCCGTTCATGAATCCCGAGATGATCGAAATGACCGAGGCCGCGCTGGCCCGCGGCTACGAGGTGCTGATTCTCACCAACGCCATGTTGCCGATGATGCGCAAAACCATGCGCGAAGGCCTCTTGCGGCTGCATGCGGCCTATGGCGACAAGCTGACCCTGCGGATCAGTGTCGATCACTGGTCCGAGAAGCTCCATGACGAAGAACGCGGCAAGGGCAGCTTCGCCAAGACCCTGCAGGGCATGGCCTGGCTGCGCGACAACGGTATCCGGATGGCGGTCGCGGGCCGAACGGTCTGGGGTGACACCGATGCCGAAAGCCGCGAAGGCTATGCCCGCCTCTATGCCGAGCACGGGTTTCAGATCGACGCCTTCAACCAGGGCGAGACGGTGCTCTTTCCAGAAATGGACGAACGCGCCGAGGTGCCCGAAATCACCACCGCCTGCTGGGGGATCCTGAACAAATCTCCCGATGACGTCATGTGCGCCTCGTCCCGCATGGTGGTCAAACGCCGCGGCGCCGAGAAACCGGCCGTGCTCGCCTGCACCCTCCTGCCCTACAGCCCGGAATTCGAGCTGGGCGAAACCCTGGCCGAGGCCGAGGGCGCGGTGCAGCTCAACCATCCCCATTGCGCCAAGTTCTGCGTGCTGGGCGGGGCGAGCTGTTCGGCCTGACGGCCTGCGCTCAGGCGGCCGTCACGGTGACCGATTGCGAGATCAGCATCGCGGGGCCCTCGGTTTCCATGAAGGCCACATCGCAGGCATCGCGCCCCACCGCGATCACCGCCATTTCATCGGGCGCGCACATGCCCGTGGCATCCACCAGCCGCCAGGCGCCGTCGAGCCAGACCTCCGCTACCGCGTGAAAATCCGGCGGCGTCACCCCACGCCCGTAGACCGACGCGTAACGCGCCGGAATGCCCGCCGCCCGGCAGAGCGCGCAGACCATATGCACGTAGTCCCGGCACACACCCTGTCGGTCCACGAAGGTCTCCATCACTGTGGTCTCGGAATTGGACGCGGTGGGGACGTAGATCATCTCCTCCGCAATCCACTCCAGGATGGCCGCCACCTTGGCGCCGCCCTGCATATCCCCGAACCGCCGATCGACGAATGTCGCAAACTTGTCAGACTGGCAGAAACGCGACGGGCGCAGGAAGCTCAGCGTCTCGCCCGGCAGATCATGCATCGGCGTATGGGCCAGCGGGGCAAGCTCCACCTTAGGTCGCGTCACCTCGACCTGGGCGGTGTAGCCAAGCCACATCTGAGGATAGCTGATCCGCGCCCAGGTGCGCTGGCCGATCCCCTCGGCCCCCTGCACCCGCGACACTCGCGCGTGATCGATGTCGAGCGCACTGCGCAGGATGCGCTGCCCCGGAAACTCCGCCAACTCCAGTGTCAGCAGCACCGTGCCCGACGGATCGAGATCGTAACTCATTTGCACGTCGATCTTGAGCTTCACGGCACTCTCCAGTTTTTCGAGGGTTCATCGGGAAAAGGCGTGCCCCGCCCCCGACCTTGCGGCCCGTGTGGACACTAGCCGACAGGGGCGCAAGGCCCCGCACCGGGTCAGGACAGGAACGCCGTGCTCAGGCTTCCAGTTCCGCGTCCCAATAGAGGAAATCCATCCAACTCTCGTGCAGGTAGTTGGGCGGAAACTTCCGCCCCATGTTGCGCAGCTGCTCAGCCGCCGGCTGGCGCGGGGTCTGGCGCAGGCTCATGCCCGAGGCCCGCAGGGATTTCGACCCTTTCTTGAGGTTGCACCGCGAACAGGCCGCCACCACGTTTTCCCAGCTGGTCACGCCCCCGGAGGCGCGCGGCACCACGTGGTCGAAAGTCAGATCGCCCTTGTCGCCGCAATACTGGCAACAGAATTGATCCCTCAGGAAAAGATTGAAGCGCGTGAAGGCCACGCGCTTCTGGGGTTTGACGTAATCTTTCAGGACCACCACCGACGGGATTTTGATCTCCGTGGTGGGACTGCGCACCACGTCGTCGTATTCCGCAAGGATCGTCACCCGCTCCAGAAAAGCCGCCTTGACAGCTTCCTGCCAGGTCCAGAGCGAAAGGGGATAGTACGACAAGGGTCGATAATCGGCATTCAGCACCAGAGCAGGATTGTGACGCAGGCTCTGCGGGTCTCGCACGAAACTCGTTCGGAACTCGCGCTCTACCAGATCACTCATGGGACTCCGTCTCCGCCTCGTCTATCCGCCTGCCGGACCAAGGCGGGGACACCCCGCCCCTTTCACTCTCCATGACTATATATGGCGTTCGCCACCTGACAAGCCCCGTAGATACGGTGGCTCGGTCGCAGAGCTACGCGTCGGATGTGACAGGGACGTGACGCTGAAAAACCGGGCAGAGGCGCGGGGTCAGTCCGTCTCCAGCCCGAGCTTGTCGCGCATGAAGGCCAACGCCACCGACAACCCGTCCGGCGCGATGCCATGGGCCGTCCCCTTGGAGATATGGGCATATACCTCGAACCCCGCGGCGGTCAGGGCATTGGCCGCCTCCGGCAAGGATGCGGGCGGCACCACATCGTCCTGATCCCCGTGGATCAGCAGCATCGGCATCTTGACCTTCACCTCATCCTCCAGCCGCTCTGGCCCAAGCAGCCGCCCGGAAAAGCCCACCACACCCGCCACCGCCTCATCCCGGCGCGGCGCCACATGCAGGCTCATCATCGTCCCTTGCGAGAACCCCAAAAGCATGAGGTTTTCGGGGCTTATCCCTTCTTCCTCAAGTACCGTGTCAAGAAACGCATTCAGGTCATCGACCGCCCGTTCCATCGCCACGGTCGCTTCTTCCTCCGAGGATCCATCGAGCCAGGGGATGGGAAACCACTGATAGCCCATGGGGTTGTTCACACACCGCTCCGGCGCGTTCGGGGCGAGAAAGGCGGTGTCCGGCATGTGCGGCGACAGCGGGTCAGCCAGCCCCAGCAGGTCGTTGCCATCGGCCCCGTAGCCATGGAGCAGCACGACCACCCGCTTCGCTGTCCCCTGCGCCGGGCCCTTGCGACCATGTTCCAGAATGCGCGTCATCGGATGCCCTCTCGGTTCTTTGCCACATGGTAGTAGGCCCAGAGCCCCCGCGCCGCAACCGCCCGCCAGGGTGCCCAGGGCGCGGCCATCTCGCGCAGGGCCTTCTCGGTGGGTCGCTCGGGCAGGGCGAAAAGCAGGCGCGCCGATTCCTGCAAGGCCAGGTCCGCTGGCGCGAACACATCCGCCCGCCCGAGCGAGAACATGGCGTAGATCTCCGCGGTCCAGCGCCCGATCCCCGGAACCGCCACCAGCGTGGTGATAACCTCCTCCGTGGGGGCCGCGCGCAGGTCGCGAAACGGGATCCGCGCCTCGGCCAGCGCCTTGGCATAGCGGATCTTCTGCCGCGACAGCCCACAGGCGCGCAGCTCTTGCTCGGTCGCCCAGATCACCTTGCGCGGCCCGGTCAGGCGCGCGTCCTTCAGTCGCCCCCAGATCGCATTGGCCGCCGCCACCGAAACCTGTTGGCTGACAATGGCCGAGAGCAGCGCCTCGAACCCATCCGGCCTGCGCCGCAGGGGCAGCGGCCCGGTCTCGGCAAAGGCCGCCGCGAATCGCGGCTCCACTCGGGCCAGGTGCGCGCAGCCCTCGGTCAGGCACTCGGGCGTCTCGATCAGGCGTCCGACGGACATGACGCACCCTCCACCCAGGCCAGGGCCGCGGCCACCGTCTCCACCTGCGGCAGTTCCGACAGGTCAGGCCGGTCGATCATCACCACCCGGATCCCCAGCGCCCGCGCCGCGTCCAGCTTGGACCGGCTCGCCGCCCCGCCCGCATCCTTGACCACCAAGACCGTCACCCCCAGGCGCCGGAAGAGCGCAATCTCATCCTCGACCGGAAAGGGCGGGCGCGCCACGAGGAATGCGCCGTTCTCGAAGGGAAACGCCTCCTCCGACGGGTCGATCTGGCGGCACCAGCAATAGGCCGCCTCCATTTGCGCGAAATCCGTCAAAGTCTGCCGCCCCGTGGCCAGAAACACCCGGTCGCGCGGCCCCGGCATGCGCGCCGCCGCCGCCGTGTCGGGCACCCGGTACCAGCGGTCGCCCGCGACCGCCGTCCATCCGGGCCGCCGAAGCATCAGGTACGGCACGCCACATTCGACCGCGACCCGGGCGGAGCGGCGCGACATCTCGGCGGCAAAAGGGTGCGTGGCGTCCAGAATCCGGCCAATCTCGGCCTCGCGCAGGTACCGCGCGAACCCGTCCGCCCCGCCGAATCCCCCGATCCGCGTCGGCATTCCGTCGCGCTCCGGCGCGCGGGTCCGCCCGGCCAGCGACAGCACTCCGTCCACACGGCCCGCCAGTGCCTGCGCGACCTCGCGCGCCTCCGCCGTCCCGCCAAGCAGCAAGAGCCGGCTCATGACGCCCGCCCCATGATCTGCCCCGCCCGGTCGATCACGACCGTATCGACCTCCGTCTCGGGCCCCACCAGCCGGCGCAACTGCGCCAATGCGCGGGTCGCCACATGCTCCGCCAGCGGCGGCCCGCACCGCTCCAGCGCCTCCAGCGCCGTGTTGCAGCCCGCGATCTCCGCCGCGCCGAAGCTGTCGGCAAGGGCCGCGAAATCCACCTGCGAGCGCTTGGAATGCAGGTCCACCGCCCCCTGCGCCAGCTTGGTCATCTTGCCGATCCCGCCCCCCACGGTCAGCCGCGGCACCGGATGGCGGCGCAGGTATTTCACCATCCCGCCCACGAAATCGCCCATGTCCAGCATCGCATGATCCGGCAACCCGTAGAGCCGCTGTACCGTCGCCTCCGAAGTCGCGCCCGTGGTGCCCGCCACATGGGCGACCCCCTCGGCGCGCGCCACGTCGATGCCCCGGTGGATCGACGCGATCCAGGCCGCGCAGGAAAATGGCCGCACCACGCCCGTGGTCCCCAGGATCGACAGGCCGCCCTTGATGCCCAGACGCGGGTTCCAGGTCTTGGCGGCCAATTCCGCGCCCCCTGGGATCGAGACGGTGATCGTCACATCCGGCGCAAGGCCATGGGCGGCGGCGAGCGCTTCGACCTCCGCCACCATCATCGCCCGCGGCACCGGGTTGATCGCAGGCTCGCCCACACCGATCGGCAATCCCGCCTTGGTCACGTGGCCCACACCGTCCCCGGCGACAAACCGCACCCCGCCCTCCGAGGCCGCGACCCGCGCGATCACCAGCGCCCCGTGGGTCACGTCCGGATCATCGCCCGCATCCTTGGTGATCCCCGCCTCGGCCCAGCCCGGCCCGGACGCTTGGTGCGCCAGCGCAAAGACCGGCGTCTCCCCCTTCGGCAACGTGATCTGCACCTCGCGCGGAAACGCTCCGTCCCAGAGCGCGCTGAGCGCCGCCTTGGTGGCCGCCGTCGCACAGGCCCCCGTGGTCCAGCCGCGGCGCAGGTCTCGGTCAAGGTCGGGCTTGCGTGTCATCGGCGCGACTATACGCCCGGGCGCGGGCGGCGCAAATCACCTCTCTTGCGGCGCATGGCCCCTTTGCGCGCCGGAAACCCTGCGCCATAACAGCCACATGAGCGACTCCCTCTTCTCCTCCCTGCCGCAGATGTCCCCGGGCTGGGTCTGGCTTTGCGGCGCGGGGCCCGGCGATCCGGGCCTGCTGACGCTGCACGCGGTCAATGCCCTGCGCCAGGCGGACGTGATCGTCTACGACGCCCTTGTAGACGACAGGGTGCTCGGCTGGGCCAACCCGCAGGCGGAGAAGGTCTATGCCGGCAAGCGTGGCGGCAAGCCCTCGGCCAAGCAGCGCGACATCTCCCTGCGTCTGATCGCACTGGCCCGCGAGGGCCGCCGGGTGCTGCGGCTCAAGGGTGGCGATCCGTTCGTCTTCGGCCGCGGCGGCGAAGAGGCCCAGACCCTCGTGCAGCACGGCATCCCGATCCGCATCATCCCAGGCATCTCCGCCGGGATCGGAGGGCTGGCCTATGCGGGCGTACCGGTGACCCACCGGGACGTGAACCAGTCCGTCACCTTCGTGACCGGCCACGACCAGAGCGGTGCGACCCCCTCCACTCTCGACTGGGAGGGCATCGCCCGCGGCAGCCAGGTCATCGTGATCTACATGGGCATGAAGCATATCGCCCGCATCGCCGAGGCCCTGATCGCGGGCGGCCGCGCCCTGGACGAACCGGTGGCCGTGGTCACCTCCGCCGCGACCGACGCCCAGCAGGTGCTTGAGACGACCCTCGGCACCGCCGCTGCGGATATCGCCCGCGCGGGCCTCGCCCCGCCCGCGATCATCTGCGTCGGACGCGCGGTCCTGATGCGCCAGGTCCTCGACTGGCAGTCAATGGCCACCGGCGCCGCGCCGCGCGACCTCGACCCCCTCGGCCGGGGCCGCCCGGCGGAGGCCGGGTGAGCGCCCCGCGCGGGCGCGGGCTGCTCCTTGCCGCCCCTGCGTCGGGCGCTGGCAAGACCACCGTCACCCTCGGCATTCTTGCGGCGCTGACCGCGCGCGGGCTGGCCGTGCGCGGGGCGAAATCCGGCCCGGACTATATCGACCCGCAGTTTCACGCCGCTGCCACCGGGCAGGACTGTCTCAATCTCGACCCCTGGGCGATGACGCCCGACATGCTGCGCCACTTGGCCAGCGGGCCCGACCTGCTGATCGTCGAAGGGGCGATGGGGCTCTTCGACGGGGCGGCGGACGGCTCCGGTGCCAGCGCGGATCTCGCTCGCCATCTCGGCCTGCCGGTGGTGCTGATCGTGGATGCCGCGCGCATGGCCCAGTCCATCGCTCCACTGGTGGCCGGGTTCGCCCACCACGACCCGGATGTAACCGTGGCCGGGGTGATCCTGAACCGCGTCGGCTCGCCCCGCCACACCGACATGCTGCGCACTGCCCTCGCCCCCCTCGGCATTCCCGTGCTCGGCGCCGTGCCCCGCCGCGCAGATCTCGCAACGCCATCGCGCCATCTCGGGCTCGTGCAGGCGACCGAGCGCGCGGATCTCGACGCCTTCCTCGCCCGCGCCGGGGCCCAGATCGGCGCGACGGTGGATCTCGATGCGCTGACCGCCTGCGCCCGCCCCCTGCCCGACGGCCCCACCGTGCCGACCGCCCTGCCGCCGCCGGGCCAGCGGATCGCGGTGGCCCGAGACGCCGCCTTCGGCTTCGCCTACCCGCATATGCTGCAAGCCTGGCGCGCCGCGGGGGCGGAGGTTCTGCCCTTCGCCCCGCTGGCCGACGACCCCGCACCCGAAGACGCCGACGCGATCTTCCTGCCCGGCGGCTACCCGGAGCTGCACGCGGGCAAGCTCGCCGCCGCAACCGTCTTCCTCGACAGCCTGCGCCGCGCGGCCGGACGCGACACCCTGATCTACGGCGAATGCGGCGGCTACATGGTGCTGGGCGATGGCCTCGTCGATGCCGACGGGATACGCCACCGCATGGCCGGACTGCTGACGCTCGAGACCTCGTTCGCTCACCGCAAACTGCACCTGGGCTACCGCACCCTACGGCCCCTCGGCGGCCCCTTCTCCGGTCCGTTCCGCGGACACGAGTTCCATTACGCCGCCACCCTGCGCGCCGAGGGGCCGCCGCTCTTCGCTGCCGCGGATGCCACCGGCGTGCCCTTGGGCGAGACCGGCCTGCGGCGCGGATCCGTCTGCGGCAGCTTCGCCCACATCGTCGCCCCAGACAGCGCCCCATGATCCCGCCGACGCGACCGAATAGCCGCTTCCCCCGCCGCCCCGAAGCCGCTAGCAACCGTTCATGAGCACGATCACCGACCCCGCCCAGACCGACGACCGCCGCGCCAGGCGCAATGTCGCCGTTCTGGTCGCAGCCCAAGCCTTCCTCGGCAGCCAGATCACCATGATCTTCGTGATCGGCGGGCTGGCGGGTCAGATGCTCAGCCCCCATCCCTGCCTCGCAACCCTGCCGATCTCGCTGATCGTGGCGGGATCCATGGCCACCGCCCCGTGGCTCTCGGGCGTGATGCAGCGGCACGGGCGTCGCACCGGCTTCGTGATCGGCGCCATGGGCGGCGCGCTCGGCAGCATCATCGGCGCAATCGGACTCGCCACGGGGAGCTTCTATGTCTTCCTGCTCGGCTCCTTCCTGACCGGCAGCTACATGAGCGCCCAGGGCTTTTACCGTTTCGCCGCCGCCGACAGCGCGAGCGAGACTTTCCGGCCCAAGGCAATCTCCTACGTAATGGCCGGCGGACTGATCTCGGCCCTGATCGGGCCGCAACTGGTGAAGGTGACCACCGACCTCTTCGTGGTGCCGTTTCTCGGCACCTACCTGGTCGCACTGGCGGTCAACCTGATCGGCGTTGGCCTCTTCTTCTTTCTCGACCTGCCCAAGCCCGCGCCCGTGCCCAAGGGGGTCGAGGGCGGTCGCAGCCGCCGCGAGATGCTGCGCGACCCGGTCATCCTGACCGCGGTGGTCTGCGGGATGGTCGCCTATGCGCTGATGAACCTGGTGATGACCTCGACCCCGCTGGCAGTGGTCGGTTGCGGCTTCACCACGGGCAACGCGGCGGATGTCGTCAGCCTGCACGTGATCGCCATGTTCGCGCCGAGTTTCTTCACCGGCCACCTGATCAACCGCTTCGGCGTGGAGCGGATCGTGGCCCTCGGCCTGCTGATCCTCGGGCTGGCGGGGGTTGTGGCGCTCTCGGGTGTGGCCTTGGGGAATTTCTTCGTGGCGCTGGCGCTTCTCGGGCTCGGCTGGAACTTCGGCTTCATAGGGGCCACAACCATGCTGGCCTCCGCCCACAGCACGGCCGAACGCGGCCGGATCCAGGGGCTGAACGACGCGCTGGTCTTTGGCTGCGTGACCCTCGCCTCGCTCGCATCGGGGGGACTGATGAACTGCTCCGGCGGCGACGTGGTCGCGGGCTGGAACGCGGTGAACCTGGCCATGGTGCCGCTGCTGGCGCTGGCTGGGGCCACCCTGATCTGGCTTGTGCTGAAACCCAAGCCCGCGCTCTGAGCGCCCCCGCGGCAGCCAAGGATTTTAAGCAAAATCCTTGGCAAAACTTTTTGATAAAAGTTTTGCGCGCTACCACCGCCCCGTGGCGCTGACCCACGCAAGCCGCGCGCGCTTGGCGAACTCCGACAAGCCCAGACCGCCCGCTGCCACCAGACCCGGCGCCTCGGTCGCCTGCCGCAAGATCGTCTCCGCCTGCCAGCCCGCAAACAGCGCCGCTCTCGCCGCAACCGGGACCATACCCCGCGCACCGCGGGCCTCCGCCAGCCGCGCCAGGCCGCGCCGCGCCAACTCCGCCACCGCCTCCGCCCGCCCGTCGACCAGCGGGATGCGCCCCCGCGCCTCCAGGTCCGGCACCGCCTGCAGATACCGCGCCAGCGCCGCCGCCCAACCCTGCTCGCGCAGCACAGGCTCAGCCGCCGCCTCGGCACCAAGCGCCCGCCCCGCGGCCCAGACCAGACCGGCGCCGGTTTCCTCCAGATAGGCGTCGAACGCCGCCTGATCCTCGAACGGATCGCGGTAAACCTCCCACCGCCGCGCCGCCACCAGCCGGTCCAGCACCGCCACCGCTTCGGCGTCCAGCACCTCCGCCAGCGGTGTCGCCACCTCGTGGGACCTTACCCTCGCGCCGCTCCGGATCTCCTCCAGAACGTCGCGCCACCATTGCAGCCGCATCTCCGCGATCATCGGCTCTTCGGTCAACCAGGGCGCGCGGCTCACCTCGATGTTGAACGCATAGAGCGGAAACAGCACCCGGCGCGCCGGCACCGGGGCGGCCATGGTCGCGAGAAACCGGTCCGGATCGCCGCGTTCGACCAGCCCCGCGCAGGCCTCCAGGCTCATTCGGCGGCCAGCGCGATGCGGGGCGCACCGTCGCGGATCAGCTTCCACTGGATCGCCTCGACCAACGCCTCGAAGCTTGCATCCACGATGTTGGCCGACACACCAACGGTGGACCAGCGCCGCCCCTGCCCGTCCTCGCTGTCGATCAGAACACGGGTCACCGCCTCGGTGCCGCCATTGGTGATCCGCACCTTGAAATCCACCAGCCGCAGGTCTGCGATATAGGGCGTATAGGGCCCCAGATCCTTGCCGAGCGCCTTGGCCAGCGCGTTCACCGGCCCCCGGTCGCAGCCGGTCTCGTCCATGGACTCCGACACCGACAGCATCTTCTCATCCCCGATCTTCAGGACCACCACCGCCTCCGAGAGGCTGACCATCCGGTCGTACTTGTTCTTGCGCCGCTCCACCGTCACCCTGTAGCGCTTGACCTCGAAGAACTCCGGCAGCCCCTCCAGATGCCGCCGCGCGAGCAGTTCAAACGACGCCTGCGCACTGTCGAAGGAATATCCCATATCCTCCCGCCGCTTTACCTCGTCCAGAAGCGCCCCGAGCCGCATATCCCCCTTCTGTACGGCGATCCCCGCATCGGCCAGACGCTTGCGCAGGTTCGACTGCCCGGCCTGGTTCGACATCGGAATGACCCGCGCATTGCCCACCGCCTCCGGCGGGATATGCTCGTAAGTGCTGGGGTCCTTCAGGATCGCCGAGGCATGCAGGCCCGCCTTGTGCGCAAACGCCGACGCGCCCACATAGGGCGCGCTCTTGGTCGGCACCCGGTTGAGAATATCGTCAAGCGTCCGCGACACCCGCACCAGGTCCCGCAGCGCCGCGGCACTCACCCCGGTCTCGAACCGGCTGGCATAAGGCTCCTTCAACAACAGCGTCGGGATCAGCGTGACCAGATTGGCATTGCCGCACCGCTCGCCCAGCCCGTTCAGCGTGCCCTGCACCTGCCGCGCGCCCGCGTCGATCGCGGCAAGTGCATTGGCCACCGCATTGCCGGTGTCGTTATGGGTGTGAATACCCAACCGGTCCCCAGGCACGCCCGCCGCGATCACCTCCGCCGTAATCCGGCCCACCTCCGCCGGGAGCCGCCCGCCATTTGTGTCGCAGAGCACGACCCAACGCGCCCCGGCCTCCAGCGCGGCCTGCAACGTCTCCACCGCATAGCCCGGGTTCGCGAGATAGCCGTCGAAGAAATGCTCCGCATCAAAAATAGCCTCGCGCCCCTGCGCCACCAGATGCGCAACCGAGCGCGCGATGTTCTCGGTGTTCTCGGCCAGCGAAATCCCAAGCGCACGGGTCACGTGGTACTCATGCGACTTGCCCACAAGGCACACGGCCTGCGTGCCCGCATTCAGCACCGCAGCCAGCACATCGTCATTCTCCGCCGAGAACCCGGCGCGCTTGGTCATGCCGAAGGCCGCAAACCGCGCATGATCAAAGGTCGGCGCAGAAGCAAAAAACTCGCTATCCGTCGGGTTCGCCCCGGGCCAGCCGCCCTCGATAAAGTCGATCCCCAACGCATCCAGCGCCGCCGCGATCTGCTGCTTCTCGGGGGTCGAGAACTGCACGCCCTGGGTCTGCTGCCCGTCGCGCAAGGTGGTGTCGTAGAGGTAGAGGCGTTCGTTCATCTCGCACCCTCTTGCTTCACCTCATCCAATGCGGCTGCTGATAGCACTTCATTGGTTTCACGCGCCTGCTCGAGGATTTTTCGTGGGTGTCTAACATCCAGAACATCAATCGGAACCGCTTTTTCCCCACGCTTCAATTGCTGTATGAACTCACGGATTTCTGCCTCCTGTACATCGCGGACGCTGAACGCCTCTGGGTAGTAGCCTCCTCGCAATAACTTAATTTGCTCCAGTCTATAGCCGAGGACTCTGCCCAATTCATTCAAAAGATCTGCAACTTGGTCTTCGACATCTTGAAAGACCCTTCGCCGAACATCCGGGTCCTCTGATTTCCAGCGACCAACGTCATTGTAAGTTTCCAACAGGGCCGAGAACTTCTTTGAAACTTCCTGTTCTCCGTAGAACTCAATTTCAACCAAGTTAAGAGCTTGTACGCGCTCGATACTGATTGGCGCTTTCCGTGTAGCCATGAGCAAGCGAAAGACATGTAATCTTCTGTTTGTTCGTTCTCTGCGCTCTTGCAAATGGTGTGCAATAAGTACCGCTCCGAGAGGTCCGACAACAATTGCGAAGGTAGTGATCCAGAACTCCAGACTCATTCCACAGCCTCCAACTTCGCCGCATCGAACTCCGGGCCAGGCACCAATTCGACCCCTGCCTTGCTCATCCGCACCTCGACCCCGGCTGCGATCAGCGCCGCTTTCATTCGGTCCACCTGTGTGAAATCCTTAGTGCCAATCGCCGCCTCACGGACCTCTGCGAGCCGGGCTGCCAACTCCGAGAGGTCGACCTGAGGCGAACTGTCCCAGCCCCCCATCTCGTCGCTCAAGAGCCCCATCAGCTGCGCCGACGCCAGCAGCCCGGGCAGGTTCCCGTCCCGATAAAGCTGGTGCAACTCCGCAATCGCGCCCGGCGTGTTCAGATCATCCACCAGCGCCGCCATAACGGACGGGGCCGCGGCAGGCGCGGGACGGGTGCCCGCAACCGCCGCCCGCCATTTCCGCAATACCGCCATCGCCTCGTCCCGCTTCCGCTCCGTCCAATCCATCGGCTTGGAATAATGCGTGCCGAGAAACACGAACCGGATCACCTCCCCGGGCACCCCTTGGTCCAAGAGGTCCCGCACGGTGAAAAAATTGCCCAAGGACTTGGACATCTTCTTGCCCTCTACCTGCAGCATCTCGTTATGCATCCAGACCTTCGCAAAGCCCCCCTCGGGATGGGCGCAGCAGCTCTGCGCAATCTCGTTCTCGTGGTGCGGGAATTGCAGATCATTCCCGCCGCCATGAATGTCGAAACTCTCCCCCAAAAGCTCATGGCTCATGGCCGAGCACTCGATATGCCAGCCCGGCCGCCCGCGGCCCCAGGGGCTGTCCCAGCCCGGCAGCCCCGCCTCCGACGGTTTCCACAGCACGAAATCCATCGGGTCGCGCTTGTAGGGCGCCACCTCCACCCGCGCGCCCGCGATCATGTCGTCCACCGACCGCCCCGACAGCGCGCCATAGGCGCCGTAGCTGCGCACATCGAACAACACATGGCCCTCGGCCACATAGGCATGGCCGCGCGCGATCAGCGTCTCGATCATCGCCACCATCTGCGGGATATACTCGGTTGCCCGCGGCACATGGGTCGGCGGCAACGTCCCCAGCGCCGCCATATCCTCCAAGTACCAGCCCGTGGTCTCGTCGGTGATCTCCCGGATCGAGCGCCCGGTCTCGGCGGCGCGCGCGTTGATCTTGTCGTCCACATCCGTGATGTTGCGCACATAGGTCACATGCTCGGGCCCATAGACCTCGCGCAGCACCCGGAACAGCATGTCGAACACCACCGCCGGGCGCGCATTGCCCAGATGCGCCCGGTCATAAACCGTCGGCCCGCAGACATACATCCGCACGTTGTCGGGGTCGATCGGGGTGAAGACCTCTTTCCGGCGGGTCTTCGTGTTGGTCAGCTTGAGCTCGGTCGCAGTCATCACAGGTCCTTCGCGCGCAGCCCCAAAGGGTCCCCCCGGGCCTTATCAACTCATTCGCACAGTGGAAACAGATGACAACGGCCCGCCGAGAAACTCAGGCGGGGCAAATCGCGCAGATGCAGATATCCCGGGTCATGGCTCCGGTCATAGCCGGTCCCGCGCCCGGTTGCCAAGACGCAAAAAAGGGGCGGGCCCGACCGGACCCGCCCCAAATCGTCACAAGGCCTGCGGTTCAGAACCGGTAAGCCAGGCGCGCCTGCACCGTGGTGGCATCCACATCCACCCCGGAGCCGTCGAAATCGTCGAACTCGTGATAGAGCACTTCGCCCGCAAGGCTCAGGTTCTGGCTCAGCGGGTATTCCACCCCGGCCCCCGCGAACCAACCATCATCGCTGCCCAAGTTGTCGGTGCCCGCCCGCGCATAGCCGCCCGTCGCATAGATCAGGGACGGTCCTGCCTCGAAGCCGGCCCGCAGCTTCAGCCGCAGCACATCCTCCAGGCTCGCGGGCCCAAGGTCGATATCCGCGATGTCGTAATCGATCCCGGCGCCCAGAACGTAGGACCCGAAGTCATAATCGTAGCCCGCGATCAGGCCACCGATCAGACCGTCGCCATCGACGCCGGACGCATTCGTGCCGACGTCACCATACCCGATCTGCGCACCCACATAGCCGCCGGTCCAGTCCCGGCCGGAAACAACCACGGGGGCCGGCGCCATGGGGACCGGCTCCACCACCGGGTCCTCCAGGCTGCCCGCGAGGGACGGTGCCCCGAAAAGCGCCAGCGGAAGGGCCAGTGCGACAACGGGGGAAAACTTACTGCTCTTCATGGTGAACTCCTTGGTCTGAGTGGGCCCTTGCGGCCCTCACCGCTGCGTATGTGGGATTGCGTAGCTGCCGTTAAAGCCCCCGCGCGTTCACATCCGCATGGGTCCGCAGAATCGGCCAAAACCCGCTGGAAAGGGGCGTTTTTCCGGCCAACGAACGGCAACTTCCCGCGGAGTCCCACCAGCCCGATCACAGTGTCTTGAGCCACGCCGCACAGCGCGACACCCGCGCCCTCGCGATCCCCTCTGGACACAGCCGTCCCGGGCGGGCAAGAAAATGAACAAGTGTTCAGAAAGCAGGAGCCCCCATGCAGGTTTCAGATCACGCCATCCTCGTTACCGGCGGCGCCTCGGGCCTCGGCGAGGCCACCGTCCGCCACCTGCGCGCCAAGGGCGCGGCGGTCGCGGTGCTCGACCGGGATGCGACCCGCGGCCACCAGCTCGCCGCCGAAAGCGGCGCGCTCTTTTTCGAAACCGACGTCACCGACGATGTCAGCGCCGAGGCCAGCGTCACCGCCGCCGCCACAGCCCTGGGCCGGATCACCGCCTGCGTGACCTGCGCAGGGGTTGCGACCAGTGCCAAGACCCTCGGCCGCGAAGGCCCTCACGGGCTCGACGCCTTCCAGCGCACCATCGACATCAACCTGGTTGGCACCTTCAACATCGCCCGGCTCGCGGCGGCCGAAATGGCCCGCAACGCACCCGATGCGGACGGCGCGCGCGGGGTGATCGTCACCACGGCCTCCATCGCCGCCTTCGACGGCCAGAAAGGCCAGGCCGCCTATGCCGCCTCCAAGGCCGGGGTGACGGGCCTGTCCCTGCCCATGGCCCGCGATCTGGCGCGCGAGGGCATCCGCGTGATGTCCATCGCCCCGGGCATCTTCCGCACACCGATGCTGATCGGCCTCGGCGAAGAGATCATGGAGGCGCTCGCGGCTGACGTGACCTTCCCCAAACGCCTCGGCGATCCGGTGGAATACGCCCGTCTCGTGGCCTTCATCCTGGAATGCGGCTACCTAAACGGCACGACCATCCGGCTCGACGGTGCGCTGCGCATGCCCTGAGCCCGCGCGCTCAGGCACCCCGCGCGCTGCGCCAGCCCGCGAGATTCAGCCCGGCAAAAAGCAGCGCGGCCACGCAGACGATCGACGGCCCGGCGGGCGTGTCGAACACATAGGCCGCGCGCAACCCGGCCACCGCCGACAGCGCCCCGATGCCCGCCGCGATGGCCGCCATGGCCTCCGGCGTGCGCGCCAGCCCCCGGGCCGCCGCCGCCGGAATGATCAACATCGCCGCAATCAGCAACACGCCCACCACCTTGATCGCCACCGCCACCGTGATCGCCAGCGCCACCGTCAGCACCAGCTGTTCGCGCCGCGGATCGAGCCCGCTGGCATAGGCCAGCTCCTCGTTCAGGGTCGCCGTCAGCAGCGCCGCCCATCGCCACAGGATCAGTCCCACAACCAGGGCCGCGCCACCCCAGATCACCACCAGGTCCATGCGCGACACCGACAGGATATCACCGAACAGATACGCCATCAGGTCGATCCGCACCCCCGACAGGAACGACACCGCCACCAGCCCGAAGGCCAGCGCCGAATGGGCCATCACCCCCAGCAGCGTGTCCATCGCATAGCCCCGCCCGGCCAGGTACGTCACCGTCAGCGCCATGAGCAGCGCCACCAGAACCGCGCCTGCGAAAATCGACATCTGCAGCGCCAGCGACAGCGCCACGCCCAGGATCGCCGCATGGGCGGTGGCATCCCCGAAATAGGCCATCCGCCGCCACACCACGAAACAGCCCAGCGGGGCCGCGGCAAAGGCTACACCGACCCCGGCCAGCGTCGCGCGGGTCATGAAATCGTCCAGCATCATTCCGCCGCCTCGTGACTGTGCGGGTGGTCATGGTCGTGATCGTGGTCATGGTCGTGCCGGTAGAGCGCCAGCGCGCCACCCGTCCCGGTCCCGAACAATGCCCGGTACTCCGGGGCCGAGGCGACCACCGCGGGCGCGCCTTCGCAGCACACATGCCCGTTGAGGCAGATCACCCGGTCCGACGCACTCATCACCACGTGCAACTCGTGGCTGATCATCAGCACGGCACAGCCGGTTTCGCGCCGCACCGTCTCGATCTGGCGATAGAACGCGGCCGAGCCGGGCTGGTCCAGCCCCTGCGTCGCCTCGTCCAGCAACAGCACCTCGGGCCGGTTGATCAGCGCCCGCGCCAGAAGCACCCGCTGGAACTGCCCGCCCGATAGCTGCGACATCTGCCGGCGCAGCAGATCCGGCACGCCCGCGGCCTCCAGCGCCGCCTGGCAGGCGGCTTTCGGCACCTTCTCGGGCAGGCGCATGAACCGCTCCACCGTGATCGGCAGGGTCGGATCGATATGCAGCTTCTGCGGCACATAGCCCAGCCGCAGCCCGGGTTTGAGCCAGATCTCCCCGCGCATCGGTTTCGCGGCACCGATGATCGCGCGCAGCAGGCTGGTCTTGCCCGACCCGTTGGGCCCGACGATGGTGACGATCTCGCCAGGCTCCAGGGTCAGGTCCACATGGCTCAGGACCGTGCGCGCCCCATAGGCCACGCTCAATCCGCGCACGGAAATCAGGCTCATGCGTCAGCCTTTTCGATGCAGGCCGGGCACAGGCCCTCCGCCTCCACCACGGTCTTCTCGATCTGGAACCCTGCCGCCTTCGCCGCCGCCCCCAGCGCCCCGCGCGAGGGCGGCGATTGCGCCTCCGCCACCGCGTCGCACAGCCTGCAGATCATGAAGGCGGGCGAATGCCGCTCGGTCGGATGGGCGCAGGCCACGAAGGCATTGAGCCGCTCGATCTTGTGCACGAACCCGTGCTCGGACAGGAAATCGAGCGCCCGGTACGCCACCGGCGGCTGGGAACCGAACCCCGCCTCCCGCAGAAGATCGAGGATCGCATAGGCCCCAAGTGCCCGATGCTCGCGCAACAGAAGCTCCAGCACCTTGCGCCGCACCGGCGTCAGACGCAGCCCTTCGGCGGCACAACGCGCCTCGGCCGCCGCAAGCGCCTGGCTGACACAGGCACCGTGGTCGTGCTTCTCGAACCCGATCGGGGCCGCATTTTCCGCCGACATGCCCATGTCCTCGCTTGTCATGTTATTATATATCATATATTCCGCTGGTAACGTTATAAGATCACAAGGGGGCACCGATGTCCAGAAACCTGACCACTCTCTGCGTTGCAACCACCCTGCTTGGTGGCACCGCCCTGGCGGATGTGCCGACCGTGGCCACCGACATCGCGCCGGTCCACGCCCTCGTGGCCCGCGTCATGGACGGCGTCGGCACCCCCACCCTGATCCTGCCCCCCGGCGCCTCGCCCCATGAATACAGCCTGCGCCCGTCCGAGGCCGCCGCGTTGCAGGACGCCGACCTCGTGTTCTGGATGGGCGCGGACCTCGCCCCCTGGATGGAAGACGCCGTCGCGACCCTCGCCACCAACGCCCGTGTCACGACCCTGCTGGACGCCGAAGAGACCACCCTGCTGCCCTTCCGCGAGGGCGCCCTGTTCGAAGCCCACGATCATGATCATGGCGACGAGGAGCATGACCACGCGAGCCATGACCATGACCATGACCATGACCACGCGGAACATGATAACGCGCACGACCACGACCATGATCACACGCACGACTCTTCGGAAAAGGCCGCCAGCCACGATCACGCCCATGACGATCACGACCACGAAACCCACGCCGGCCACGACCACGGCGAACACGACCCCCATGCCTGGCTCTCGCCGCAGAACGCCGCGGCCTGGCTGACCCTGATCGCCACACAACTCTCCACCGCCGACCCGGACAACGCCGCGACCTACTTCACCAACGCCACCGAGGGCCGCACCGAACTCGACGCCCTCTCGGCAGAGGTGGCAGAGATCCTCGCCCCCGCCCGCGGCGGCAGCTTCATCGTCTTCCACGACGCCTACCAGTATTTCGAAACCGCCTTCGACTTCCCCGCCTCCGGAGCGATCTCGCTCAGCGACGCTACCGATCCCAGCCCCGCCCGCATCGCCGAGATCCGCGACCGGGTCCGGGACGAGGGGATTACCTGCGTGCTGGCCGAGCCGCAATTCAACGCCGGGCTGGTGGACACCGTGCTCGACGGCACCGAGGCCAGAACCGGCGTGATCGACCCGATCGGGATCGACCTCACGCCCGGCCCCGACCTCTATCCGCAGCTGATCCGCAACATGGCCACGACGCTCGCGGGCTGCCTCTGATCCGACCCACCGCAGGGACTGCACACCCATGACCCGCAATCTCGGCCAGACCCACCTGCGCTGCCGCCGGCGGCGCGGGGATCCCATGGGCGACTATGACCGCCTGCCTGCGCATCTGCGCGCCTGGCTGGCGGGGGCCGCCCTGCCCTGGCGGCCCCGCTCGGTCCGCCGTGCCTATGCCAAGGCGCTGGCCCGCACCGGCGATCCGGACACGGCCTTGGCCGAACTGGACCGCCTGCAAGCCGTCCGCCTGGCCCAGGCCTCAACCGCCCCGGCTTCATCTGTGCAAAAATACTCCGGGGGAGTCGGGCATGCGACGGGGGCAGCGCCCCCTATTCCGGCTCGAAATTCAGCGCCACACCATTGATGCAATACCGCAATCCCGTGGGCTGCGGCCCGTCCGGAAAGACATGGCCGAGATGGGCGTCGCAGCGATTGCAATGCACCTCCGTGCGGGTCATGAACCAGCTCTTGTCCACGCTCTCGCCCACCATCTCCTCGTCCAGCGGCTGAAAGAACGACGGCCATCCCGTGCCGCTCTCGAACTTGTGGGCCTGGTCGAACAGCGGCGCATCGCAGCACACGCAGCGATAGGTGCCGGGGTCCTTGGGGAAATCCTCGTGGGTGCCCGCCCGCTCCGTGCCATGCTTGCGCGTCACCTTGTAGGCCAGATCGCTCAGCTGCGCCTTCCACTCTTCTTCGGATTTGACGACTTTTTCCATTTCGGTCTCCTGTGCCTGTCCGGGACCCGACCCCGCGTCTCGGCGGGGCACGAACATCATTGAAGGTCACGCCCATAGATATACTGTGCAGCCCAAGCGCCAAGACCCCGGAGGTGACGATGCCGCGATTGACCAAGGGCCGCTACGCCGCGCGCCTGGCCGAGAGCCCGGCCGACATCGCCGCCTGCCAGCGCCTGCGCGGGCTTGCCTTCCACGGCCCCGACGCGCCGCCGGACGCCGATGCCTTCGACGCGGCCTGCCTGCATGTGATGGTCACCGACACCGGCGACGGGGCGCTGGTGGGTTGTTTCCGCCTGCTGCCGCTGGCCACCGGAGCCGAGATCGCGCGCAGCTATTCCGCGCAGTTCTACGAGCTCTCCGCGCTCCGCGAGTTCGACAAACCGATGGTGGAGCTGGGCCGCTTTTGCCTGCATCCCGACCGCCACGACCCGGACATCCTGCGCGTGGCCTGGGGCGCGATGACCGCCTATGTGGACGCCCATGGGGTCGGCATGCTCTTCGGCTGCTCGTCCTTCCAGGGCACCGATGGCGAGCTTTACCGCGACGCCTTCGCCCTGCTCACCGAACGCCACCTGGCCCCCTCGCGCTGGCTGCCGCGGGTGAAATCGCCCCGGGTGTTTCCCTTCGCCCAGGGCCTGGCCCGGGTGAAGCCGGACTTCAAGCGAGCGATGCGGGCCATGCCGCCGCTATTGCGGACCTACCTGCTCATGGGCGGCTGGGTCAGCGATCACGCCGTGGTCGACCGCGAGATGAACACCCTTCATGTCTTCACCGGGCTGGAGATCGGCGCCATCCCCCCCGCCCGCGCACGCCTCTTGCGCGCTACCGCGGCCGCTTAGGCGCCCATGCTGGGCTTTCTTCTGAAATCCCTCTTCTACGCAGGAAAGTCCGCGATAGACACACCCGAGCGGAAAGGCGCGCGCGGCGAACGCAAGGTGGCGGGCGCGCTTGCCCATGGGCTCGCGGCATCGGGCTACAAGACCCTGTCGAATCTGATTCTGCCCCTGGGCGACGCCACCACCCAGATAGACCATGTCGTCCTGTCACGCTTCGGGATATTCGTCATCGAAACCAAGAACATGTCCGGCTGGATCTTCGGAAGCGCCGAGCAAGCCAGATGGACCCAGGTTCACAAACGCAGCAGACGGAGCTTCCAGAACCCGCTGCGCCAGAACCATGCCCATGTCCTCGCCGTTCAGGGCGCGTTGGGCATCTCATCGGACCGCGTGCACAACCTCGTCGTCTTCACCGGAGAGGCGCAGCCAAAGACGCCCATGCCGGACACGGTCTGCTGGGGGCTGAGGGCGCTCGGCAAACAGATCCGGCGCTTCCAGACCCCGGTCCTGTCCGAAGCCGAAGTCGATCGACACCATGACACACTCCGGCGTCTCGACAGGGGGGACGAGGCAAGAGACGCGCATATCGCCGCGAACAGGGCGCGCCACGCAACCCTCAAGACCGGGCCACGAGGGACCCGGCCCCCCGAGACGGGCGCAGCCGATACACCCTGCGCCTGCCCGCGCTGCGGCGCGGACATGGTCCAGCGCACCGCGCGCAAAACCGGAACCGCCTTCTGGGGGTGCCGGAGCTATCCCAAATGCCGCGGGACGCGCCCGATCCGGTGACACCTTCCAAGAGCCATGCGCGCACGAGGTTGAGTTGCGGAACCGCGTCGCTCTTTCTGGCGTTCCCGCGCCCGGACAAAAACCCTCTGTCACTGTACAGTTTGGCGGCGACGTTACTCGCCCGGTCCCACCGACCTGCCCCCGATCTTGCCAAGCCCCGGCGTTTCACGACACACTGACCCGGGGAAGGGACGAGACGATGTGTTGGAGCGCATCTGCCTCCGTGGCCATGGTCGCCATCGGCGGTGCCGCGGTCGCCGCCACCGCCCTGCGGGGTGAGCCGAAGGCGATCTGGATCACGGTCGGGTTTTTCACGGTGATGGAGGGGCTGCAGGCCGCATCAGGCAGACACACCGCCCTCGCACCGCGGACAGGCGCGCTCAGCCTGCGGCCGGCGCGGGCTCTGCGGCGTCGTCCGGACCCGGGTCGTCGCGCCCCGGACCGCGCCCGGTGGAGGTCTGCCGCGCCAAGGGCAGCCCATCGACCGCCGCCGGCAACGATTTCGGCGCCATGTAGAGATGCATGTCGGTCTGCGGGAACGGGATCGAGATGTCCTTGGCATCGAACGCCTCTTTCACCGCGCGCTGCAGGTCCCAATAAACCGCCCAGTAATCGGTGGTTTTGGTCCAGGGCCGCACGATGAAGTTCACGGCACTGTCGGCCAGTTCGTTCACGCGGATCACCGGGGCGGGATCCTTCAACACCAGGGGATGGCCCGAAACCACCTCCTCCAGAACGGCCTGGGCCTCCTGGATCGAATCGCCATAGCCGATGCCGAACACCATATCGACCCGGCGAGTATCGGACGCCGTGACGTTGGTGATGACATCGCCCCAGACCTTGGAGTTCGGGATCACGATGATCTGGTTGTCCGGCGTCACGATCTGGGTCGAGACGATAGAGACGTTCTTCACCGTCCCGCCAAGACCCGCGACATCGACATAATCCCCCTCATCGAAGGGACGGTTGATCATGATCATCACGCCCGCCGCCAGGTTGCTCAGGGTCTCCTGCATGGCAAAGGCCAGGATGAAGGCACCACCGCCGAACAGCGCGAAGAGCGGCGTGATGTCCACACCCAGCGAAGACAGGACCACCATCAACCCCACCGCAATGGTCAGCCAATAGACAATCGTCGCCAGGAACGCCTGCAACAGCTTGGACAAGTTCGGTAACTTCCCGAACATCCGCCGGGCATACCCCCGCACGATCCGGGCCACGAGCAGCAGCGCGAATATCGCGCCGCCGATCACCGCGATGCGGATCGCCAATTGCACGCCGCCATCGCGCGCAACCGCCCAGCTCAACGCGCCTTCGGCCAGCGTCCGCCAATCCGCCTCCTGCTTTTCCTGAACGACGATGGAGGATCGATAGGCCCGGTAGGTTTCCACCGTCGCCGGGTCCCCGCCCTTGCGCGCCAGATTGCTCACGACTTCCGAGAAGCGATCGAACCCGGCATTGCGTGTCTCCGTCAACGCGACAACGCGGGCCCGGGCGGCCTCCTGCTCCTGCGTCGGCAGACGCTCCAGCGCAAGCGATTCATCGACCACCGCCTGGGTTTGTCCGGCCACGATCCCCTGCCACGCAGCGGCAAGCTCCGTAAGCTGATCGACCGTCAGCGGCAGCAGCCGCAGGCGCAGCTCCTCGATTTCGAGTGTCGGATCGTCGAGACCCGCAGGATAGGCCGGCGCGTTGTCCTCGGGCGGCGCGGCCTCGGCATCCTCTTGTGCCGACACCTCGGCCGGGGCGGGGTCGGCGGACTGGGCGAACGCCCCGCCGACCGACACCACGACCAGAACGGCCAGCGCAAGCATCATGCAGCCAAAGCGTTTCCGAAAACTCATAATCCTGACGCGCGCGGCCATGGCACCTACCCCCTCACTTTTCCGCGGCCCAGCTACACGCACACCGGTGGGGAGACAACCCAACACGCCCCGCAACACCTGCAGAACGCTCCAATCCTGCCTCCTCCCGGCAAAAACCGCCATGCGGCGCCCAACCGCCCTCCCCGCCCCCGACGAAAAGCGCGCCGAGACCGGCAAAGAAAAAAGCGCCCCCGGGCCGGAGGCGCTTTCAAAGTCTCGGCAAAGCCGGCTCAGGCGTTGGCTTCGCGGATCTTGTCGGCGGCTTCCTTGTTGTAGGACACCGCGTTGGTCTCGAACATCTGGTCCAGTTCGCCCGACAGGGTCATCTCGGTGATGATATCGCAGCCGCCGACGAACTCGCCCTTGACGTAAAGCTGCGGGATGGTCGGCCAGTCGGAATAGTCCTTGATCCCCTGCCGGATTTCCTCGTCCGCCAGCACGTTCACATCCGTGTATTCGACCCCCATGAAATTCAGAACCCCGGCCACCCGGCTCGAGAATCCGCATTGCGGCATTGTCTTGGTGCCCTTCATGAACAGAACAACATCGTTCTTGGTCACGGTCTCCTTGATACGCTCGTTTGCGTCACTCATGGTCTTTTCCTTTGGCATGATGAGGCACGAAGGATCGTGCATATTCCTGCGGGTCCTTCGGGACCCGGATTATGGAAGAGTGGCCGCCGCCCGGCCCGCCGGAGTGGTAATTCGCCTCGATCTCGGTATAGCCCTCGCCGGGGGCGGTGCCCCGCTCCTGCGGGAACCGCTTTTCGTACCATACCACCCAGACCGCACGCGCCAGAAGCACCGCAAGCAGCGCCCCCGAGAGCAGCACGATGGGCGTGGTCCAGGCCATCAGGGCGCCTTCGTGGTCAGCGCCAGCGCGTGCAACTCGCCCGCGGGCCCGTCCATCTTGCCCTTGAGCGCCGCATAGACCGCGCGCTGCTGCTGCACCCGGTTCTTGCCGCGAAAGCTCTCGTCGACGACCATCGCGGACATGTGCACCCCGTCATCCCCTTCGACGACGATCTGGGCGTTGGGGAAACTCTCGCGCAGAAGCGCTTCGATTTCATCGGCCTGCATCGGCATGGGCGAATTCCTGATTATTCCGTATGGGTATAGTAAGCCTCCCGCCCCGGTGCTGCAAGCCGCTCAAGGGCGCGACATGGGTGCCCCGGCGCAGGGCCTCAGCCCAGTTGCGCGGCAAAGGCACCACGATAGAGCGTGCTCAACTCCGCAAGCGGCGCGCTGCTGGCGCCGAGGCTCACCTGCTCGCCGCCGAACCGGCCGACGCTGGCCACGGGCACGCCCGCCCGCCCCGCCGCGACCATGATCGCCTCGGCCGCATCGAACCCGCAGGCCACGATGTAACGCCCCTGGTCCTCCCCGAACAGCTGCGCCATGTCCGCCTCGTCCAGGCTGACGCCGAGCCCGGCCGCCTCCGCCATCTCGAACGCCGCGAGCGCCAGCCCGCCATCCGACAGGTCCGTACAGGCCCCGATCCACTCCCGCACCTCGAGAATCAGCTCGCCCGCCGCGCGCTCGGCGTCCAGGTCCACAGGCGGCGCATCGCCCTCCTCGCGGTTGAACACCTCGGCCAGCAGCGCCGATTGGCCCAGATGCCCCTCGCCCGCCCCGATCAGCAGCAAAATATCCCCCGCCCGGGGCTGGCCCATGATGGCCTCGTCCACATGGTCGATGAGCCCCACCGCCCCGATGGTGGGCGTCGGCAGGATGCCCTGACCGTCGGTTTCGTTATACAGGCTGACATTGCCCGACACGATCGGCATGTCGAGCGCCGCGCAGGCCTCCCCGATCCCCTGCAACGCGCCGACGAACTGGCCCATGATCTCGGGTTTTTCGGGGTTGCCGAAATTCAGGTTGTCGGTGGTCGCAAGCGGACGCGCCCCCACCGCGATCAAGTTGCGATAGGCCTCCGCCACCGCCTGCCGCCCGCCCTGCACCGGGTTCGCCCGCACGTAGCGCGGGGTCACATCGCTGGTGAAGGCCAACGCCTTGTCGGTCCCGTGCACCCGCACGATCCCCGCGCCAAGACCGGGCGTGCGCAGCGTGTCGGCCATGACCTGTGTGTCGTACTGCTCCCAGACCCAGTGCTTGCGCGCATAGTTGGGGCTGGCCAGCAGCGCCTTGAGCCCGTCGATCGGGTCCACCGCGGGCACCGGGTCGAGCGGCGCGGCCTCGGGCGTCGGCACCCAGGGCCGGTCGTATTCCGGCGCGCTCGATGCAAGTTTCGACAGGGGCAGGTCCGCCTTGGTCTCGCCGTGATGCACGATCAGGAACCGGTCCTCGGCAATCGTCTCGCCCACGATGGCGAAATCCAGGTCCCACTTGTCGAACACCGCCTTGGCCTCGGCCTCCAACGCCGGGTTCAGCACCATGAGCATGCGCTCCTGGCTCTCCGACAGCATCATCTCGTAGGCGGTCATGGCGGTCTCGCGCACCGGCACCTTCTCAAGGTCCAGCCGTATGCCGAGCCCGCCCTTGTCGCCCATCTCCACCGCCGAACAGGTCAGCCCCGCCGCCCCCATGTCCTGGATCGAGATCACCGCCCCCGTGGCCATCAGCTCCAGGCAAGCCTCCATCAGCCGCTTTTCCGTGAACGGGTCGCCCACCTGCACCGTGGGGCGCTTCTCCTCGATGGTGTCGTCGAACTCCGCACTGGCCATGGTGGCCCCACCGACCCCGTCGCGTCCCGTCTTGGCGCCAAGATAGACCACCGGCATCCCCACGCCGGAGGCCGCCGAGTAGAAGATCTTGTCCGCGTCCGCGAGCCCCGCGGCAAAGGCGTTGACCAGGCAGTTGCCGTTATAGGCCGGATGAAACCGCACCTCGCCGCCCACCGTGGGCACGCCGAAACAGTTGCCATACCCGCCGATCCCCTCGACCACGCCCGCGACCAGCGACCGGGTCTTGGGGTGCGACACCTCGCCGAAACTCAGGGCGTTCATCGCCGCGATGGGCCGCGCGCCCATGGTGAACACATCGCGCAGGATGCCGCCCACGCCCGTGGCCGCCCCCTGATAGGGCTCGATATAGGAAGGGTGATTGTGGCTCTCCATCTTGAAGACCACCGCCTGGCCGTCGCCGATATCGACCACACCCGCGTTCTCGCCCGGTCCACAAATGACCTGAGGCCCCTCGGTCGGCAGCTTGCGCAGATGGATCTTGGAGGATTTGTAGGAACAATGCTCGTTCCACATGGCCGAGAAAATGCCCAGCTCGGTGAAGCTCGGCTCGCGCCCGATGATCTCCAGGATACGCGCGTATTCTTCGGGCTTCAGCCCGTGGGCGGCGATCAGGTCGGGCGTGATGGCAGGCTCGGTGATGGATGCGGGCATGGATGCGGGGTCCTCTGGCGTCTGTTGGCGCGTATCTACGCCAAGCCCCGGACGGGGAAAAGATGCGAAACGGCGACACCCGGCGTCCAAGCGGTTTCGAAACCGCTTGGAATGCGCCCGGATGGCCACCCAAGGGGCACAAAGCGCAGCGTTCGGCTTGCCGCAACATCCCCACCGCGCGCCCGGGTCGCGCCGGGTCCAAGCGGTTTCGAAACCGCTTGCCGCACCCCGCCTCGAATAGGGCGCCAGCGGCGATCTGGCGCCGTGAGTATTTTTGCAAAGATGAAGCCTGCAGCACGCGTCTCCCCCTCCGTCGCCATTGACCCCGCGCCGTTGTCCCCATACCTGCTTGCCCATGGCACGCCCCCCTCTCCTTCAGCTTTCCGATATCCGCCTCGGCTATGGCGGTGACCCGGTGTTCGCCGGGCTCGACCTGGTGATCCAGCCCGGCGACCGCGTGGCGCTCGTGGGCCGCAACGGCTCGGGCAAATCCACCCTGATGAAGGTCATGGCCGGCCTGGTGGAGCCCGACACAGGCCAGGTCATCGCCGCCCCCGGTACCTCCATCGGCTATATGGAGCAGGACCCGGACCTGTCGGGCTTCCCCACCCTGGGCGATTTCGCCCGCGCCGCGCTGGATCCGTCCGAAAGCTGGCGCATCGACATGGCCGCCGAGGGGCTGAAGCTCGACCTCGATATCGCCACCGACGCCGCCTCCGGGGGCGAACGCCGCCGCGCCGCCCTCGCGCGCCTGCTGGCCGAGGCCCCGCACCTGATGCTGCTCGACGAGCCGACCAACCATCTCGACATCGAGGCCATTTCCTGGCTCGAAGACCACCTCACCAGCACCCGGGCGGCCTTCGTGCTGATCTCCCATGACCGGGCGTTCCTGAGCGCGCTGACCCGCGCCACCCTTTGGATCGACCGCGGCATGGTGCGCCGGCAGGAGCGTGGCTTTAGCGATTTCGAGGCCTGGCGCGACAAGACCTGGGAGGAAGAGGACCTCGCCCGCCACAAGCTCGACCGCAAGATCAAGGCCGAGGCCCGTTGGGCGGTCGAGGGCATCTCCGCCCGGCGCAAGCGCAACCAGGGCCGGGTCCGTGCGCTCGGCGAGCTGCGCCAGCAGCGCGCCGACATGATCCGCCGCCAGGGGACCGCCGACATGGCGCTGGAGGCGGGCAGATCCTCCGGCAAGCGCGTGATCGAGGCGCGCGGCATCACCAAGTCCTTCGGCGACCGCACCATCCTACGCCCCTTCGATCTGCGCGTGCTGCGCGGCGACCGGATCGCCTTTGTCGGACCCAACGGCGCGGGCAAGACCACGCTGCTGAAGATGCTCACGGGGGAAATCGCGCCGGACGACGGCACCGTCACCCTGGGCACCAATCTCGAGATCGCCGTCTTCGACCAGCGCCGTGAGGGGCTCGACCCCGACGCCTCGCTCTGGGAGAACCTGACCGGCGACCCGGAAATGCGCGTGTCGGGCCAGGCCGACCAGGTCATGGTCCGCGGCACGCCGCGCCACGTGGTGGGCTATCTCAAGGATTTCCTGTTCACCGATGACCAGGCCCGCTCCCCCGTCCGGGCGCTGTCGGGCGGCGAGCGTGCGCGGCTCTTGCTGGCGCGGATCATGGCGCGGGAAAGCAACCTGCTGGTGCTGGACGAGCCGACCAACGATCTCGACATCGAAACCCTCGACCTGCTGCAGGAAATCCTGTCGGACTACCCCGGCACGGTGCTTCTGGTGAGCCACGACCGGGATTTTCTCGACCGGGTCGCCACCACCACCATCGCGATGGAAGGCGATGGGCGCGCCACGGCTTATGCGGGCGGCTGGTCCGACTACCGCAGCCAGCGCGCAGCGGGGGGTGGCACATCGGCACCTCCGCCCAAATCCGCTGGAAAACCCGGCCCCAAGAGCCCAACCTCAAATTCTGATTCAATCCGAAAATCAAATGCTTCCGGCCTGTCCTTCACCCAACGCCACAGGCTCGACGCCCTGCCCGGCGAGATCGACCGCCTGACCGCCGAGATCGCCAAGCTCGAAGAGTTCCTTGCCACACCGGACCTTTACACGCGCGAGCCTGCGAAGTTCAAAAAGGCCACCGAGGCGCTGGTCGACCGCCAGACCACCCTGGCCGCGGCCGAAGAAGAATGGCTCGACCTGGAATCACGCGCCGAGGCCGAGACCACCCGTTAACCTATTCAGGAACTTGAATGTTTCGCATGCGAAACAAATCTCTGGAAGCCCTTGATCCTCCACAGTTCCGCGAAAAAATTTGTCGGCGCGAAACACCCCCTCGGACAACGCGCCGTTAACCCCTGCCCCCCTTGCCGCCGCCCGGCAGCTTGCTAGGCTCGCGCCACGCAGTATCCGGAGCCCCCATGATCGGCCGCAAGCCTGACCTCGTCTGCATCGGCGCGCAGAAAGCCGCCACAAGCTGGCTCTACCGGGTGTGTCAGGCGCGCGAGGACATCTGGGTGCCGCCCTTCAAGGAGCTGCATTTCTTCGATCACAAGTTCTGCCCCGAAAACCGCAAATGGGCCCGCACGAACCTCGTCCAGGGGGTCGAGAAAGCCGCGCGCAGGCACCTGAAAAACAAGGCGAAACCGGATGCGGAGTATCTCGCCTATCTCGACCGGCTGGTGCAGCAGCCCGCCTTCAACGGCACCTGGTACAAGCATGTCTTCTCCCGCGCGCCCGCGCGCCAGATCTGCCTCGACGTGACCCCGGAATACTGCACGCTTCCGGAGGACGGGGTCGATTTCGTCGCGAAATTCCTGCGCGAGGCGCGCTTCATCTACATCATCCGCGATCCCGTCGACCGGGCGGCGTCGCAGCTGCGCATGAACCTGACCCGCCGCAAGATCACACCCAAGACGGAAAAGGCCTGGATGCGCCACGCCACGGACCCGGTGATCGCCCATCGCGGCGACTATGCCACCTATGTGCCACGCTGGGATGCGCGGTTCGACGATCTGCGCCTGCTCTATCTGCCCTTCGGCCAGATCGCGGCGGAGCCCCAGGCGGTCATGCGCCGGATCGAGGCGTTTGCCGGGCTCGACCGGGCCGACCCCTGGGGGCTCGACCGCAAGTTCCACACCACCGACGCACTCGATGTGCCCGAGGCGGTGATCGCCCATTTCGAAACCGCCTTCGCCCCGCAGCGCGCCTTTCTGCGCGACCGGTTCGGCGCGGGCTTCATGGACGCGCTCTCGGCGGCCGCCTAGTTCAGGAAGTTTCCGGCGTCGAAGTTGCCGATATTGCCCAGCAGCTGGCGAATCAGGGACACGCCCTCGATGTTGCTGTCGGTGACCCGGCGGTTGAGCGAGATCACCTCGCCATCGGCCAGGGAGAACCGCTCGATATTCTGCACGGTGCCGCCCTCGTCGAAGGAAATCGCCACCACCTGCCGGTCGATCGGCTGCGGCGCGCGATAGGCGAAATATTCCCACCGTGTGCCCACGAAATACCACGCGCGATCGGCGATCACCCCTTGTGAGACTGGCCGCCCGACCTGGTCCTCGACCGAACTGCGGTCATCGATCCCCACGGTGATCTCGGCCAGATCCGCCTCGCTCGGCACGTATCCGGAATTGCGATAGGTCGCCGCACAGCCCCCCAGCGCCAGCAGCGCAACACCGACCACGAGACCGCGAAACAGCAAAGCGGCAGTGTTGATCATCGCAGGCACGTCCCCATGTGCAAACCGTCTGCAAACCTTGTACAGACATCCTGAGCAGCACCAGTGCGATACCGAACTCTCCGGGCCGGATCAAGCGCTGCGCCTTGTCTGCCCCCACGCCGCGTCCCCGGACCGGCAAGGGGCAGCCGAACCGCGCAGCCCCGATCCCGCCCGCGCCCGACCCGAAAGGAGCCCCCGAGATGCCCCAGCCCCCCACCAACGGCCCCTCCGCGTCATCCGTCCTGCGCTTTGCCGATCTGTCCACCCGCAAACCCACCCGGTTCGAGATCGTGCCCGAGCCCGCCACCCTGTCCGCGCTCGCCGCGGACCTGGAGCTGAGCGATCTGCGCAAGCTGCGCCTGGCGGGCGCGCTGCATCCCGAGGGCAAGGCCGACTGGCGGCTGGAGGCGACCCTGGGCGCCACGGTGGTCCAGCCCTGCAGCGTCACGCTGACCCCCGTCACCACCCGGATCGAAGAGCCCGTTCTGCGCCGGTATCTCGCCGACTGGACCGACCCGGACGGCAGCGAGGTCGAGATGCCCGAGGACGAAACCGCAGGCCCCGTGCCCGCCACGCTGGACCTCGCCGCCCTGCTGGCCGAAGAGCTGGCGCTGGCGATCCCGCTCTATCCCCGGGCCGAAGGCGTGGCGCTGGGGGCCGCGGTCTTCACCGAACCGGGCAAACCCGCGATGACCGATGACGACGCCAAGCCCTTCGCCGCCCTGCAACAGTTGCGCGCGGGGCGCAAACCCGACGGCGGCTGACCGATCTTCCTCGATTGCGCAGCCGTTTGAACAAAGAGGCTTGTAAGGCCCTTGGTGCACAGGTAAACGCGGCGCAGAAAACACTTGCGCCCCATCGGAATCACAGTATGTTCCCGGCCTCGCTCTCACCCCGCGCGGCGGGGATTTTGCGCGCAAGAGACGACGCGGCGGTTTCGCCGAGAAACAACACCCGGGGCACTGCCCCCAGAACCGAGGTTGAGACATGGCAGTCCCTCAAAACAAGATCACGAAATCACGCCGCGGACAGCGCCGCTCCCACGATGCTCTGGTCGCCGGCAACCCCAACGAATGCCCCAACTGTGGCGAGCTCAAGCGCCCGCATCACGTCTGCGCGGCCTGTGGCCATTACGCGGATCGTGAAGTGATCGCCCAGGCCGACGAGATCGATCTCGACGAAGACGCGGCCTGAGCGGCCACGGTTGTCAAAAACCGGGGTAGATGCGCATGGCCGCAGGGACATCGATCGGCACGACGCCCGGCGGGTCCACTTCCCCGGAAACTCCGCCTGAGCATGGGCTGACGGGGACGGTGATCTCCGTCGACGCCATGGGGGGCGACACGGGCCCGGCGGCGGTGGTCGGCGGGCTGGCTATTGCGGCCGAGAAAAACCCCGACATTGCCTTTCTGCTTCACGGTGACGCCACCGAGTTGACCGCGCTCGTTGCGAAACGGCGTGCGCTCGACGGCCGCGTGGCGATCCGCGGCACGTCCGACGTAGTGACCATGCACGACAAGCCGAGCCAGGTCATGCGCGGCGGCAAGGACACCTCCATGTGGTCAGCCATCGACGCCGTGCGCAACGGCGAGGCGACGGTCTGTGTCTCCTGCGGCAACACCGGCGCGCTCATGGCGCTGTCGATGGTGCGCCTGCGCAAGGTGCCCGGCATCAACCGCCCCGCCATCGCCTGCCTCTGGCCGTCGCGCGCCAAGTCCGGGTTCAACGTGATGCTGGACGTGGGCGCCGACATCAAGGCCGACGCGCAGGACCTGCTGCAATACGCGCTGATGGGCGCGTCCTATGCCCGCAACGGGCTGGGCAATCCCACCCCGCGCATCGGTCTGCTCAATGTCGGCACCGAAGAGCACAAGGGCCGGGCCGAGCTGAAGGCAGCCCATGACCTGATCGCCCAGGCCGCGCCCGACAATGATTTCGAGTTCGTGGGCTTCGTCGAAGGCGGCGACATCCCGTCGGACAAGGTGGACGTGATCGTCACCGACGGGTTCACCGGCAACGTGGCGCTCAAGACCGCCGAGGGCACCGCGGCCCTGATCCGCGATTTCCTGACCCAGGCCTTCGAGAAGACGCCCTGGTCCAAGATCGCGGCGATGCTCGCCTATACCTCCCTGCGGCGCCTGTCGAAACGGATCGACCCGCGCCGGGTCAATGGCGGCGTGTTCCTGGGGCTCAACGGCACGGTGGTCAAATCCCACGGCTCGGCGGATGCCACCGGGGTCGCCGCCGCCATCAAGCTGGCCTTCATCCTGGCGCAATCGGGCTTCACCGAGCGCCTCGCCGCGCGGGTGGCCTCCGCCGGGCGCGCCCGCGCGAGCGGCGCCGCCACACCAGAAGAAGAAGCAGTATCGGGTTCCGCGAATGGGTAAACGTGCAGTCGTCACCGGTGTGGGGCATTACCTTCCAAGCCGCGTGGTCCCGAATTCCGAACTCGAAACCCTGGTCGACACGACCGATGAATGGATCCGTACCCGCTCGGGCATCGAGCGGCGCCATTTCGCAGCGGACGGGGAACAGACCTCGGACCTTGCCACCGCCGCCGCGCAAGCGGCACTCGACCATGCCGAGCTGACCGCACAGGATGTGGACGCGGTGATCGTGGCGACCTCCACCCCCGATCTGACCTTCCCGGCCGTGGCCACCATGGTGCAGGCCCGGCTCGGCATGACCCGGGGGTTTGCCTATGACGTGCAGGCGGTCTGCGCCGGGTTCGTGTTCGCCATGGCCAATGCCAACGCGATGATCCTGTCGGGCCAGGCCGACCGGATCCTGGTGATCGGGGCCGAGACCTTCAGCCGAATCATGGACTGGACCGACCGGTCGACCTGCGTGCTCTTCGGCGACGGCGCGGGTGCCGTGGTGCTGGAGGCGCGCGACGGCACCGGTGGGACGGCCGACCGCGGGATCCTGTCGGCGGACCTGAATTCCGACGGGCGGCACCGCGATATCCTTTACGTGGATGGGGGCGTGTCCAGCTCGCAAACCGCGGGCTACCTGCGGATGGAGGGCAAGGAAGTGTTCCGCCACGCCATCGAGAAGCTCGCCGCGACCGCCGAGACCGCGCTCGCCAAGGCCGGTCTGACAGAGGCGGATGTGGACTGGGTCGTGCCCCACCAGGCCAACCTGCGCATCATCACCGCCACCGCGCGCAAGATGGGCATCGGCATGGACCGGGTCGTCGTCACCGTGGCCGATCACGGCAACACCTCGGCCGCGTCGATCCCCATGGCGCTGTCGGTCGGGGTGGCGCGCGGGCAGATCAAGCCCGGCGATCTGGTCGTCACCGAGGCCATCGGGGGCGGATTGTCCTGGGGATCGGTGGTATTACGCTGGTAAATGCGTGGAATCGGCGGATTTGGCCGATCTGAACGCCAATCGGCAAGCCCTTGATATTGACTCGAAAACCGTCCGGCGCATACTGGCCCCGGTTGCAACGAGGGGGGCAAGATGGCCGAGAAGACACTGACGCGCATGGACCTGAGCGATGCGGTATTCCGCGAGGTCGGCCTGTCCCGGAACGAATCCGCCCAACTGGTCGAGAGCATCCTGACCCATATGTCCGACGCACTTGTGCGCGGCGAAAGCGTCAAGATCTCGTCCTTCGGGACCTTCAGCGTGCGCGACAAGTCCGCCCGGATCGGGCGCAACCCCAAGACGGGCGAGGAAGTGCCGATCCATCCGCGCCGCGTGCTGACCTTCCGGCCCTCGCATCTGATGAAAGAACGGGTCGCCAATGGAAACCGCAACCGATAGGCCGCGGCGGCGTCTGCGCTGCACGGACCCGAAACCCTGATGGCCAAATCAGCGGAAGCCTTCCGGACCATCAGCGAGGTGGCCGACTGGTTGGAGGTGCCCACCCACGTGCTGCGCTTCTGGCAGAGCAAGTTTCCCCAGGTCAAGCCGGTCAAACGCGCGGGCGGACGGCGGTATTACCGGCCCGCGGACATGTCCCTGCTGGCCGGGATCCGGGTGCTGCTTCACGATGACGGGATCACCATCCGAGGGGTTCAGAAAATCCTGCGCGAACAAGGGGTCAAGCATGTGGCCGGCCTCTGCGACCGGCGCCTCGATGGCGCGGAGGAGACCGTGCAACCGGTGGAGGAGGACGCGCAAGCGGCCGAGGACACCGCCGAGGCCAAGGTGGTCGACCTGATGGCGAGCACGGCCGAGATGCCCGCAGACGACGACGCCGCAGAGCCCCCCGCCGAAGCCGCACCGGAGGCGGCGCCCACCGAGGATCCCCTGCCGCTCTTCACGGCCCGCCATGGGGCGCCCGATCCGGATGCGGCCGAGGCTGCGCCCTCGGAAGCACCCGCCGTGCCAGACCCTGCGCCCACGGCTGCGCCCGGTGCAGCCGTCCCGGCCCTGCCCGGCCCCAGCCCGCAGCGTTCCGACGCTTTGGGGACCTTCGCGCGCAGGCTGGCTGCCCATCCCGGCGCGCTGTCGCAGGTCGATCCGGACACCGCGCGCGCCCTGGCCGACCGGCTGGCGGCGCTCCGCGCGCGCATCGACGGGTCAGATCCGGCTTGAAGGGTGCGCGGCGAAACACGCGGCGCCGCGGGGGGCGAAATTCGGCTTGCCCCCGGCGTGGAAAGCGTTATGAACGCCGCAGTGTCGGGCTATGGCGCAGCCTGGTAGCGCGTCCGTCTGGGGGACGGAAGGTCGCAGGTTCGAGTCCTGCTAGCCCGACCACTTTTCCGACACTTGGCTCACTTGCGGCGCAGCCGCACCCTCTGACGGAGGTATGAACCATGTCCGCCCCTGCCTTGCCCACCCCCGGCGTGCTGCCCTGCCAGAGCCTTGAGGCGATGATCGCGGGGGGCATGATCGCGGCCGATCCGGCCATCGCGCCAGGACAGGTGCAACCGGCGAGCCTCGATTTGCGTTTGGGAGCCGTGGCTTACCGCGTGCGTGCCTCGTTCCTCGCGGGCGACGGGGCGACCGTGGCCGACCGGCTCGCGGATTTCGAGATGCACCGGATCGACCTGAGCGGGGGCGCGGTTCTGGAAAAGGGCTGCGTCTACGTCGTGCCGTTGATGGAATCGCTCGCCCTGCCCGCGGGCGTGCAGGCGGTGGCCAATGCCAAGAGCTCCACCGGACGGGTCGATCTGCTGACGCGCACGATCACCGATGGCGGGACCGAATTCGACCGGATCCCGGCGGGCTACCACGGCCCACTTTATGCGGAGATCTGCCCGCGGTCGTTTTCGGTGCTGGTCCGGCCGGGCATGCGGCTCAACCAGATCCGGTTTCGCAGCGGTCAGGCCCTGCTCGACGATGCGGCGCTGCGGGCGCGCCATGCCGCGACCCCGCTGGTCTCGGGCCCGGCCCATGTCGACCAGGGGTTGGGGTTTTCGGTGGATCTGCGCCCCGCGACCGGGAGCCTCGTGGGCTACCGCGCCAAGCCGCATACGGGCGTGATCGACCTGGAGAAGATCGGGCATTACCCGCCCGCCGAGTACTGGGAAGAAATTCATACGGATCAAGGGCGTATCATCCTCGACCCCGGCGCCTTCTACATCTTGGTGAGCCGGGAGGCGGTGCATATCCCGCCCGATTGCGCCGCCGAAATGGCGCCGTACCTGGCCATGGTGGGCGAGTTTCGGGTGCATTACGCGGGCTTTTTCGATCCCGGTTTCGGCCATGCCGCCGCCGGGGGGACCGGGTCGCGCGGGGTGCTGGAGGTGCGGTGCCACGAAGCGCCCTTCGTGCTGGAGCACGGGCAGATCGTCGGGCGGCTGGTCTATGAGCGCATGGCCGAGGTGCCGACGCAGCTTTACGGTGCGGGGATCGCGTCGAACTACCAGGGCCAGGGGCTGAAACTGTCCAAGCATTTCGCGGCATAAGCCGTCACTGCGGCAGATCCGGGGCGAAGGGGGCGCGGGCAGCGGCGCGGCTGTTGCGCAGCGCGCGCCCCGTTAACTAGAATTTCGTGAATCGTCGGGCAATGTTGAGGCCCTGCTGCGCCTTGCGCTGAGTCTCCCGCGCGGCGCGTTGCTGTGCAGGGGACGCGGGCTGTCCCGGGGTCTTGCCGCGCGCGGCCATGCGTTTGACGCCAGCGTTGACGCCCTTGTTCATCGCCTTGCGCGCGAAGATGCGGAGCGCCATGTTGATAAGCTGGTTGACGTTCATGCCGTCCCTCCCGGTTGCGACCACTCACATATAGGGTCGCGGGCCGTGAATATCAGGTTACTCCTCGAACATCTCGCTTTGATCTTCGTCCTCCCCGTCCTCCTCAAGGTTTTCGGCCCCCGGCAGCGGGCGGCTTTCGAGCAAGCCCGCCGCGCGCAGGTCCGACAGCCCGGGCAGGTCGCGCGCCGATTCGAGGCCGAACTGATCGAGAAAGGTTTGCGTGGCCACGAAGGTCGTCGGGCGGCCCGGCGTCATCCGCCTGCGCCCGAAGCGCACCCATTCCAGCTCGATCAACTGATCCAGCGTGCCGCGCGAGACCGAGACGCCGCGGATCTCCTCGATCTCGGCGCGGGTGACGGGCTGGTGGTAGGCGATGATGGCGAGGGTTTCGATGGCCGCGCGGCTGAGCTTGCGGGTCTCGGTCACCTCGTTCTGCATCAAAAACCCGAGGTCGGGCGCGGTGCGCATGGCCCAGGCGTCGCCGACGCGGACCACATGGACCCCGCGCCCCTCGTAGCGTTTGCGCAGGCGGGTCAGGGCCTCTGCCGCGTCGCAACCATGGGGCATACGGGCCTGCAGGGCGCGGACGGTCACCGGTTCGGCGGTGGCAAAGAGGATCGCCTCGACCATGCGTTCCTGGTCACCCATGGGCGGGGCCTCGAACAGGCTCTCGGCGGGGCCGTCGGGGGGCATCGGCGCGGCGCTGTCGGCGGTCTCGTCAGGCGTTTGCTCGGGGGTATCGGACATCACGGCTCGGATTTGCGTTTGAGTTGAATGGGGGCGAAGGTCTCGCCCTGGCGCAGTTCGATCTTGCCCGCCTTGGCAAGCTCCAGCGAGGCGGCGAAGGTGGCGGCGGTGGCGGAGCGGCGGCGCTTGGGGTCGTTGATCCAGCCTTCGGGCAGGTAGGCCGCGAGGTCAGTCCAGTCGCCCGCAAAACGGACCATGGTTTTCATCCGGTCGAGCGCCTGTTCCATGGTCAGCACGCTGTCACGGTCGAAGACGAAGGGGCGGAAATCGTCCTTGGTGCGGATCCGGGCATAGGCCTGCATCAGGTCGATCAGGGTCGCGGAATAGGTCACGCGCCGGGCGCGGGTCACCTGTTCGGGGGTGCCACGGGCGAAGAAATCCTTGCCGAGCTGGTCGCGGGCCATGAGTTTGGCCGCCGCTTCGCGCATCGCCTCGAGCCGCTCGAGCTGGAACGCGAGATGGGCGGCGAGGTCTTCGCCCGACGGCCCCTCGTCGGCCGGGTCGGGCGGCAGCAGGAGGCGGGATTTCAAGAAGGCGAGCCAGGCGGCCATCACCAGGTAGTCGGCAGCCAGTTCGATCCGCAGCGCTTTCGCCTTCTCGATGAAGGCGAGATATTGTTCGGACAGGGCCAGCACCGAGACCTTGCGCAAATCGACCTTCTGGGTGCGCGAGAGTTGCAGCAGCAGGTCGAGCGGCCCCTCGAACCCATCCACGTCCACGATCAGCGCCTCGGCGGCGAGACGCTCCTCGACGCTGGCGGGGGACAGGTTCAGGTCGGGTTGGCTGTCGGTCATCTGGGTCCTTGGCGCGCCCGCGTCAGGCGGAGGGCAAGGCGTTACGTTCGGCGTCGAGCGCGGGGATGTCAACGGGCTGGGGCGTTTGCCGCTGGGACAGGGCGCGCGCGGCGCGGGTTTGCGCGGCCTCGGTCATGGGCGGCAGGGCAGCAGCGAGCGCCTGCATCTCGGCCAGATCGCCGTTGCAGTGCAGGACCAGGTCGCAACCAGCGGCGAGCGCGGCCTGCCCCCGCTCGGGGACCGTGCCCGAGAGCGCCTCCATCGAGATGTCGTCGGTCATCAGCAGCCCGTCGAATCCGATCTCGTTGCGGATCATGTCGATCATGCGCGGGGAGACCGTGGCGGGCAGGTCCGGATCGAAAGCCTCGTAGACGAGATGCGCGGTCATGCCCATCGCCATATCGCGCAGGGCGACGAAAGGGGCGAAGTCGGTGGCGCGCAGGGTGGCGGCGTCGGCGGTCACACGCGGCAGGGCCTTGTGGCTGTCCACGGTGCCGCGCCCGTAGCCCGGCAGGTGTTTCAGGATGGGCAGGACGCCGCCCGCGCGCAGGCCGTCGGCCATGGCGCGGGCATTGGCCACCACGGTGGCCACATCGGTCCCGTAGCAGCGGTTGCGCAGGATCGGGTGGGTTTCGGGCAGCGCGATGTCCGCGAGCGGCGCGCAGTTCACGTCGATGCCGACCTCGGCCAGATCCAGCGCGATGGCGCGGCCCCGGACCCAGAAGGCGCGCGGAGACGCGGCCTGGTCGAGCGCGGGAGGGAAGCCGCGCCAATCCGGCGGGGCCATGCGGGCGACGCGGCCGCCTTCCTGGTCGATCAGGATCGGCGCGTGCCAGCCGAGAGCGGCGCGCAGGTCGGCGGTCAGGCGCGCGAGTTGCGCGCGGCTTTCAACGTTGCGACCAAAGAGGATGAAGCCCCAGGGGTTCGCGGCGGCGAAGAAGGTGGCCTCCTCGGGGGTCAGAACCGGCCCGCCGCAGCCGAGGATCGCCGCGCGGCGCGGTTCAGCCACGGGGGTGCGTCATTTGTAGACCACCGGGATGCAGGCGAGATCCTCGGCCAGAAAGACCGAGCAGAAGCGGCGCGCATCGGCGAGATCCTCGAACCCCATGGCGCGCAGGCGGTAGAAGCTGCGCCCGGCGCGCTCGGCCTGCTGGATCACCGGGTTCTTGCCTTCGAGATAGGGCGAGAACGTCTCGGCAATGCGCACCCATTCGGCTTCGGCGGTGTCCGCGTCGTCATAGGCGCCGAACTGCACCATGCGCGTGCCGGTGGCGATGCTCTCGGGGTCGGCGAAGGCCGCGACGCGCATCACGGCCGGCATGGCGGCGGTGGGCGCCGAAAGATCGAAACTCGCCCGGCTGGCGAAGGCCACGGCCTCGGGGCGCGCGGCGGGGCGCGGGGAGCGGGCGATGCCCGGCTTGGTGTTGGGCACTGTGCCGTTCTGGGCGGCCTCCTCCTCGGCCACCAGATCGGAGATCAGCGCCTCGACCGCCAGCACGGTGGCCTGTTCGCGGTTGGGCTCTTCGGGCAATGGGATGCCGGTTTCCTCGGGAGCGGTCGCATCGCGCGGTCCGTCCTGCACAAGCGGGACCGGTTGCGCGGGGGTTGCGGTGCTGAGGTCGATGGGGGGCGGGGCGAGCACGATCTTGTCCACCGGGGCCGCGGCCACGCCCTGGGCCTTGACCACGTTCACGGCGAGACCCTGGTGATCGGCCTGGCGGCCGCCGGGATCGTCGGGCTGCACCCGCATCGGCCCTTCGAGCGCCTGGATCACCGGGATGCCGGTCACGTCGCGCATGGCCAGGTTGTAGCCCCAGAGGCCCAGCCCCGCCACCAGCGCCAGGGACGCCACGGCACCGGTCCAGGTCACGAGGGGGGCGACGGCCCGCCCGAAGGGGGCGGGATTTTCGACGGAATCCTCTCCGCCATACGCCGGATAGGCGTCGGAATCGTACACGGTCATGGTCCTGCCTCTCACGCCCTCCGCAGCGAAGGAGGGATCTGACTGCTCAGTCCCGGAGGCGGTGCGCTTTTTGTGATCGCGGTTCAGATCAGCGCATCTCTTCCACCGGAGACACGCCAAGGATACCAAGACCGGTCGAAATAACAACGGCGCAGGCGCGCACGAGGGCGATTTTCGCCTGTGTTGCAGCTGAGTCACCCTCTTGCAGGAAACGCAACGACGGATCGTCATTGCCCTTGTTCCACAGCGCATGGAGATCGGCGGCGATGTCGTAGAGTGCGAAGGAGATTCGGTGCGGCTCGTTGGTGCGGGCGGCGATCTCGACCAGGCGCGGCCATTCGGCCAGCGCGCGGGCGAGCTTCAGCTCCGCCGGGTCGGTCATGCCCGACAGGTCGGCTTGGGCCAAGTTGGCGTCGTCCACTGGGACTCCGGCCTCGGCGGCCTTGCGCAGCACCGAGCAGACCCGGGCATGGGCGTATTGAACGTAGAACACGGGGTTTTCGCGGGACTGCTCCAACACCTTGTCGAAGTCGAAATCGAGCGGCGCGTCGTTCTTGCGGGTCAGCATCACGAAGCGCGTGACGTCCGGGCCGACCTGCTCGACCACGTCCGAGAGCGTCACGAAGGTGCCCGCGCGCTTGGACATCTTGAACGGCTCGCCATTCTTGAAGAGCCGCACAAGCTGCGTCAGCTTGATGTCGAGCGGGGTCTTGCCGTCCGACAGCGCCGAGACCGCCGCCTTCATCCGTTTGACATAGCCACCGTGGTCGGCGCCGAACACGTCGATCAGCGCGTCATAGCCGCGGTTCACCTTGTCGTAGTGATAGGCGATGTCGGGGGCGAAATAGGTCCAGCTGCCGTCGGATTTCTTGATCGGGCGGTCCACATCGTCGCCGTGGGCGGTGGAGCGGAACAGGGTCTGTTCGCGCGGCTCCCAATCCTCCGGCACCTTGCCCTTGGGCGGCTCCAGCGTGCCGCGATAGATCAGGCCCTTGGCGTCCAGATCGGCGATGGCGGCTTCGATCCGGCCGGTGCCGTAGAGGCTCTTTTCCGAGAAGAACCGGTCCATCTTGACGCCGAGGCTGGCGAGATCGGCACGGATCAGGTCCATCATGGCGTCGGTGGCGAAATCGCGCACCTCTGCGAGCCAGAACTGCTCTCCCTTGTCCACGAAGGCGTCGCCGACCTTGTCCTTGAGCGCCTCGCCCACGGCGATCAGGTAGTCGCCGGGATAGGTGCCGTCCTCGAAGGCGACCTGCTGGCCGTGGGCCTCCAGGTAGCGCAGGTAGACCGACCGCGCGAGCACATCGACCTGCGCACCGCCATCGTTGATGTAGTATTCGCGGGTCACGTCGTAGCCCGCGAAATCCAGCAGGCTGGCCAGGGCATCGCCGAAGACCGCGCCGCGCGTATGGCCCACATGCAAGGGCCCGGTGGGGTTGGCGGAGACGTATTCCACGTTGACCCGCCGCCCCTGCCCCATGCTCGACCGGCCAAAGCCGGTGCCGGTGGTCAGCACCGCACGCACCACGTCCTGCCAGAGCGTGGGCGCCAGGCGCAGGTTCAGAAAGCCGGGGCCCGCCACCTCGGCGCTGGCGACCCGGGGGTCGGCGGCGAGCTTGCCGGCGAGTGCCTCGGCGATGTCACGCGGCTTCATCTTCGCGGGTTTGGCGAGCACCATTGCGGCATTGGTCGCCATGTCGCCATGGGCGGCGTCGCGCGGTGGCTCGACGGTCACATTGGCGAAGTCGAGCCCCTCGGGCAGCGTGCCCTCGGCTTGCATCTCGGTCAGGGCGGCCAGAACGCCCGCGCGGATATCGGTAAACAGGTTCATCGTCGGTCCCGGGTCAGGTGTCGCGTCCCTGTAGCAACTCGCCCGCGCGGGTCCAACCGAAATCAGGCGCGCGCGCTGCGGGCGCGGTCCCCCGCCGTGAGCCGGTCATGGGCCTGGAGCGCGTAGCGGTCGGTCATGCCCGCGATGTAGTCGGCCACGATACGGGCCAGTTCGGTGCGGGTGCGGGTGGCGAGGATGTCGGGTTGCCAGCGCGCGGGCAGCAGGCTCGGATCGGCCATATAGCGCGGGAAGAGGTCGTTGATGACCGTGGTCACCTCGGCGCGCTTCTCCATCACGCTGGGGGCGCGGTACATGCGGGTGAAGAGAAACTCGCGGATCTGCCGCAGGCTGGCGAACATCCCGTCGGAGAACCGGATCACCGGTCGGCCCAGGTCGCGCACGGCCTGGGCGTCGGCCGGGGCGGCCTCGGCCAGCAGCGCGCGGGAGGTGTCGATGACGTCCGCCACCATCATCCCGAACACCCGGCGCAGGGCTTCGTGTTTGCGCCGCGCGGGGTCGAGATCGGGCCAGACGGCGTCGACCTCGGCATAGGCCTCGGCCACCAGCGGCAGGTCGGCGATATCGGCCTGGCTGAAGAGTCCCGCGCGCAGCCCGTCCTGCAGGTCGTGGTTGTTATAGGCGATGTCGTCGGCCAGGGCGGCCACCTGCGCCTCGGCGCTGGCATGGGTTTGCAGTTCGAGATCGTGGCGGGCGTTGTAGCTGGCCAGCGCATGGGGCAACTCGCCCGTGACCGGGCCGTTATGCTTGGCGATGCCTTCCAGCGTTTCCCAAGTCAGGTTGAGCCCGTCGAAAGCCGCGTAATGACGTTCGAGCGAGGTGACGATCTTCAGCGCCTGGGCGTTGTGATCGAACCCGCCATAGGGGGCCATCAGCGCGTTGAGCGCATCCTCGCCCGTATGCCCGAACGGCGTGTGGCCCAGATCATGGGCCAGCGCCACCGCTTCGGTCAGATCCGGGTTCAGCCCCAGCGCGCCGCAGATCGTGCGCGCCACCTGGGCCACCTCGATCGAATGGGTCAGGCGGGTGCGGAAATAATCGCCCTCGTGTTCCACGAAGACCTGGGTCTTGTGTTTCAGCCGCCGGAACGCACTGGCATGGATGATCCGGTCGCGGTCGCGCTGAAAGCACGAGCGAAAATCGCTCTCGGGTTCGGCCACAAGCCTGCCGCGCGAGCCTGCGGGTCCGCACGCAAAGGGCGCTGTCATATGATCTGCCTGTTCTTGTTCTGCGTTTTGAGGCATCTTATATACATCATAACGCTCAAAGAACAGTCGGAGCCCCCGGATGGACCTGACCCTGCCCCCCACCGTGACCGAGCGCGCCTTCGCGCGTCTCGCTGAAATCAACGCCGAGAGCGACGCCGCCAAGGCCCTGCGCGTGGCCGTGGAGGGTGGCGGCTGCTCGGGGTTCCAGTACGAGATCAAGCTGGACGATCCGGCGGAGGACGACCTGGTGCTGGAAGGCAAGGGTCAGAAGGTGGTGGTGGACGCGGTGTCCCTGCCGTTCCTGGAGAACGCGGTGATCGACTTCACCGAGGAGTTGATCGGCGCGCGGTTCACCATCGAGAACCCCAATGCCAGCTCCAGCTGCGGATGCGGGACGAGCTTTTCCATGTAAGACCCCGACCTTGAACGACAAAGGCCCGGCGCATGTCCGGGCCTTCGTCGTTTTCGCAGGGCTTATTCCGCCGCCGGTGTCTCGGACGAGGCCTCGGCCGTTTCGGCGGGCGCTTCGTCGGTCTTCTTGCGGCGCGAGCGGGTGCGCGGCTTGCGGGCGGGTTTGCTTTCGGGGGTCTCGACGAGCCCCGTATCGGTGTCGCCGTCGCCCAGGTCGATCACATCGGACGCGCCGGTCTCGGGCGGTTTGGCTTCGGCCGTCTCGGGCTGGGGCGCGTCGCCGGGATCGGAGCGGGACTGGCCCTGCGACGGCTGGTCGCCGCCTTGCCCGCCCTGCCCGCTCTGGCCGCGATCACCGCGTTCGTTGCGGTCGCCGCGCGATTTCTGCTGGTTCTGGGCTTGCTGCGCCTGCTGTTCCTGGCGGGCCTCCTGCTCGCGCATGGCCTCGCTCAGCATGCGGGTGTAATGCTCGGCGTGCTGCTGGAAATTCTCCACCGCGACGCGGTCATTGGCCAATTGCGCATCCCGCGCCAGGGTCAGGTATTTGTCGATGATCTGCTGCGGCGTGCCGCGCACCTTGCCCTCTGGCCCGGAACTGTCGAATACACGGTTGACGATATTGCCGACACTGCGCCGGTTATTCTTGTTCCGCGAGCGGGATTTCGATGATCTCATATCTGGTTATTTCCGCCTTTGTGGCAGTCATGGACATCGCCCGGAGCCATATCCGCTTTAGCCGCATCCTGCCGCCGAGCCGTTGCCCGTGCGCTGGATACCGGAGATGATTGGGTTGTACGAGCGGCCCTCGAACGGTGAGGTCGCGCTACCCGTGGCCTCAGTAAGCATGGGACGGGCGCCGGGGCAAGCAAAAAACAGACAAAATGTCCCGCAGGATCGCGTCCGATCTCCGTTTCGGGCCGAAACCTGCGTCAGATCAAGTTCGCCGTGACCACCCTGTCCTTGCCGATGAGATCCCGTTGCACCGTGATCTGCCGCCAGCCCGAAGCGGCCAGAAGTGCGGGCACGGAGCGGCCCTGGTCATGGCCGATCTCCAGACAGAGCGTTCCGCCCGGCGCCAGAACGCGGGGCGCATCGCGCGCGATCACCCGGTAGGCGTCGAGCCCGTCCGCGCCCGCCTCCAGCGCGCCGCGCGGCTCCCAGTCGCGCAGCTCGGGGGCGAGCGTGGCGTAGGTGGCGGCGTCGATATAGGGCGGGTTGGAGACGATCAGGTCGAATTGCTCATCGACCTCGGCCAGCCAGTCAGAGCGCCGAAAACGCGCCCGCCCCGCCAGCCCGAGCCGGTCGGCATTGCGCCGCGCCACGTCCAGCGCGGGGGCCGAGATGTCGATACCCAGCCCGGTCGCCTCGGGGCGTTCTGCCAGCAAGGACAGCAGGATACAGCCTGATCCTGATCCAATATCGAGCACCGTGTCGAAAGGATGCGCAAGCGCCACCTCCACCAGGGTCTCGGTGTCCGGGCGCGGGTCAAGCACATCCGGCGTGACCTCGAAGTCATGCTTGAAAAACGCGCGGCGGCCGATGATCTGCGACACCGGCTGGCGCGCGGCGCGGGCCTTCACCGCGTCCTCCAGGGTATAAAGGGTCCAGTCATTGGGCCGGTCGCGGGTCTGCGGCGCCGGATCGCCCTGCCCCTGAGCATAGGCCCAATCGAAAAGCCGCCGCAGATCGCCCGCCGGGTCCGCCACGCCCGCTTCGGCCAGGGCCTGCAGCCACGCCGCATGCCGGTCGCTCACCCCTCGACCTCCGCCAGCAGCCGGGCCTGGTCGTCGGCGGCCAGGGCTGCGATCACCTCGTCGAGATCCCCCTGCATCACCTGGTCGAGCTTGTAGAGCGTCAAATTGATCCGGTGGTCTGTCATGCGGCCTTGCGGGAAGTTGTAGGTGCGGATGCGCTCGGACCGATCGCCGGAGCCCACCTGCCCCTTGCGCGCGGCCGAGCGTTCGGCATCGGCGCGCTGACGTTCCAGGTCATAGAGCCGCGCGCGCAGCACCTGCATGGCGATGTCGCGGTTGCGATGCTGGGATTTCTCGGAGCTGGTGACCACCAGACCCGTGGGGATATGGGTGATCCGCACAGCCGAATCGGTGGTGTTCACATGCTGGCCGCCTGCCCCGCTGGCGCGCATGGTGTCGATGCGAATATCGGAGGCGGGGATGTCGATATCCACCGCCTCGGCCTCGGGGAGTACCGCCACCGTGGCGGCGGAGGTGTGGATGCGCCCGCCGGATTCGGTGACGGGCACGCGCTGCACCCGGTGCACCCCGCTTTCGTATTTCAGCTTGGCGAAGACGCCGCTGCCGGAGACATGGGCGATCACTTCTTTTATGCCGCCAAGCTCGGTCAGGCTTTCGGACACGATCTGAAACCGCCAGCCCTGCGCCTCGGCATAGCGCTGATACATGCGCAGCAGGTCGCCGGCAAACAGCGCCGCCTCCTCCCCGCCGGTGCCGGGACGGATCTCGATCATCGCGGGGCGGGCGTCGGCGGCGTCCTTGGGCAGAAGGGCCAGGCGCAGGGCCTGCTCCATCTCCGGGATACGGGCCTTGAGCGCGGGGATCTCTTCTTCGGCGAGGGCGCGCATTTCCGGATCGTCCAGCATCGCCTCGGCCTCGGCCAGGTCGGCGCGCGCCCGGCTATAGGCGGCGATCTCGGCCACCACGGGCTTAAGCTCGGCATATTCGCGCCCGAGGGCCGCGATATCCTCGCCCGCGGCACCCGCCGCCATGCGCGCTTCGATATACTCGAAGCGTTCCGTGATCTGGGCGAGTTTTTCCGTGGGCACCATGGGGTCGGGTTGTGCCGCCGGGACCGGGTGGGGTCAAGGGCAGGCAGACCGGGTCGGGGGCGCTGCCCCCGGACCCCCGGAGTATTCGAGCAAAGATGAAGATCGGGGGACTTGATCTCTCAAGTCTTCAAGTATCCCGGGGAGAGCGCGAGAGGGGCCGGCCCCTCTCGCCCCCGGCGACGTGCGAAGCACGGCGCAAAACCTCATGTCCCGGCGCGCGGCACGCGCGGCGGGGCCTTTTGGCAGTTGGATCAGCGGGTGGTCTGAAGCTGGTCGAGCCAACCGGACAAGCGCTCGGTGTTCACGCCCATGTCGGAGCTGCCAAAGCGCAGACGCCCGTAAGCCACCACTTGCGCACCGTCGCCCATTGGGATCGTGGTGACGCTGGTATAGTCGGGAAAGCCGAAGACCAGGGAGCGGGTCATGTAGGTCACACGCCCCTCCTCCGGGCTGCCGGCGAGCACGCGGGTGCGCGGGGTCGCGTCCGCAATGGCATGGAGCCGCGCCAGCAGCGCCTCGGGAGTTTCGTCGAAGACCGGGCTTTGCAGGTTGCCGTCCGAGCGCACCAGCGCCGCGCCGCTCCCGGCGCTCAGGCTCGGGTCGGTCGGGTCCACGTGCCACTCCGCCGGGTCACTGGGGGCGAGGCGAAAGACCGCCATGAGCGCAACGAAGGCGAACATCGCTACGATGATGAGAATACCGATCCAGTTGCCCATGGGCTCCCCTTTGGTGTGTCTTGCGTGATGTGGCAGATATAGGGCGCGCGATCAGGCTTGCCCGCCCTTGCGGCGTGTCCAGGCCCAGAGGCACAGGATTTCCGTCATCACATGGGCGCCTGCCACCGCCGTCGCCCCGGACGGATCATAGGGCGGAGAGACCTCGACCACGTCGCCGCCCACCACGGTGATGCCCGCCAGGTCGCGCAGCAGGATCGCCGCCTGCCCCGCGCTCAAGCCCCCCCAGACCGGCGTGCCCGTACCCGGGGCGGTGCCCGGATCGAGGCAGTCGATGTCGAAGGTCAGGTAGGTCTTGTGATCGCCCAGGATGCCCCGGACCTTGGCCGCCACGGCCGCGGCGCCCGCTTCGTGCACCTCGCGGGCGTCGATTACGTGGAAGCCGAGATCGGTATCGTTGGTGGTGCGGATCCCCACCTGCACCGAGCGCGCAGGATCGATCAGCCCGTCCTTCACCGCCTTGTAGAACATGGTCCCGTGATCCAGCCGGTCGCGATCCTCGTCAGGCCAGGTGTCGGAATGGGCATCGAACTGCAGAAGCGACAAGGGCCCGTGGACCTCGGCCAGCGCGCGCAGGATCGGATAGCTGATATAATGGTCCCCGCCCATGGTCAGCGGCGCGGCGCCAGCCGCCAGAATGGTGCGGATATGGGCCTCGAGCGCCGCTGGGAACCCCGCCGCGCGACCGTAATCGAAGGCCAGATCGCCGTAATCCACCACGGTGAACTCCGACAGCGGGTCGAACCCCCAGCCATAGGGCGGATCGAAGGGTTGCAGCGACGACGCCTCGCGGATCGCGCGGGGGCCCAGCCGACAGCCGGGCCGATTGGTCACCGACAGATCGAAGGGCACGCCGGAGACCGCGACATCCACGCCGCTCAGCTCCTTGGTGTAGCGGCGGCGCAGGAAGCTCAGCGCGCCGCCATAGGCCGCCTCATAGCTCAGACCGCGCGGGTCGGGACGGGTGAAGGCGCCATCGACCTCGCCGCCCGCATCTTCGAGCGCCATGGCTCAGGCAGCCCCCGCACGGGCCTTGGCCTCGACCGCGTCGGCCACGGATTCCGCGCGTGCGGCCAGCTCGGCCATGCCCTCGGCCACGCTGGGCGGGATCATCGGCACCTCGATCCGTTCGGGCGCAGGCGCGGGCGCGTTACGCAGCGCCTCGAGTTCCTGCCCGAGTTCGGCCAGCTTCGCCTCGGCCTCGCGCAGCTTGTCCTCGACCGCCGCGGTCTTGTCAGCCAGCATCAGCCCGGCCATCAGCAGCATCCGCGCTTCGGGCATCCGGCCGGCCTGCTCGGAGAGCACGCGCGTCTCGGCATCGAGCATCGCTGCGGCGGCTTCGAGATAGCTTTCTTCGCCCGCCTGGCAGGCGACGGTGAAATCGCGGGGTCCGATGGTGATCGTCAGCTCGGGCATCTCAGGCCTCCTTCGCCAGCGGCGCCAACTCGCTCAGAATGGCGTCTATATCGCGCAGATCGGCCGCGCGGACCTTTTGCAACGCCTCGAGGTCGGCCACAAGCGCGGCGTTGATCGCTTCCGGGTCGGTTACGCCCTCGGCCGCAGCGAGGCGCAGATCCGCGTTCACGGTTTGCAGCTTCTGCATCGTGTCGAGCATCTCGGTCCGCTCCTGCTCGGCCCTGGCCAGTCCGTCGCGCAGGGCAGAGACCTCGGCTTCCAGCGCGCCCTTCTCGGACACCTCCGCCTCCAGCGCGCTGACGCGGGCGGCCAGGGTGTCGGCCCGCGCGGCGGTCTCTGCAATCTCGGCGCCCGGCAGGGTATCGAGCCCGGCCCGAATGCGTTCCAGGGCCGCGGCGATGCGCTGCTCCAGTTGAGGGATTTCGCTCATGTCGTCTCCTTGTCTGCCTGCTCTGTCCTGCCGGCCCGGGTCTTTTGGTTGCCCGGTTAGGAGCCCGCACGCCGACGGGGCGCGATTCGGGCCGACCTTGCCGGGCAGGTTAACAAGCGGGCCAGCCGAATGCGCCCCCATTTTCGCACCCCGCCCCGGGGCGCGGGCGGCCCAAACCCGCGCCAGAGGTTGCACTTTGCCCCTTGGCTGATAAAGAGCGCGCGACAGCGCTCACTGCGCCTTTTGAAAGGACAGGTATCCCGTGGATATTTCAGCCCTGCGCTCCGCGCACCCCGATCACTGGATGAAGGCAACGGCGATCCGGACCCTTGCCCTCGATGCGGTGGCCGCCGCGAATTCCGGGCATTCCGGCATGCCGATCGGCATGGCGGATGTGGCCACGGTCCTGTTCGAAAAGCACCTGAAATTCGATGCGAGCGCTCCGGACTGGGCCGACCGCGACCGGTTCATCCTGTCGGCGGGCCATGGGTCGATGCTGCTCTATGCGCTGCTGCACCTGACGGGGTACGAGTCCATGCCCCTGTCGGAGATCAAGAATTTCCGTCAGCTCGGTGCCGCCACCGCGGGTCATCCCGAGTTTGGCCATGCCGCGGGCATCGAGACGACGACCGGTCCGCTGGGCCAGGGCATCGCCACCGCCGTGGGCTTTGCCATGGCCGAAGAGATCCTGCGCGCCCGCTGGGGTGCCAAGATCATGGATCACCACACCTGGGTGATCGCGGGCGATGGCTGCCTGATGGAAGGCATCAGCCAGGAGGCGCTGACGCTCGCCGGGCGGCAGGAGTTGAGCCGCCTGATCGTGCTGTGGGATGACAACGGCATCACCATCGACGGCAAGGTCGACCTGTCGGACCGCACGGACCAGATGGCGCGGTTCGCGGCCTCGGGCTGGGACGTCTTTTCCTGCGACGGGCATGACCCCGAGGATATCGACCGCGCGCTGAGTGCCGCGAAGGCGTCCGACAAGCCCGCCATGGTGGCCTGCAAGACCCATATCGCGCTTGGTCACGCGGCCCAGGATACCTCCAAGGGCCACGGGGCGCTGACGGATGACAGCCAGAATCAGGCCGCGCGCGAGGCCTGGGGCTGGACCCATGGGCCGTTCGAGATCCCGGCCGAGATCAAGTCCCAGTGGGAGGCGATCGGCGCCCGCGGGGCCGCCGAGAAGGCGGCCTGGGACGCCCGGTTCGCCAAACTGTCCAATGCCAAGCAGGTCGAGTTTTCCCGCGCGTTCGCGCGCCAGTTGCCCAGGAAGCTGAGCGCCACGATCAAGGCGCTGAAAAAGCAGACCTCCGAGACCGCGCCAAAGGTGGCGACCCGCAAGGCGTCGGAGATGGCGCTCGAAGTGATCAACCCGATCATGCCCGAGACCGTGGGCGGCTCGGCGGACCTCACGGGGTCGAACAACACCAAGACTGGCGATCTGGGTGTCTTCATGCCCGAGAGCCGCGACGGGCGGTATGTCTATTACGGCATCCGCGAGCATGGCATGGCCGCGGCGATGAACGGCATGAGCCTGCATGGCGGCATCCGTCCCTATGGCGGCACGTTCCTGTGCTTCACCGATTACGCGCGCGGGGCGATGCGCTTGTCGGCGCTGATGAAACAGCCGGTGGTTTATGTGATGACCCACGATTCCATCGGGCTGGGCGAGGATGGCCCGACCCATCAGCCGGTCGAACACCTGGCGATGCTGCGCGCCACACCCAACACCCTGGTGATCCGCCCCGCCGACGCGGTCGAGACCGCCGAGGCCTGGGAGATCGCGCTGGAGCAGACCGAAACGCCCACGGTGCTGGCGCTGTCGCGCCAAGGCCTGCCCACCCTGCGGACCGAGCACAAGACCAAGAACCTGACCGCCCAGGGCGGCTACGTTCTGGCCGAGGCCGAGGGCAAGCGCCAGGCGATCCTGATGGCCACCGGGTCCGAGGTGGCCATCGCCATGGCCGCGCGCGACCTGTTGCAGGCCGAGGGGATCGGCACGCGCGTCGTGTCCATGCCCTGCTGGGAGATCTTCGAAGAACAACCCGACGCCTATCGCCGCAAGGTGCTGCCCGCCGGGCCCGTCCGCGTGGCGGTGGAGGCCGCGATCCGCTTCGGCTGGGACCGCTGGCTCTATGGCGAGCGCGGCAAGCGCGAAAAGGGCGGCTTCGTCGGCATGCATGATTTCGGCGGATCGGCCCCGGCGGGCGATCTTTACAAGCATTTCGAGATCACGCCCGAGGCGGTCGCCGCCAAGGTCAAGGAAATGCTTTGAGCCTCGCTCGCAGCGCCAGATCGATCCGAACACCCGCCCTCACCCGGCGGGCGTTTTTCCGCGGCCCTTCTTTTGTGCCTAAATACTCCCGGGGGTCCGGGGGCAGGCAGCCCCCGGTCGGGCGCGCGCCGCGCGCACTCCGTCCGGGCGGTGCGTCCCGGTTCAGCCGCGCGGGATCAGCGCCGAAGCCCGCGTGACGAGAGGCACGATCACGAGCCCCAGGATCAGCCCGAACACCCCGTCAAGGGTCGCGGTGACCAGCCAACCGATGGCGCCCTGGGCGGCGGACACCGTGTGCGCGACCGCCTCGGCAATGGCGTGGATGGCATGGGCCGGACCGGCCACGCCCATCTCTTCGAGCCCGTGCAGGATGATTGACCCGCCGACCCAGAGCATCGCCGCCGTCCCGACAACCGTCAGCAGTTTCAAGAAGGTCGGCATGGATGTGACGATGCCACGGCCAAGGGCGCGGGTGCTCGCCAGACGCCCGGCCTGCGCCATGTGCAGCCCCACGTCATCGGCCTTAACGATCACCGCGACACTGCCATAGACCAGCGCGGTGATGCCCAAGGCCACCAGCGCCAGTGCCGGGATCTGGAGCATCACGCCGCCCGTGGCTGGCAGGGCCGCAAGGGCGATGGTCATGATCTCGGCCGACAGGATGAAATCGGTCTTGATGGCGCCCGCCACTTTCGCCTCCTCCAGGCGCGCAGACGTGACTTTCTCTTCAACTGCAACGGGTTCGTGGCTTTTCTTCGCGTGGAACACATGGAGGATCTTCTCCGCCCCCTCGAAGCACAGATAGGCCCCCCCAAGCATCAGCAGCAACGGGATCAGCCAGGGTGCGAAGGCCGACAGCAGCAGTGCGACGGGCAGCAGGATCACCAGCTTGTTCCGGATCGAGCCCTTGGCGATCCGCCAGACGATGGGCAGTTCGCGCGCGGCCTCGAAGCCTTGAACGTATTTCGGCGTCACGGCGGCATCGTCGATCACCGCGCCCGCGGCCTTGGCCCCGGCCTTGGTCGCCTGGCCCACCACATCGTCCAGAGAGGCCGCCGCAACCTTGGCGAGGGCGGCCACATCGTCCAACAATGCAATCAGGCCGCTCATATTGTTCTCCGATACCTCTGTATGCGCCCTGCTTGACCATAAAGGCTTGCGGCTTTCCGGCAACCCGTTAGCGCCACCACGCCATGTTTCCGCTAACATGTTAAGATCGCGACATTTTTCCTCTTTTTTCTGCAGGTGCATCACGCTACATCCGGACGGAATACGACGGGATACCGTGGCGTTCCCCCGATCCGCCGCAGCATCGATCCGCCCCCGTCGCCAGATTTCGAGGAGTGCGCAGGATGACGATTACAGTTGGAATCAACGGATTTGGCCGCATCGGTCGCTGCACCCTGGCGCATATCGCGGAAAGCGCGCGCAACGATGTGCAGGTGGTCAAGATCAACGCCACGGGTCCGATCGAAACGAATGCGCATCTGCTCAAGTATGACAGCATCCATGGCCGGTTCGGCGGCACGGTCACGGTGGATGGCGACCACATGGACCTGGGCCGCGGACCGATGAAGGTGTTCTCCACCTATGATCCGACGGAGCTGGACTGGTCCGGGGTGGACGTGGTGCTGGAATGCTCGGGCAAGTTCAACGCCCGCGACAAGGCGGCGGTCCATCTGGACCACGGCGCCAAGCGTGTGCTGGTCTCCGCCCCTGCCAAGAACGCCGACAAGACCATCGTCTACGGGGTGAACCACCGCAGCCTGACCAAGGACGATCACGTGGTCTCCAACGCCTCCTGCACCACCAACGGGCTGGCCCCGCTGGCCAAGGTCCTCAACGACGCGATCGGGATCGAGCGTGGCATCATGACCACGATCCACAGCTATACCGGAGATCAGCCGACGCTGGACCGGCGGCATTCCGACCTGTACCGCGCTCGCGCTGCGGCCATGGCGATGATCCCCACCTCCACCGGGGCGGCGAAGGCCATCGGCGAGGTGATCCCCGAACTCGCCGGCAAGCTCGACGGCACCGCCCTGCGGGTGCCCACGCCGAACGTCTCGGCGGTGGACCTGACCTTCGAGGCGGGCAAGGATGTGACCGTCGAGGACGTGAACGAGATCGTGCGCGAGGCGGCCCAGGGCCATATGGGCGCGGTTCTGGCCTATGACCCGGAGCCGAAGGTGTCGATCGACTTCAACCACACCACCCATTCCTCGATCTTTGCACCGGACCAGACAAAGGTTATCGGGGGACGGACCGTGCGGGTTCTGGCATGGTACGACAATGAATGGGGCTTCTCTTGCCGCATGGCGGACACCGCCGCGGCCATCGGACGCCTGATCTGACGCACGTCCCGCTGCGGCGCGCGTCGCCGCAGGGAGTGTTGACTCACGTGACAACCAAGATCGCCATCTGGCTGGGCGTGCTCTTGATCGGGGCCGCCCTTTTTGACGTCCTGGCCCGCGACAGCACCGCGCTGATCGCTCTGGGCCGGCGGCTGATCGAGGTGATCGACTGGATGCGCTTCTGGGGATGAGCCCGGTATCACACCCGGGCTGATTTCCGCGCGGCGGCTTGTTTTCGAAGAATGTTAGCGATAACGTCGCGCCAAAGCCGCAGGGTGCGGCGGGAATGAAAGAGCGAGGGGCGCAGATGACTGTGCAAGTGGCAATCAATGGGTTCGGCCGGATCGGTCGTAATGTCCTGCGGGCGATTCTCGAAACTGAGGATAGCGGGCTGGAGGTCGTGGCGATCAACGATCTGGGCCCGGTGGAAACCAATGCGCATCTGTTGCGCTACGATTCGATCCATGGCCGCTTCCCCGGGACGGTCACCGTGTCCGGCGACACGATCGATGTGGGGCGTGGCCCGATCAAGGTCACCGCGATCCGCAATCCCGAGGACCTGCCCTGGTCCCATGTGGATATCGTGCTGGAATGCACCGGTATCTTCACCGCCCGCGACAAGGCTGCCCTGCACCTCAAGAACGGCGCCAAACGTGTGCTCGTGTCGGCCCCGGCGGCCGGTGCGGACAACACCATCGTCTACGGGGTGAACCACAAGAGCCTGTCGGGCTCGGACATCGTGGTCTCGAACGCCTCCTGCACCACCAACTGCCTGGCGCCCGTCGCCTCGGTGTTGCAAGAGGCCGTGGGCATCGTGAAGGGGTTCATGACCACCATTCACAGCTACACAGGCGACCAGCCGACGCTGGACACGATGCACAAGGATCTCTACCGCGCACGGGCGGCGGCGATGAACATGATCCCGACCTCCACCGGGGCGGCACGGGCCGTGGGCCTGGTGCTGCCGGAGCTGAACGGCAAGCTCGACGGGGTGGCAATCCGGGTGCCGACGCCGAACGTGTCGGTCGTCGACCTGACCTTCAAAGCCGCGCGCGAGACCTCGGTCCAAGAGATCAACGCGGCGATCCATGCGGCCGGCGAAGGACGGCTTGCGGGGGTTCTCGGCGTGACCGACGAGAAGCTCGTGTCGATGGATTTCAACCACGACGCCCATTCGTCGATCTTCGCCACGGACCAGACCAAGGTGCTGGAAGGCACCATGTGCCGGGTGCTGAGCTGGTATGACAACGAGTGGGGCTTCTCGAACCGGATGGTCGACACCGCCCGGGAGATGGGCAAGTTCCTCTGACGCCTAGGGGGTGAAGACGGGGATGTGCGGCGCGGCGTCGGGCGGGAGGATCCCGCCCAGGCGCGGATCGTCGAACACCTCCACCTCCTGCCGCACCGGCACGAAGCCTGCGCGGCGATAGAAGGCCACCGCCCCTGGGTGATCGAGGGTGCAGGTATGCACATGCATCCGGGTGATGGGACGCGTCCAGGCGCGGGTCAGCGCGATGTTCATCAGGTAGCGCCCTGCCCCACGCCCGACCCACGCGGGCACGAGGCCCAGGAAGGCCAACTCACAAGCGCCGGTCTCGCGGAAATCGAGCTCCAGCAGACCGACCACCGCCGCACCGTCGCGCAGATAGAAAAGCTCCACCGCGTCGTCGTTCAGGATCGCGGCCAGTGCTGCGTCATCGAGCAGGAGCCGCGAGCACCAGAGCCATTCGCGCCCGCCGACATCGAGGAAAACCTGCCGGTACTGCGCCAGATCAGGCGCGCGGACCCTTCCCAGAACCAGCGATGGCAGCTCCGGCACCGGCGCGGGATCGGGGCGCGCGGTCATTTCCAGATGCGTGACGATAGTGGCCACCTTGCCCGGGGGCACCGGGCTGAACCCGTCGACTTGCTGCATTTGCATCCTCACTCAAGCTACGCGGCCCACTCTTCAGGACCATTGCATATTCCGCATAGCGGCTCGACCGCAATGCAGGTTGTTCTGCGCCGCAGCATTCCCCATCTTGGCCTTGTGAGCGCTAACGATGCCCACGCAAACGCAACCAGACCATATCTCCAAGGAGTGTCCCAATGACCAGCATTCTGAACACGATCCGCTCCGCCACCGCCAAGCGGATTGCCTATGTCCGCACGGTTTCGGAGATTCAAGCCATGCCGTGGGAAGTCGCCCATGATCTGGATATCGATCGTACCAAGGCCCGGGAAATCGCCCGTAAAACCGTCTACGGCTACTGAGCCGCGTTCATCTGCGGTGGGCCGAACCGGTCCACCAAGGCAGCCCTGACCTGCGATGTCACGAAGGGCGTGACATCGCCTCCGAGCCGGGCGATCTCCTTGACCAGTTTCGAGGCGATCGCTTGATGCTCGGCCTCCGCCATCAGGAAGACGGTTTCGATGGAATCGTCGAGACGGCGGTTCATTCCCACCATCTGGAACTCGTACTCGAAATCCGCCACCGCCCGCAGGCCCCGGATGATCATCGAGGCGCCCACATCCCGGGCGCAGTCGATCAGCAGGTTCTCGAACGGATGGGCGACGATCTCGGTTCCCGTCTCGGCCGACACGGCGGCGCATTCCGCCTCCAGCATCGCAACCCGTTCTTCCAGGGAAAACAGGGGCCCCTTGTCGCGATTGATCGCAACCCCGATCACCAGCCGATCCACGAGGGTCGACGCGCGCCGGATAATGTCGAGGTGACCGAGCGTGACCGGGTCGAAGGTTCCGGGGTACAGTCCGATGCGCATGGGCATCTCCTTGGGGCTACGGCGCGACAAAACCGGATATCGGTCCGGAGTTCAAGCAGGCCGGGGCAAGACAGGAGGTGTCGCGGGGTCAGAACCCCATGATCATCCCTTCGAGCGCCTCTTTTTCCATGCTGACTTCCTGCAGCCGCGCCTTGACCGCGTCGCCCAGGGTGATCAGGCCGATCATTTCGCCGTCCTGAACCACGGGCATGTGGCGGAAGCGTCCTTCGGTCATCTGCATCAGCACCTTGTCGGCGCTTTCATCCGGGCCGCAGGTGACAAGATCCCGTGTCATCATGTTGCCAACGGTCTCGGTCAGGCAGCCTGCCCCGCGCACCCCCACCTCGCGCACGATATCGCGCTCGGACAGGATCCCGTCGGCGGTCTTGCCGTTGGAAGAGACGACCACGCTCCCGATCTTGCGCAGCGAGAGCACCTTGGCGGCGTCCGCGACGCTGGCGTCCGGACCGATCGTCACCACCTCCGCGCTCGCCTTCGACTTCAGGATCTGATGCACCAGCATGGGGTCTCCTCCGATTGACTGGATCAAAAGTCGCCGGGTGCAGGGCCTTCTGTCAAGCGTCACGCTCCAGCCGGGCCAGTTCGTCGCGAAAAAACTCGTTGAAAATCCGGGTGAAGCGGCGCAGACGTACGACTTTTTGGTCATCCGCGTGGCGCACGATGTAAAAGCTGCGGCGCAGGGCGAAATCGGTCCGCAGCACCCGGGTCAGGTCCGGCGCCGCGGGAAGGGCGAAATCATGCACCACGCCGAGGCCGAGCCCCGCCCGCAACAGGTTGAGCTGCACCGCCACGGAATTGGACGCCACCGCCGCCCGGTCGAGGCCGAGCTCGGTCAGATAGTCGAGCTCTCGGTCGAAGACCATGTCCGGGATGTAACCGACGATCCGGTGGGCGGCGATATCGGCCCGCGTGGCCACCGGCAGGCGCGCCAGCAGGTCGCGGTGCCCGGCCAGATGCAGGTGGTAATCGGCAAGCTTCTGCACCGTCAGGCGCCCGGTTTCGGGCGGGGAGACGGTGATCGCCAGATCCGCCTCGCGTTTGCTGAGGTTGATGACCCGCGGCAGGGCGATGATCTGCAACTCCAGCGCCGGATGGGCGTCGAGCATGCGGGCGCAGACGCTGGGCAGCAGGTAGTTGGCGCAGCCATCGGGCGCGCCGATCCGGACCGGTCCGCTGAGGTCCTCGGTGGTCCCGGCCAGCGCATCGCCCGCGGCGCGGGCGGCTTGCTCGGCGGCCTCCGCATGGGGCAGGTAGCGCGCCCCTGCATCGCTCAGCTGGTAGCCTTGCGGGGATTTGAGGAACAGCGCCTCGCCCACAACCTCCTCCAGCCGGGCGATGCGGCGGCCCACCGTGGCCGGGTCAAGCCGCAAGGTCCGCGCGGCCGCCGTCAGCCCCTCCCCCCGGGCCACATGCAGGAAAACGCGCAGGTCGTCCCAGTTCAGATCCATCCCTACCCTTGCGTTTTTGCAAAACTCTTTTGGCAGACTGCTCCTTTTCCCGGCAAAAATGCAAGGCTAAGGTGAGCCCGAGCAATCAGGGAGAGTTCCATGGAAGAGTTGAGCCATTTCATCAACGGCAAGCGCGTGGCAGGCACGTCGGGCCGGTTCGCGGATGTCATGAACCCGGCCACGGGCGAGGTGCAGGCCAGGGTGCCACTTGCGTCGCCCGAAGAGCTGGACGCCGCTGTGGCCGCCGCGGCCGCAGCACAGCCCGCCTGGGCCGCCACCAATCCCCAGCGCCGCGCGCGGGTGCTGATGGAATTCGTGCGCCTGTTGAACCGAGACATGGACAAGCTGGCCGAGGCCCTGAGCCGCGAGCATGGCAAGACCCTGCCCGATGCCAAGGGCGACGTGGTGCGCGGGCTGGAGGTGGTCGAGTTCTGCATCGGCGCGCCCCATCTTCTGAAGGGCGAATTCACCGACAGCGCGGGTCCGGGCATCGACATGTATTCCATGCGCCAGGCCTTGGGCGTGGTGGCAGGGATCACCCCGTTCAACTTCCCCGCCATGATCCCGATGTGGAAGATGGCCCCCGCCCTGGCCTGCGGCAACGCCTTTATCCTCAAGCCGTCGGAGCGCGATCCGTCCGTGCCGCTGATGCTGGCCGAGCTCATGACCGAGGCCGGGCTGCCCGACGGGCTGCTGCAGGTGATCAACGGCGACAAGGGCGCGGTGGATGCGATCCTCGACAATGACACGATCCAGGCGATCGGCTTCGTCGGCTCCACCCCGATCGCGGAATACATCTATTCCCGCGGCTGTGCCAACGGCAAGCGCGTACAGTGTTTCGGGGGGGCCAAGAACCACATGATCATCATGCCGGACGCCGATCTCGACCAGGCGGCGGACGCGCTGGTCGGCGCAGGCTACGGGGCTGCGGGCGAGCGGTGCATGGCGATCTCGGTCGCGGTGCCCGTCGGCGAAGAGACCGCGGACCGGCTGATCGAGAAGCTGGTGCCGCGGGTCGAGGCGCTGAAGGTCGGGCCCTATACCTCGGGCACGGATGTCGATTACGGCCCCGTGGTGACCGCCGCGGCCAAGGCCAATATCGAGCGGCTGGTGCAATCCGGCGTCGATCAGGGCGCCAAGCTGGTGGTGGACGGGCGGGACTTCTCGCTGCAGGGCTATGAAAACGGGTTCTTCGTCGGCCCGCACCTGTTCGACAATGTCTCCAAAGAAATGGACATCTATCGGACCGAGATTTTCGGCCCCGTTCTGTGCACCGTGCGCGCCAAATCCTACGAGGAAGCCCTCGGTCTGGCGATGGACCACGAATACGGCAACGGCACCGCGATCTTCACCCGCGACGGGGACGCGGCGCGCGACTTCGCCAACCGCATCAATATCGGTATGGTGGGGATCAACGTGCCGATCCCGGTGCCGCTGGCCTACCACACCTTCGGCGGCTGGAAGAAGTCCGGATTCGGCGACCTGAACCAGCACGGGCCAGACGCGTTCCGGTTCTATACGCGGACCAAGACCGTCACCGCCCGCTGGCCCTCGGGCATCAAGGAAGGCGGAGAATTCTCGATCCCCGTGATGGAGTGAGGTGCCCCCTCACCGCCAACAAAAAAGGCAGCCCAAAGGCTGCCTTTTTTCATTTCAGGGTGTGCGTCGGCTCAGGACTTGCGGAATTTCCGCATGGCGCCGAGGCCACCGACACCTGCGAGCAGCAGCCAGCCCGCTGCCGGCAGGGGAATGGGGGTCGCTTCGGTAATGTAGCTCGCGGTCAGTTGCACGGTGCCACCGAACCCGGCGCCCGGCGTCAGGGTCCCGAATTCGAACAATGGGCCGCGATTAAATTCCGTATCGGACAGCGTGAGCTCCAGCACGCCATCACCGAACGGGCCGAAGAACACCGTCTGTGTGCCGCCCCAGGTGACCCGGCCGACCGAACTGAGCGACCCGCCGAAGACGAAACCGTCGGTCTCGCCGCTCACCGTGCCCGTAAAGGGCGGCGGCGGCGCGGTAAAGTCGAATGCGACAAAGATGTCCTGTGCGGTCGTATCCTCGGGGAAGGAAAGCGCTTCCTCTTCCGTCCAGATATCGAACAAGTCGAATGTGGTGCTGTCCCCGAGGCTGAGGGTGAAGCTCACGGGTCCGGGGTTTGGCGCTACATTGACGACCAGGCCGGGGTCTGAAAACGCCGGGCCGCTGACATCGAAGGTGCCCGTAAAGGTCACCGCATGGGCGACCGCAGTGGAAAGGGCGACTGCTGCGCCCGCTGCGGCCAAGGTTTTTAACGACATGTTACTCTCACAAATGAGGTTAAGCTCCGTTAATTATTACCACGAGTTGCTCGTGGTTCCAAATCAATTGCTGGAAATCAGGTTGGCGCGTGTTTCCTCGGAGGCGTATTTTTCGGCGATGTGCCTCAAACCGTTCAAGGCAGCGACAAAAACGCCTCCCAGCGATGGGGCTGTCCGGTGCAGGCCCGTGGCGCGGACGGTCCGGTGCCATGCGCGGCCCATGGGGATCGGCGTGCTTGATTCGCGCCCCGGTTTGCGTGTTCAGTGGCGAGCAAGCCGTGTCCAAGTCTGTTCCGGAGCCCGCCCGCCCATGTCCACCCCAGAGTTCACCCTTGGCATCGAGGAGGAATACCTCCTCGTCGACCGCGACAGCCTGCAACTTGCCGAGGCGCCCGAGGCCCTCATGGCGGCGTGTCGCGACAAGCTGGAAGGCCAGGTCAGTCCCGAGTTCCTACAATGCCAGATCGAGATCGGCACCGGAGTCTGCGCCGAAATAGCCGAGGCGCGCGCGGACTTGCGCAAGCTGCGCAGCACGGTCGCGGCGGAGGCTGCGCGCTTCAACCTGGCGCCCATCGCGGCCTCCTGCCATCCCAGTGCCGACTGGGCCGAACAGCACCATACCGACAAGGACCGCTACAATGACCTGGAAAAGGACCTGGGCGGGGTCGCGCGGCGTCTGCTGATCTGCGGGATGCATGTGCATGTGGGGCTTGACGATGACGACCTGCGGATCGACCTCTTGCCGCAGTTTTCCTATTTCCTGCCCCATCTGCTGGCGCTGTCGTCCTCCTCGCCCTTCTGGAAGGGGCAGGATACGGGGCTGGCCTCCTACCGGCTGACGGTGTTCGACAACCTGCCCCGGACCGGCCTGCCCCCGGTGTTCAACAGTTGGGCCGAGTACCAGCGCAACATCCATGTGCTGATCGATCTGGGCCTGATCGAGGACAGCTCGAAGATCTGGTGGGATCTGCGCCCGTCGCACAACTTCCCCACGCTGGAGAGCCGGATCTGCGATGTCTGCCCGCGGCTGGAGGATACCTTGAGCCTGGCCGCCGCGACCCAGGCCCTAATGCGGATGCTCTGGGGGCTCAAGACGCACAATATGCGGTGGCGCGCCTATGATCGCTTCCTGATTTCGGAGAACCGCTGGCGGGCGCAACGCTACGGCGCCCGCGGCAGCCTGATCGATTTCGGCCGCGGCGCGGTGGTCGACAGTACCGAGCTGGTCGAGGAGTTGATCGAGCTGATCGGTGCCGATGCGAGGGCCCTGGGCGGGTTGGCGGAGGTCGAGCGCCTGCGCGAGATCGCTGCGGACGGCTCGAGCGCGGATCGCCAACGCGCTGTACGCCGCGCGGCCCTGGAGGCCGGGCAGAGCGACGCGGAGGCGATGAACGCCGTGGTGCGCCACCTGATCGAGGAATTCCACCGCGACCTGTGATCGGCCCCTTGGCATCTTGCGCAGGCTCGACAGATGGCGTTAAGTGAACAAGCGTTCAATTCAAGGGGAGGAGGCGCGGGATGGATTTTGCACTCAGCGAGGAGCAGTCGGCGATCTTCGACATGGCCCGCGACTTCGGCGCCGAGAACATCGCGCCCCATGCCCTGGCCTGGGAGAAGGACGGCACCATCCCCAAGACCCTCTGGCCGGAGCTGGCTGCCCTCGGCTTCGGCGGGCTCTACGTGACCGAGGAAAGCGGCGGATCCGGGCTCAGCCGGCTCGACGCGACGCTGGTCTTCGAGGCGCTGAGCATGGCCTGCCCTTCGGTCGCGGCCTTCCTGTCGATCCACAACATGTGCGCGGCGATGCTGGACAAGTTCGGCTCCGACGACGTCAAGGCGCGCTTCCTGCCCCCTGCCCTCACCATGGAAACGGTGTTCAGCTACTGCCTGACGGAGCCCGGGTCGGGTTCGGACGCCGCCGCGCTCAAGACCCGCGCCGAGCGGACCAACGAGGGCTACCGGCTGACGGGGACCAAGGCGTTCATCTCGGGCGGGGGCTATTCGGATGCCTATATCGTCATGGCCCGCACCGGAGAGGACGGGCCGCGCGGCATCTCGTCCCTGATCGTGGAGGACGGGGCGCCGGGGCTGTCCTTCGGTGGTCTGGAGGACAAGATGGGCTGGCGCGCGCAGCCCACCCGGCAGGTGCAGCTCGATGACTGCGCGGTGCCGGCGGCGAACCTTCTGGGCGAGGAAGGCGCGGGCTTTCGCTACGCGATGATGGGGCTCGATGGCGGGCGGCTGAACATCGCGGCCTGTTCGCTCGGGGCGGCGCAGGCGGCGCTGGACGCGACGGTCGCCTATATGGGCGAGCGCCGGGCCTTCGGCAAACCCATCGACCAGTTCCAGGCCCTACAATTCCGCCTGGCGGATGCAGAGATCGAGTTGCAGGCCGCCCGCGTCTTCCTGCGCCAGGCCGCGTGGAAGCTGGACCAGGGCGCGCCCGATGCGACCACCCATTGCGCCATGGCCAAGAAGTTCGTGACCGAAGCCGGCAGCCGCGTGGCCGACCAGTGCCTGCAGCTTCATGGTGGTTATGGCTACCTCGCAGATTACGGGATCGAGAAGCTGGTGCGCGACCTGCGGGTGCATCAGATCCTGGAAGGAACCAATGAAATCATGCGCTTGCTGACGGCGCGCGCCCTTCTGGCGGCGCGCCGATGAGCGATATCGCGATCCGTATCGACGGGCGCGCCGGGCGGATCACCCTGAACCGGCCCCGCGCGCTGAACGCGCTGACCTACGAGATGTGCCTGGCGATCGACGCGGCCCTGCGCGCCTGGGCCGAGGACCCGGAGGTGGCGCTGGTACTGATCGAGGGCGCAGGCGAGAAAGCGTTTTCCGCCGGCGGGGACATCGTCGAGATGTACGAGACCGGCACGCGCGGCGATTACAGCTATGGCCGCCGGTTCTGGCGCGACGAGTACCGGATGAACGCGCGGATCGCGGGCTATCCCAAGCCGGTGGTGTCCTTCCTTCAGGGCTTCACCATGGGCGGGGGCGTGGGCGTCGGATGCCATGGCAGCCACCGGATCGTGGGCGAGACCAGCCAGATCGCCATGCCGGAATGCGGCATCGGGCTGATCCCGGATGTGGGGGGGACGTACCTCTTGGCGCGCGCGCCGGGGCGGTTGGGCGAGTATTACGGCATGACCGGGGCTCGGATGGGACCTGGCGACGCGGTGCTGACCGGCTTTGCCAGCCACTACCTGCCGCAGGCCGATTGGGACGCGGCCAAGGCGGCGCTGGTCGAAACCGGCACCGTGACCGAGATGGAGGCCGCCTGCCCCGCCCCGCCCGAGGCCCGCATCGCCCCCTTCTGCGCCGAGATCGACGCGGATTTCAACTATGTCTTCGGTGTGGAGGTGGAGGCGGCGCTCGACACCCGGGACACCGAGTTTTCGCGCAACGCCCTGCTGGGCCTGCGCCGGGGCGCGCCGCTCTCGACCGCGAGCGCGCTGCACTTGATCCGCATGGCACGGGGCTATGCGGACCTGCGCGAGGCTCTGCGGCATGAATACCGCTGGACCTGGCGCGCGGCTGAACATGGCGATTTCATCGAAGGGATCCGGGCGCAGGTGATCGACAAGGACCGCACGCCGCGTTGGCAGCACGCCAAACTCGGCAATGTCACGCCCGAGGATGTGCGCGCCATGGTCGCCACCCTGGGGCCGGATGAATTGACCTTTGAAGGAGAGACGCCATGAAAATCGGGTTTGTAGGCTTGGGCAACATGGGCGCACCGATGGCGCGCAACCTGGCTGCCGCGGGCCATGCGGTCACGGGGTTCGACCTGACCGCCCCGGTGCCCGAGGGCGTGACCGGGGCCGCCAGTGCCGCCGAAGCCGCCGCAGGCGCGGAGGTGGTCATCACCATGCTGCCCAACGGTGCGATCCTGCGCAGCGTGGCGGCCGAGCTGATCCCGGCCATGGCGCCGGGTGCGGTGCTGCTGGATTGCTCGACCGTGGATGTCGAAAGCGCCCGCGCCGTGGCGGCGCAGGCCGAGGCGGCGGGCCTTGGCGCGTTGGATGCGCCCGTCTCCGGCGGGACCGGCGGGGCCGAGGCCGGCACGCTGACCTTCATGGTGGGGGGCAGTGACGCGGCCTTTGCCACGGCGAGGCCGCTCTTTGATATCATGGGCCAGAAGGCGGTCCATTGCGGCGGGGCGGGCAATGGCCAGGCTGCGAAGATCTGCAACAACATGATCCTCGGGGTCACCATGGTCGCCACCTGCGAGGGGTTCGCGTTGGCCGACAAGCTGGGCCTCGACCGGCAGGCGCTATTTGACGTGGTCTCGACCTCCTCGGGCTACAGCTGGTCGATGAACGTCTACTGCCCCGCGCCCGGGATCGGACCCGAAAGCCCCGCGGACCGGGACTACGCGCCCGGGTTTGCCGCGGAGCTCATGCTCAAGGACCTGCGCCTGAGCCAACAGGCCGCCGAGGCGGTGGATGCCGACACCCCCACCGGGGCCACGGCGACCGCCCTTTTCGAGACATTTGTCGAGACCGAGGGCATGGGAAAGAAGGATTTCACCGCGATCCTTCCGCGGTTTGCGGCCAAGGGGCGCGCGAGCTGAGGGGCCTGACGCGGGGGGCCTGCCCCCGCACCCCCGGAGTATTTCGGCAAAGATGAAAGGGTCAGCGCCCCTCGAAGGAGGCCGAGCGTTTTTCCAGAAAGGCCAGCACGCCCTCCTTGAAATCGCGGGTCTCGCCCATCTTGCCCTGAAGCTTCGCCTCCAGCGCCAGTTGCCCGTCGAGATCGTTGTTGAAACTGTCGCGCAGGGCTTGCTTGACTGCCTCGTAGGCGGCGGTCGGTCCCTTGGCGAGATGGGCCGCACGAGCGCGCCAGACCGCCTCGAATTCCGCATCGGGCACAGCCTCCCAGATCATGCCCCAGGCGTCGGCCTGGCGCGCGGTGATCTTGTCGGCGAAAAGCGCGGCTCCCATCGCCTTGGCAAAGCCCATCTGCCGCGGAAGCCAGTAGGTCCCGCCCGCATCCGGGATCAGGCCGATCCGGGTGAAGGCCTGCAGGAACACCGCACTTTCCGTCGCGATGACCACATCCGCAGCCAGCGCCAGGTTCGCCCCCGCCCCCGCCGCAGGCCCGTTGACCGCCGCGATGGTCGGCACCGGGCAGTCGAAGATCGCGCGCAGCATGGGCACGTATTCGTCGCGCAGGGTTCGTTCGAGATCGAGATTTGCCGCATTAGCCCGGTCGCCCAGGTCCTGGCCCGAGCAGAACGCCCGCCCGGCCCCGGTCATCACCAGTACCCGCGCCTCCGCCCCGGCGAGCTTCACCGCATCGGTGATCTCGGCACGCATCTGGCTGTTGAGCGCATTCATCACGTCCGGCCGGTTCAGGGTCAGGACCGCCGCGTCGTCCTCGATGGTCAGGGTGATGGTCTGATAACTCATGGGGCGTGCTCCTGCGCAACCGGTTTGCGGTCACTCTAGCAGGGGCACGCCCACAGGAAAGCGGAACGCGAGGTCACACGGGCCCGGCAATCACCGGGCCAGGGGGGCGCCCGAAAAGAAATGCGTTTCCGTGTTCCACAGCGGGTGACAGCTATGCACCACAGTGGCGAAGCTGCGGTTCTCGATCTGGTCCTGCGACGCGTGCAGCTTCCAGGGCCCGAACTCGAAAATGCCGTCGCCCCGGACCTTGGAGCCTTCGAGAAACACCACGTCGATCACCGAGTAATGGGAGGGCGTGCCGATCCGCCATTCGAGCCGCACGAAGGAGCATTGGCGCTGCCGCACGGAATGGCCCCAGATCATGCTCCAGCCCGGATCAGACTGCTCGATCCGCGTCAATTGCGTATCGCGTGTCACCGGGAAGAGCCTTCCTTCGACATATCCCCCAACTTGCTTGGCGAACAGCAGAACCATGCCGCCAAAAACCAAAATCAAGATCCTAGACACCGATCAACCCCCCTTTCAGAGCATAGGCAATGACACCGAGGACGAAGGCGCCCACGATCAGCCGGACCAGCCATTTCAACGTGTCCTCTATGGAGGTCAGCCGGTTCTCGACATTGAGCCGATGGACCTCTTCCACCGCGTTCCGGGTTTCGAGAATGTTCAGCCGGTTCTCGATGCTGCGCGCCCATTCATCCCCCATGACCACGCCTCCATTCTGCCAAGGCAGCGTTGTCTTCGGAGCCAGCGGCCGGGACCTCGTCGGGCGGGGTATCTGGCGCGGACAACCGCGCCATGGCCACGGTGTTGGCGATCGAGCGCTGGAAATCCTGGGTTTTCGACTGATGCCGTGCGCCGAAATAGAAAGACACGATCGCCCCCAGCAGCCACCAGAGCGGCTCGGGCACCAGTGCCATGCCGGCCATGCGCGCCGCGAACCAGTCCGGGTCGGTCATGGCCGACACGAAGAGCCCCAGCGTCCCGAAGGCCAGCGCCGGGCGCGGCACCCGGTTGAGCCCGTCGATGACCCGGTCGAAGCGGCTCGCCCGGTTGCCCGCGAACTCGGCCGCGAACTGCGCCAGCGCCCCGGTGGTCAGGGCGTGCTCGCGCTGCGCACCTGCCTCGGCGTTTTCACGGAACACCTCGACCGTGTCCTTGACCACGTTACGGCCGCCGCCGAACACGAAGGAAAAAACCCGCTCGATCACCCCCATGACGCGGTCCGGGCGCGATGCTCGGCCTCCGTCAGGTGAAAGCGCGGCGAGATGAACTCCTCGGCGCGGGTGATCCAGCCGCCCTTGCCGCCATCCTTGCGCCTGGCGTATTTGCGCGAGGCGGCGCGGCGGTCGGCAATGCGGTAATAGTAATTGCGCCGGGCGATCCCGTAGGCATCCACCAGGTGCGACGGGGCCGCGTCATGGGCCGCATGGGCCGCCTTGGCGGTCTGCGGACCGATGGCACCGTCCACCGACACGTCCAGCCCCATGTCCCGCAGCAGCCGCTGCAGGATCCGCACGGCGTTGCTGCCGGCATTGACATACATGTCGAACACCGTGGCATGGAGCGCCTCAGGGAGCAGCCCGATCTTCGGCGCCTCGAAATAGCGTTTGACGAAAATCTCTTCGGCCTGTGCGCGGCTCAGCTTTTTCACGTCCTGGGGCGTGATCGTGCCGTCGCCGGTCAGGTCGAGCCCGAGCCGCCGCATGGTATGGATCGTAACACCGTACTTGGTCGCGCCACCGGGATCGTCGGGGTCGTTCACATACCCGCCTTCGCGGGCCACGATTTCCTTGGCGAGGTGTTGGACATTGCGCACCGCATGCCCTCCTGAACTGGTTAAAGTCCGGGAGAGTGTCCAAAAAAGCAGTTAATTTCGATCAAGCCCTGCGCGCGCAGGGCGTTGCATGACGCACAGCCGGGAGGGATCAGGAACCGCTGGCCCCGCCGTAGCCGCCGTCCGCATCGGTCGCGTTCGGATCCTTGTAGACCCCCTGCTCCTTGAGCGCATCGACGACTTCCTTCGGCATGTAGGTCTCGTCGTGGCGTGCGAGCACCTCGGTCGCCATGAACACGCCGTTCTGCATCGACCCCAGCGCCACGGTGCCCTCGTTTTCGCCAAAGAGATCCGGCAGAACGCCAGTGTAGCTGACCGGGATGGACGCGCCGCCGTCGGTCACCATGAAGGTGGTTGTCTCGGACTCGCCGCGCACCAGAGTGCCCTCTTCTACAAGACCGCCGATGCGAAACACCTCGGACTCGGGCGGCGGCGCTTCTGCCACTTCGCTGGGCGAGCGGAAGAAGTTGATCCCGTCGCGCATGGCCGTGCCGATCATGATGGTCGCAATGGTCAGCGCCACGGCCGCGATGGCGATGATCTGGATCCGGCGTTTCTTCTTCAGACCACGCATGGCCGCCTCCGTCGCTCAGGGAAAGACGGGGGTCATCATCAGCCCCGTCGTCTCTTCAATATCTAACATGAGGTTGGCGTTCTGCAACGCCTGACCGGAGCTGCCCTTGGTCAGGTTGTCGAGCGCGGCGATGACCACGGCGCGACCCGGAATGCGGTCCCGCACCACGCCGATATGCACGAAATTGGAGCCGCGCACATGCCGGGTGGACGGATGCTCGCCCTCGGGCAACATGACCACGAAAGGCTCGTCCTCATAGGCGTCCGCCAGCGCATCGTAGATCTCGGTCGCCTCACCTTTTACATAAACAGTCGCCAGTATCCCCCTGTTTGCAGGGAGTAAATGCGGCGTGAACTGCACCTTGATCTCGCGCCCGGCAAGGGCCGAAAACTCCTGGTCGAACTCGCCAAGATGCCGGTGCATGCCCCCCACCGCATAGGCATGGGCCCCCTCCGACAACTCCGCATGGAGCAGGTTTTCCTTGAGCGACCGCCCCGCCCCGGAGACCCCGGTTTTCAGGTCGATGATGATCTCGTCCAGGTCGATCACCCCAGCCGCGATAAGGGGTCGCAGGGCGTATTGGCCGGTCGCCGCGTTGCAGCCGGTCCCCGCCACCAGCCGCGCATCGCGGATTTGTTCGCGGTAGAACTCCGTCAGCCCGTAGACCGCCTCGGCCTGCAGATCGAGGGCCGCGTGCGGGCCGCCGTACCATTTGGCATAAGCCTCCGGGTCGCGCAGCCGGAAATCCGCGGATAGATCCACGATCTTCACCGACTTGGGCAAGGCCGCGATGACGCTCTGGCTCGTGGCGTGGGGCAGCGCACAGAACACAAGGTCCACACCACCGAAATCGATATCGTCGATCTTCACCAGCGCCGGCAGGTCGAGATGGCGCAGATGCGGAAACACCGCGCCCATGGTCTGGCCCGCCTTGCGGTCCGCCGACAAGGCCGTGATCCGCATCCTGGGATGGGTGGCGATGAGGCGCACAAGCTCCGCTCCGGTGTACCCGGACGCGCCCAGAATCGCGATATTGTACATGGTCTTCCTCGTCTCAGATCCCGCCTCGCGGCGCGCCTACAGGGGTTCGACGGCGCGAAACTCGATCTTGCGCCGCAGAAACTGCGTGGCCTTGTTGGAAACCGACTTCGGGTCGCCCGTGGTCAGGAACCCCGGCTCCGCCCCGAGACCCAGCATGTCCGGATGCCGTGTCAGGTAATCCGCCAGGCTCTCGGCCACAAGCTGCGCCTGGCTGTAGACCTTCACATCCGCGCCAAGGGCATCCTGGAATACGTCCTGCATCAACGGGTAGTGCGTGCAGCCAAGGATCGCAGCCTCGGGATGTGGCATCCGGCGCTTCAGCGCCTCGACATGGGAGCGTACGAGCGCTTCGGCCAGGATCATGTCGCCATCCTCGATGGCATCCACGACACCGCCACAGGGCTGCGCCTCCACATCGACGCCGATGGCGCGGAAGGCCAGCTCACGCTGGAACGCCCGGCTTGACACTGTGGCGGGGGTGGCGAAAAGGGCCACATGCTTGATCGCCACCTCGCGGGGCGGGGAGTTATCGCCCCATTGCCGTTCGGTCAGCGCCTCGATCAGCGGTACGAAAACCCCCAGCACGCGCTTGTCTGACGGCACCCAGCTTTCCTGCATCCGGCGCAATGCGGCCGCCGAGGCCGTGTTGCACGCCAGGATCACCAGGTCGCAACCTTCGTCCCACAGGCGCGACACCGCCCCCGTGGTCAGCTCGTAGACATCCTCTGCATCCCGCACGCCGTAGGGCGCATGCAGGTTGTCGCCGTAATAAACGAACGGCACCTCCGGCAGGCGCCGGGACACCGCATCCAGCACCGTCAGCCCGCCAAGGCCGCTATCGAACACACCGACTGCCATCAGATCCTGTGCCTGTCCTCGAACTCGAACCCGTAGCCATAATCCGGCAAGGGCGTTGGCGACAAGCGATAGGTCTCTTGCCGCAGAAAGTCCATCATTCCCTTCGGATCGTTGCGGAACGGATCGAGCGTTTCGGGCGCCAGCGGGCTACCGATCACGACCCGCACAGGCGCGCCCACACGCGCCTTGAACTCCTTGATCAGCAGCGCCATCCGCAAGGTCGCATGCAGGTGGCTGGCCAGCTGGAACATCCGCGAATTGTGCCCCTCGAAGAAGATCGGCACCACGGTTGCGCCGGATTTGGCGATCATTCGCGCGGTGAAGCTGCGCCAACCGGGATCCATCGGATGCCCAAAGGGCGTGGCCGAGGTGCTGACCGTGCCACCGGGGAAAATGCCGATCGCGCCGCCACCGGCGAGAAAGCGCAGCGCCTCTTTACGGGTCTCGATATTGAGCGCCACCGCCTGCTTGGTGTCGTCGAAGCTGATCGGCAGGATGATCTTTTCCAAGTCCTCCGCCTTGCGGAACACCTGATGGGCAAGGATGCGGTATTCGTCCCGCCGCGCGCTCAGGATCTTGCCCAGCATCAGCCCGTCGAGGATGCCATAAGGGTGGTTGGCAATCACCACCACCGGCCCCTCCCGCGGAATGAGGTCGAGCGTGCCGCCGGACGCCTCCAGGCTCAGCCCGTAGCGGTCGGCCATCACGTCCCAGAAATTGCGCCCCGCCGCGACCTCTTGTTCATAACCCGCGGCCTGCCGGATCAGCTTCAGCCGCCCGGTCGCGTTCTCGGTCACCCGGATCAGGGCGCGCCCGGCCCTGGACGACGCCGAAGATGCGTAGCTGATCTCTCTTGCAACATGGCGCGCTTGGCTCATCGCGGGCTCCGGTGGACTCGGTATCCCCTCTAGCCCACTCGGTGGCCTGTCTCCAAGCCTATTCGGCGGCCTGCGCCACCGCGTCCTCCGCCGCCTCGAAGGCCGCCCACAGCTCCGCGCGCCTGGCGCGCATCGTCTCCACCGCCTGGGCCTTCACTGGACCGAACCCGCGCACCATGTCGGGCCAGGCCAGCAGCGCGCGCGCCGCCTCGGCCCGCGCCGGGGTCATCTCGGCCTGCACCCGGGCCAGATCGGCCTCGTAGAGCCGGATCAACTCCCGCTCCATCCGCCGCTCGGCGGTGTAACCGAACGGGTCCAGCGGCGTGCCCCGCAGCAGCTTGAGCGCTGCCAGCGGGCCATAAGCCTTTTCGATCCACGAACCGAAAGCCCGCTTGCGCGGTCGCCCGTCAGGCCCCGCACGGGACAAAAGCGGCGGCGCCAGATGATAGGTCAGCTCCAGCTCCCCCTCGAAGGCCGCCTCGGCCTTGGCGCGGGTGTCGCGCAAGAGGCGCGAAACCTCGTATTCATCCTTGTAGGACAGGAGTTTGTGGTAGTTCTGCGCCACCACCGCACGCAGGTCCGGGTCGGTGACAGCCTCCACCGCACGGCGGTACTTCTTCGCCAGCCGCGCGGATTGGTAGGCGCGCAAGTGGTCCGCGCGGAAGTCGATCTTTTCCGCAAGGGATTTCGGCCGCGCGGTCACCTCCGCCGCCAGCATCTTGGCGACCGCCTCGGGGTTCAGCACCGCCCAGCGCCCCAAATCGAACGCCTGCTTGTTCCGATCCGGTGCGGCCCCGTTCAGCTTGATCGCCTGGAAGATCGCGTCGCGTCCCAGCGGGATCAGCCCCCGCTGCCAAGCCGCACCGGTGACCACCATGTTGGAGAAGATCGCATCGCCCAGCACCTTCTGCGCCAGTTCCGAGGCATCAAAGAACACCACCGCTTCCGCCCCCAGCCGCGCCTGCAACGAGACCTGCAGGTCCGCGCCGGGAATGCGGAATTCGCGGTCGCGGGTGAAGGCGCCGGTCACGATCTCGTGGCTGTTGACCACGGCGCCGGTACGGCCCTTGGCCATCATGCCCTGTATCTTGCCCGCGCCCGTGACCACCAGGTCGCCGCCGATCACCCCGTGCGCCTCGCCGACCGAGACGCGCACGGCCGTAATATCCTCGGGCCGCGCGGCGATGCGGCAATGGATCTGCACCGCGCCACCCTTCTGGGCGAGGCCCGCCATCTCCATCATGCCGACGCCCTTGCCCTCCAGATGCGCGGCCATGGCAAGCGTCGCGCCAATGGTCACGACCCCCATGCCACCGACCCCGGTGATCAGCAGGTTGTGGGTGCCGTCGATCGCAGGCAGCGCCGGGTCGGGCAGATGCCCCAGGTCGACCTCCGCCGTGGCGGCCTTGCGCGGGCGCGCGCCAGAGACGGTGACGAAGGACGGGCAGAACCCCTTGAGACAGCTGAAATCCTTGTTGCAGGCCGACTGGTCCACGGCCCGCTTGCGGCCCAGTTCGGTCTCTGCGGGCACGATGGCAACGCAGTTCGACTGCACCCCGCAATCGCCACAACCTTCGCAGACATCCGTGTTGATGAACACGCGCTTGTCCGGGTCGGGGAATGTGCCCCGCTTGCGGCGTCGGCGCTTCTCGGCGGCACAGGTCTGGATATAGAGGATCGCCGTGGTGCCGCGCACCTGTTGCAACTCCTCCTGCACGGTCATCAGTTCGTCGCGGCCATGGCGCGGCAGGTCCGGCGGAAAGGCGGAAAAATCGACCTCTTCTTTCTCGTCATAGACGATCCGGATATCGCGCAGCCCGATCCCCTTCAGCTCCCACGCGATGCGGGCCGCATCGAGGCCGCCATCATTGGTCTGTCCCCCGGTCATCGCCACCGCGTCGTTGAACAGGATCTTGTAGGTGATGTTGGCCTTGGCCGCATGGGCCGCACGGATCGCCTGGATGCCCGAATGGTTGTAGGTGCCGTCACCGAGGTTCTGGAACACATGCGAACGGGTCGAAAACTTCCCCTCCCCGATCCAGTTGGCCCCTTCGGCCCCCATATGGGTGTATCCGTTGGTGTCACGGTCCATCCACATGGCCATGACATGACAACCGATCCCCGCATAGGCGATCGCGCCCTCCGGCACCCGGGTCGAGGTGTTATGCGGACAGCCCGAGCAGAAATAGGGCGTGCGCGCCGCCAGGTCCTTGGCGTTGTCGGCCCGCCGCACCTCCGCCAGCCGCGCAAGCCGCGCCTCCAGGTCCTCGGACGCGCGCCCCTCCTCGATCAGGATCTGCCCGAGCTTCTCGGCAATCGTCACCGGATCGAGCGCGCCATAGGCCGGGAACAGCACCTCGCCCGGCGCTTTCTGGCCGCCGTAGACCCGCCGCCCGCGCCGGTCGTTGAAGATCGCCTCCTTGACCTGCACCTCCAGCAGCTTGCGCTTTTCCTCCACCACTACGATTACATCGAGCCCTTCGGCCCAACCCAGAAACCCCTTCACATCCAGCGGCCAGGTCATGCCCACCTTGTAGGCGGTGATCCCCAGTGCCTCGGCCCGCGCGCCGTCGATGCCTAGCAGGTCGAGCGCATGGGCCAGATCGAGCCAGTTCTTGCCCGCCGCGAGGAACCCGATCTTCGCCCCCGGCTTGCCCAGCATACGCTTGTCGATCCCGTTGGCATGGCCGAACGCCTCGGCAGCGTAGCGCTTATGGGCGATCAGGCGTTCTTCCTGCGGGGTCCAATGGTCCACCAGCCGTATGTTCAGCCCGCCCTCGGGCATCGCGTAGTCCGGTGTGACGAATCGCATCCGATCCGCCCGCCCGTCCACGACCGCCGTGGCCTCCACCGTGTCCTTCATCGCCTTCAGCCCGACCCAAACCCCGGCATACCGGCTCAGCGCCCAGCCAAAGAGCCCGTAATCCAGGATCTCCTGCACCCCGGCGGGCGACAGCACAGGCATGTAGGCATCGAGCAGCGCGAATTCAGACTGATGACAGGTGGTGGAGCTTTCGCCGGTATGATCGTCCCCCATCACGAACAACACCCCGCCATGGGGCGAGGTGCCCGCGAGGTTGGCGTGCTTCATCACGTCGCCGGACCGGTCCACCCCAGGCCCCTTGCCGTACCACATCCCGAAGACACCATCCCGGCTGCCCTCGCCGCGCAGCTCGGCCTGCTGCGTGCCCCAGAGGGCCGTGGCCGCCAGATCCTCGTTCAGCCCGGGCTCGAAAATCACCCCAGCCTCGCGCAGAAGGTCAAGGTTGCGGCCCATCTGCTGGTCCACCGCACCCAGGGGCGAGCCGCGATAGCCGGTGACATAACCGCCGGTGTTCAGCCCCGCCGCCCGGTCGCGGGCCGCCTGCATCAGCGTGAGACGCACCAGTGCCTGCGTGCCGTTGAGCAGCACGGTCTCGCGATCAAGATCGTACCGGTCGCTCAGTCGGATATCCTGCAAACTCATCGCGCACCTCCCTGAACGGTCAAAGCATAGCATGAATATAGGTCAAAAAACCTGACCTACAAAATCATTTTCACGCCAAAGACTTCGTTGCGCCCGCATACCCCTTGCGGGTAACTGTTAGCGCAAAATGCAACGCGACAGGGACATGATCTGACCATGGATTGGGACAAACTGCGGATTTTTCACGCGGTCGCGGACGCGGGCAGCCTCACCCATGCGGGCGATTCGCTGCATCTGAGCCAATCCGCCGTCAGCCGCCAGATCCGCGCTCTGGAGGAGAGCCTCAACACGATCCTGTTCCATCGCCACGCCCGCGGGCTGATCCTGACCGAGCAGGGCGAGCTGTTGTTCGACGCCACCGCCGCCATGACCAAGCGGCTCGACGCCGCCTCCGCCCGGATCCGCGACAGCGAGGAGGAGGTGTTCGGCCAGCTGCGCGTCACCACCACCATCGGGTTCGGCTCGCTCTGGCTGGCCCCGCGCCTGTCGCGGCTCTACGACCGCTATCCGGACCTGAACGTCGACCTGATGCTGGAAGAGCGCGTGCTCGACCTGCCCATGCGCGAGGCCGATGTCGCCATCCGCATGAAAGAGCCCAGCCAGGCCGACCTGATCCGCAAGAAGCTGATGAGCATTCGCATGCGCCTCTATGCGTCGCCCAGCTATCTCGAACGCAACGGTCGGCCAACCCGGATGGAAGAGATCTCCAGCCACCGGATCATCTGCCAGAACGCCGACAGCGCCCAAGTCAGTGCCGGGCACACCCTGGTGCGCGAGATCTTCAACCACGATGTCACCCACTCGCTGATGGTGAACAACTATTTCGGGGTGCTGCAGGCGGTGATCAACGATCTCGGCATCGGTGTGCTGCCCGACTACCTGGTCACGGATTTCCCTCAACTCGAACAGGTCATTCCCGATTTCGAGAGCAGCGATGTGCCCGTCTTCCTCGCCTACCCGGAGGAACTGCGCCACTCCAAGCGCATCGAGGCCTTCCGCGATTTCGTCACCGAAGAGGTTATCGCCTACCGCCGGGCCAAGCGCGACGCGGACGACTGAGCCCCAAGAGGCATGCAAAAACCGCATGGCGGGATTGCGCACCTGCGGCATTTTTCAATCTTGATCGAAAAGCAGGCACAAACTATCTCCAAGTGCATAGAGCGACAGCGTGTTGTTCTATACCTCCCTGTTGGACTTTGGCCGAGCTTTGTCTCGGCCTTTTTTTTTGCCCATCGGCAGATACGCACGTGTGAGCCACTCCCCGGCTACGCAAAGCGCGCCAACAATGCTACCTCGGACCCATGACACAGACCGCAGCGAACCGCGCGCTGAGACGTATCAAGCGCTTTCTGACCCGGACACCGGACCCTGAACCACGATATCGGCCGAACCGGCGCGCTTTGTTCTATCCCGGGCAGGCCAAGGATGGCCCCGTCTTCATAACCTACCATGGCGGCGGCTGGGTAGGCGGGCGCGCAGAGGACCAGGTCGCCTGGTCGCAGAGCTTCGCGCGGATGGGCCGCGCCGCGTACTCGGTGGAATACAGCACCTATGAAAACTCGGGCGGCAGCCTTGACGCGTCGCTGGACGATGCCGTGGCGGCAGCGGCCTTCATAGTGCGCCGCCACAAGCGCGCGCCGCTGGTCTTCGTCGGCCACAGCGCGGGCGCCCCGCTTGCCTTCTGGGCGTGCCTCGCCCACCAGGCTCAACTGGCCGGTCTGATCTTGTTTTCACCGGTCACCGATCTGTCGAATGAAGGCTTCGGAAACCGCCAGATCCCGCCCGGAGGCCGCAAGGATGCGTCCCCACAACACAACCTGTCCCGCCTGCACATCGGTGCGCGCGCGCCCTTCCTGTTGATGTTCCACGGCGCTGAGGACGACACCGTGCCACCATCACAACCCCAGAAATTTCTGCAGAGCTGGCAAGACGCCGGCTCGGAGGTCGCGCGGCTGATCACCTATCCGGACCAGAAGCACGGGTTCCAGAACCTCAATGCCCCGCGCATCACCGTTCAGACCGACCTGGAGGCCGCGATGGCTGACCTCGGGCACTATCGCAGACCGGCCTTCCTGGCGCCGGCCTGATCAGGCCGCGTCCTCTTCGGCATCTTCGCTTTGCTGCCGGGTCCACATGGAGGCATAGCGCCCGCCCCGGGCCAGCAGCTCGTCATGGGTGCCCTCTTCGACGATCACGCCGTTCTCCAGCACCACGATCCGGTCCGCATCGACCACCGTGGACAGACGGTGCGCAATGGTGATCACCGTGCGCCCCTGCCCCATGGCCGCCAGACTGTCCTGGATGTCCCGCTCCGTCTCGCTGTCGAGCGCCGAGGTCGCCTCGTCCAGCAGCAGGATCGGCGGGTTCTTCAGCAGGGTCCGCGCGATGCCCACGCGCTGCTTTTCCCCGCCCGAAAGCTTGAGCCCCCGCTCGCCCACCTTGGTCTCGTAGCCCTCGGGCAGGCTGTAGATGAATTCGTGGATCTCCGCCGCCTTCGCCGCGGCCTCGATCTCGGACCGGCTGGCCTCGGGGCGGCCATAGGCGATGTTGTAGAGGATCGTGTCGTTGAACAGCACCGTGTCCTGCGGCACCACGCCGATCTGCGCATGCAGGCTGTCCTGGGTGACGTCGCGCACATCCTGCCCGTCGATCCGCAGCGCGCCCTCGCTTACATCGTAGAACCGGAACAGGAGCCGCCCGATGGTCGACTTGCCCGACCCCGACGGTCCCACCAGCGCCAGCGTCTGTCCCGCTCCGACACGCAGGCTCACACCCTTCAGGATCGGCCGCGCCGGGTCATAGCCGAAGACCACATCGTCGAGCACGATCTCCCCCCCGGTGACCCGCAGGTCGTGCGCGCCGGGCTTGTCCTGCACCTCGGCTGGCTGCTCCAGCAGCTCAAACATCTCGCCCATGTCGATCAGTGCCTGACGGATCTCGCGGTAGACGGTGCCGAGAAAGTTCAGCGGTTGCGTGATCTGCAACATGTACGCATTGACCATGACGAAATCACCCACGGTCAGATCCCCGCGCTGCACTCCCATCGCGGCCATGACCATGACGACGACCAGCCCCCCGGTGATCAGCACCGATTGGCCGAAATTCAGGAACCCCAGCGTGTAGGAGGTCTTGAGCGCTGCTGCCTCATAGCCCTCCATTGCCGCGTCGTAGCGCTCCGCCTCCCGCGTCTCGGCGCCGAAATACTTCACCGTCTCGAAATTCAGCAGGCTGTCGATGGCCTTCTGGTTGGCATCGGTGTCCTGACGGTTCATCTCTCGCCGGATGCGCACCCGCCATTCCGTCACCTTAAAGGTGAACCCGACATAGAGCGCAATGGTCCCCGCCACCGCCGCCAGGTACCAGGCGTCGAAATAGAGCGTCAGAATGATTGAGATCAGCGCCAGTTCCAGGATCAGCGGCCCGATGGAGAACAGCAGGAACCGCAGCAGGAATTCGACCCCCTTCACCCCGCGCTCGATGATCCGGCTCAGCCCCCCGGTCTTGCGCGTGATGTGGTAGCGCATCGAAAGCCGGTGGATATGGGTGAAGGTCTCCAGCGCCAAGGTCCGCAGGGCCCGCTGCGCGACCTTGGCAAAGATCACGTCGCGCAGCTGCTGGAAGCCGACGGTCATCAGCCGCGCCATGCCATAGGCGATGGTCAGCCCCACCGCCCCGATCGCCAGAAGCACACCGTCCGACACCTCCCCCGCGAGGGAGTCGACGGCGGTTTTGTACAAGAACGGCGTGCCCACCGCGATCAGCTTGGCCAGGAACAGTGCCGCCATCGCTAGCACCACACGCCGCTTCACCCAAGGCTTGTCATCGGGCCACAGATACGGCGCCACCTTGCGGATCACCAACAGACCGCGGCGACGGTTCTCGAGGTCTTCAGGGGGAGGATCGGAAAGCCGGGCACCACGCATGACCGCACCCTAGAAGTCGTGCCCGCGAATGGCCAGTGCGGCGTAAACGCCCGTCAGGGGGTCTCGCGCGGCACGGCAAAGACCTGGCCCGGATAGATCAGATCCGGGTCGCGGATCCGGTCCCGGTTGGACTGGAACACGCGCACATACTGGAACCCGTCGCCGTAGTTTTCCCGCGCGATCTGCCACAGGGTGAAGCCCGGCTGCACCGTCACCACCCCGGCCACCGCCAGCGCACCCGGCGCCGCCTCCAGCACCGGCACCTCGCCCGGCGCGGCGGTCTGACCCGGTGGAACCTCAGCCACGGTGGCAGCGGCGGTCTCGGCCTCTGCCGCCTCCGCCGCGGCCTCCGCCGCCAGCACCGCATCGGCGCGCAAGGCCCGCTCGAACGGCGTCTCGAAGCGCGAGATCACCTTGCCATCCGGCGTCACTTCGTCGGCGCGCAGGGTATAGACCCCTTGGGCGATCCCGGCCACACGCGCCTCCCACAGCCCCTCGGGCGAAACCTCCGCGGTCTCCACGAGGTCGTTGTTCAGGTAAAGCCGCACCAGCGCATCGGGCACCGCGCGCCCGGCCAGCAGCACCTCGCCCTCCGCATCATAGGAAATCGTGTCGATCACCACATTGGCCGCTCCGGACACTCCGGGCCGGTCCGGTTGCGCGGGCGGGGCCGCTGGGCGCGCGCCCGCCTCCGACAAGATCAGGACCGACGGGGCCGATCCCCGCGCGGGCGGGGCGGAGGCACCGTCCGGCGCGGGTGACGCCATCGCAGGCGCGGTGTCGATATCCACCTGAGGCTCTGGCAGATCCCCCAGAGACGCTGTCTCCGGTGCCCGGGCCGGACCATCGGCCCGCGGTCCGGAGGCGTCCGCAGTCGCCGCCTGATCCCTCGGGGCGGGTTCGGGATCGACCGCGCGCGCCGCCACCGGGCCCGTGAAAGGCGACACCATCGCCGTCTCCACCGACACCACCGCATCCCCGGCCTCGCCATCGCTTTCGAGGGTCAGCGCCCGGGCCTTTGCCGACGGATCGAGGGTGAACAGCGCCACGAAACTGCCGCGCCCATCGGCCACGGTCTCGGCCACCTTGGCCCCGTCGAGCAGCACACGCACCACCCCGCCGGGCATCGCGCGGCCCGCGACAACTGCACTCCCCGCCCGGTCGACGCGCACCAGATCGAAGCGCGGCGGATCGGCGGCCGGGGCAGCAGGTGCCGCATCCTCGGGCGTTTCGGCCGTCTCGGCGGTCTCCACCTGCGCTGCCGCAGGATCTGCGACATCCGCGGGCGCAGGCGAGACCGGCTCTGCCGCGCTGGGGGCTTCGGCAGCCGGCACAGGCGCGGGTTCGGGTTCCACGGCCACCGCCGCCGTCTCCGCAGGTGCCGGGGCCTCCTGCACGACCTCCGGGGCGGGCTCGGCAATCTCCACCGGAGTCGCCTGCGGCGGCGCCTCGATGGTCTCGTCCAAGGCGACGGGCGCTTCGGGCGGCGCATTCGCGATACTTTCCGTCGGCGTATCCTCGGCCTCCGGCACAGGCGCGGACAGGCTCCACAGCACCACGCCCCCGGCCACAAGACCCAGGGCCACCAAAGCGCCCCAGACGACCTGCGGCCTGCCCGTGCGCGCCGACTGATCCATTCCGTCCTGCATCCACGTCCCCAAGACTGTTTGCACGCCTCGCCACCCCGGATCGCCGGCCGGGCCGCAAGGATCGCTCATCGCAGCTTATCCAGCCGTTTACAAAGGCGAAAGGGTCTATCACACAGGCGTCGTACCCCTCACCGCTGCAAGAGCTTTCCCATGTCGTCCATCTGTGTCTTCTGCGGCGCCCGCGCCGGTCTCACCCCCAGCCATACCGATACCGCCGAAGCCCTCGGGCGCTGGCTGGCCGAGGCGGGGCACCGGTTGGTCTACGGCGCCGGAGATGTGGGCCTGATGGGCAGTGTCGCCCGCGCGGCCCAGCAGGCAGGCGGCGACACGTTCGGGGTGATCCCGGCCCACCTGCTCGACCTGGAGGTCGGCAAGACGGACCTGACACGTTTCGTGGTGACCGAAACCATGCACGAGCGCAAGAAGGTGATGTTCGCCAATTCCGACGCCATCGTGGTGCTGCCTGGCGGCGCGGGGTCGCTGGACGAGTTCTTCGAGGTGCTGACCTGGCGCCAGCTTGGCCTGCACGCCAAGCCGATCCTGCTGCTGAACGTGGACGGCTACTGGACGCCGCTTCTGGCCCTTATCGACCACGTGATCGCCCAAGGCTTCGCCGCCGAGAGCCTGCGCGGCTTCATCACGGTCTGCGCGGATCTGCAGGCGGTGCAAGCCGCTCTCGGTCCGGCCTGAGCGCGTCGAAAAAAGGGGAGCAGACCGGCAGCACTGGAAACGCGAGGCGGGTACACACGCAGGGGTCGCCTCAGGTAAAACTCATGGACACAACGATCCGCCGGTCTGCGAGGACTGTTTCGCACAGCCGCGTTAATGTTCTGTGATCAAGACGTTTCCATCGCCCTAACGGTCCGGTTTTTTACCGCGGCAGCGCCGCAGCCTCCGCCGCCAACTCGGTGATCCCCGCCCAGTCACCGGCCTCCATCATGGCTTGCGGCGCGACCCAGGACCCGCCCACGCAGAGCGTGTTGCCGAGCCCGAGATAGGTCGGCGCATTGGCCAGCGACACGCCCCCCGTCGGGCAGAACGCGACCTGCGGCAAAGGCGCGCCGATGGATTTCAGCGCAGGCGCGCCGCCATTTGCCTCCGCCGGAAAAAACTTCTGCACGGTATAGCCCCGCTCCAGCAGCGCCATGACTTCGGTCGAAGTCGCCGCCCCCGGCAGCATCGGCAGATCCGCCGCCTCGGCAGCATCGAGCAATCGGCTTGTCGCCCCCGGCGACACCCCGAAAAGCGCGCCCGCCGCCTTGGCCGCCGCCACATCCTCGGGCGTCAGGAGTGTTCCGGCCCCAACCACGCCGCCCTCGACCTGCGCCATCTCGGCAATCGCGTCGAGTGCCACGGGCGTGCGCAAGGTCACCTCCAGCGCGGGCAGGCCGCCCGCAACCAGCGCCTCGGCCAGGGGGCGCGCATGGGCCAGGTCATGGATCACCAGCACCGGGATCACCGGGGCCAGCCCGCATATCTCACGCGCCTGCGCGCTTGCCTCGCTCGGGGTCATGGGTCGTCTCCTTATACCACCACGCCAGCGCCGGTGCTGGCCGGGCCGACAGTCGTGCGGAACACGTCGAACAACTCGCGCCCGATGCCGTGACTGTTGCCGCTCAGATCCGGCATGGCCGGGGCACGGTCCTCGACCCCCGGCTCCAGCACCTCCAGAACGCCCGCCACCGCATCCACGCGTACCAGATCGCCGGTCCGCACCTTGGCCATCAGCCCGCCATCCAGCGCCTCGGGCGCCACGTGGATCGCCGCGGGCACCTTGCCCGACGCGCCCGACATGCGCCCATCCGTCACCAGCGCCACCTTCAGTCCGCGATCTTGCAGCACCGCCAGAACCGGCGTCAGCGCATGCAATTCCGGCATCCCGTTCGCTTTGGGCCCCTGGAACCGCACGATGACCACCGTGTCCTCGGTGAACTCGCCCGCCTTGAAGGCGTCCTTCACGGCACCCTGATCCTCGAAGACCCGCGCCCTGGCCTCGATCACATGGCGCTCCGGTGCCACGGCGGACACCTTCATCACGCCGCGCCCGAGATTGCCCTTGAGCTCTTTCAGCCCACCAGACGGCGCAAAGCCGTCCGATGCCGGGCGCAGGATCTTGGCATTCAGGCTCCGGCGCGGCCCGTCTTCCCAGCGCAGCACACCGTCGATCAGCTTGGGCTCGCGGGCATAATCGGCCAGACCGTCGCCCGCGATCGTCTTGGTGTCGGGATGCAGCAGCCCCTCGGACAGGAGCTCCCCGATCATGTAGGCCAGACCCCCCGCCGCATGGAAATGGTTCACATCCGCCAGCCCGTTGGGATAGACCCGCGCCATCAACGGCGTCGCCTCCGAAATATCCGCGAAATCCTGCAGGTCCAGGATCACACCCGCCGCCCGCGCCATGGCGGGCAGGTGAATCACCAGGTTCGTGGACCCGCCCGTGGCCATCAGCCCGACGATCCCGTTCACGAAAGCCTTGGCATCCAGGATATCGCAGACCGGGCGATACTCGTTGCCGAGCTGCGTGATCGCCGCCAGGCGTTCCGCCGCCGCCGCGGTCAGCGCCTCGCGCAGGGGCGTGCCCGGGTTGACGAAGGACGCACCTGGCAGGTGCAGCCCCATGAATTCCATCAGCATCTGGTTGGAATTCGCCGTCCCGTAAAAGGTGCAGGTTCCCGGCCCGTGATAGGAGGCCATTTCCGCCTCCATCAGCTTGTCACGCCCGATCTCCCCGGCGGCGAACTGCTGGCGCACCTTGGCCTTCTGGTCGTTGGGCAAGCCGCTGACCATGGGCCCGGCAGGCACGAACACGCCGGGCAGGTAGCCGAAGGTGGCGGCGGCAATCACCAGCCCCGGCACGATCTTGTCGCACACGCCCAGATAGGCCGCGGCATCGAACGTGTTGTGGCTCAGCGCCACGCCAGTGGCCAGGGCGATCACGTCCCGCGAGAACAGGCTCAGCTCCATGCCGACCTGACCTTGCGTGACCCCGTCGCACATCGCCGGAACCCCGCCCGCGACCTGGGCCGTGGCGCCTGCGCGCCGGGCGGCCTCCTTGATCTTGTCGGGGTAATCCTTGAACGGCTGATGCGCGCTCAACATGTCGTTATAGGCGGTGACGATACCGATATTGGCGCTCCGCTCGGCCACGAGGGCCTCCTTGTCGCCCCCCATCGCCGCATAGGCATGGGCCTGGTTGCCGCAGGACAGGTGCGCACGCCGTGGCCCATCCTCGGCAGCGCGCCGCATCCGGTCGAGATAGGTGCTGCGCGCTTCCGCGCTGCGGGCTTCGATTCTGGCCGTGACGTCGGAAATGACGCGATTGAGTGCCATGGCTCCTGTTCCTCCAAGGTTCCCGGGCTTGGCCGCGGTGTAGCCTGTTAGCGCTAACTTAGCAATGGCAATCTCCGCACGATCCAGGCCCAGCTATACCCTTCCCCGCAAGACCATACCCCGCCCTTGCAGTTTTCCGATAGCGGCCATGCGCAGACCGCCTCTACTGCTCTGCTGCAACGCGGCATAGATCAGCCTCAACAGGATAACCGAGACACAAAGGACCGCCAGATGAGCACGTTCACCCCTCCGTCCACCCCGATCGATGTCGCCGATGTCGAACGCCGCGCCCACGAGCTGCGCGCCGAGTTCACCGCGCAAGCCTTCCGTAGCCTTCGCGCCTGGCTCGCGGATCACCTGACCGTCGGCAAGCGTCAAAGCCCCTCCACCTGATCCCGTCCCGAGACGGGTTCCGGACGCGCCGCGTGACCTCCTCCCCACGCGGCGCGTCCGTTCGTTCTGCCTGCGCCGATGCGATCCCCGAAACACGGGCTTCCCCCTGACGCCCGACCGCGCTAGGCACGCGCCATGACAGCGCCCGACACTCGCCCGACAATTCGCCTCAAGCCCAAGGCCGACGCCCGCGCCATCCGCCACGGGATGCCTTGGGTCTATGCCGATGACCTGGTCACCGACCGCCGCACCAAGGCGCTCGCCCCCGGCAGCCTCGCCGTGCTCGAAGATGCCGAGCGCGCGCCCCTGGCCCTCGCCACGATAACACCCGCATCGAAGATCATCGCCCGGGTGCTGGACGCCGACCCGCAGGCCGAGATCGACCAGGCCTGGTTTTCCACCCGCCTCGCCCGCGCCCTGGCGCTGCGCGAAACTCTCTATGACGCGCCGTTCTACCGCCTCGTCCATGCCGAGGGCGACGGGCTGCCCGGGCTGATCATCGACCGCTTCGGCGACACCTGCGTTCTGCAACCCAACGCTGCCTGGCTGGAGGCGCGGCTTGCCCCGCTCACCGCCGCGCTGCAAGAGGTCACCGGCGTTGCCCATGTTCTGAAATCCGCCTCGGGCCGCGCCCGCGCGCTCGAAGGACTCGACGATGCCAGCGGCCCGCTGGCTGGTGCCCCCCCCGCCCGGATTGCGGTGCCCATGACCGGGGCGACCTACATCGCCGACCTCGCCGGCGGCCAGAAAACCGGGCTCTTCTACGACCAGCGCCCCAACCACGCCTTCGCCGCCCGGTTCGCAAAGGGCGCGCGGGTGCTCGATGTCTTCTCCCATGTCGGCGGGTTTGCCCTGGCGGCGCTGGCCGCAGGGGCCCAGAGCGCGCTGGCCGTGGACGGCTCCGCCCCGGCGCTGGCCCTGGCCGAGGAAGGCGCCGCCGCCACCGGCGTGGCCGACCGCTTCGCCACCCGCAAATCCGACGCCTTCGCAGCACTTGAAACCCTCGCCACCGAGGGCGCGCAATTCGACCTGGTGATCTGCGACCCGCCCGCCTTTGCGCCCGCGAAATCCGCCCTGGGCCAGGGCCTGCGCGCCTACGAGCGTGTCGCGCGCCTCGCGGCTCCGCTTGTCGCACCGGGCGGCGCGCTGATGTTATGCTCCTGCTCCCACGCGGCCGAGCTTGCGAAATTCCGCGCCGCCTGCCTGCGCGGCGTCGGGCGCGCGGGCCGAGCAAGCCAGATCGTCTATACCGGCGGCGCAGGTCCCGACCACCCGCTGCATCCACAGCTGGGCGAGACCGGCTATCTCAAGACGCTGATGCTCCGCCTGCTGCCATGACCGAGCGGGTGCTGCTCGATGCCTGCGTGCTCTACCCGACCCTGCTGCGCGCGTTGCTGCTGAGCTGCGCCCGCGCAAGTCTCTTCACGCCCCTCTGGTCCCCGCGCATCCTCGCAGAGTGGTCCCACGCCGCCGCGCGCTCCGGCCCCGACGAGGCCGCCCTGGTGGCGGGCGAGATCGCCATCCTGCGCACCGCTTTCCCGGACGCCGAGATCACGCCCCCAAACACCCTCACCGACACCCTCAGCCTGCCCGACGCCGATGATCGCCACGTCCTCGCCGCCGCCCTGCACGGGAAGGCCGACGCGCTGCTGACCGCCAACCTCAAGGATTTTCCGACCCGCACGCTGACCCGTCACGGGTTGTTGCGGTACGAGCCCGACAGCTTCCTGTGCCACCTGCGCGCCGCACCGGGCACCGATGCGCTGCTCTTGCCACAGGTCCAGCGCGCCGCCGATGTCCTTGGCGTAACACCGCGCAGCGTGCTCAAACGCGCCCGCCTGCCCCGGCTCGGCAAGGCGCTCTTTCCCGGCTGACCCGCCGACGACCACGTCCTGCCTCCCTCAAGTCTTCAAATATCCGCGCCGCAGGCCGCCGGACCGCAAGTCCGGCCCCCGGCGACGTGCGCAGCACGGCGCAAAACCTCTCGGCTCGACATGTGCAGCACGGCGCAACACCTCTCGGCTCGACCTGCGCAGCACGGCGCGACACCTCAACCCGACAAATCGACGTCAGCCCGGCACGACCCAGCGCTTCTCCAGCGCCTCGATCGCCTTGATCCGCTCCTCGGTCTTGGGATGGCTCATCAGCCAGGCCGGCGCCTGCGCCCGCCCGGCCCCGGTGGTCAACCCCTCGAGCTTGCGAAACAGGGTCTTCTGCGGCTCCGTCCCGATCCCGGCCTTCACCAGCAGGGCCGAGGCATAGGCATCCGCCTCGTACTCGTCGCCCCGCGACAGCCGCGCCGCCAGAAGGCTCACCAGCATGTTCGCGATCGCCACGCCGACGAACGGGATGAACCGCCCCAGCACCGTGGCCAGCGCCACGCGGATCGCGTTCTGGCCGGAAAAATCGATCATCCGCCGCCTGGAATGCCCCAGTGCCACATGGCCCAGCTCGTGGGCGATGACCGAGGCCATCTCGGCCGCCGTCACCTCCCCGGTCTGGTACTTGCGGAAAAACCCCCGGGTGATGAAGATCCGCCCATCGGGTGCCGCCAGCCCGTTCACCGGATCCACTTCGTAGATGTTGACCTTGATCTGCTCGAGATCCAGCGCCTTGGCCATCCGGTCGGTCAACCGGCCCAACTCGCGGTCGCGCAACTCGGTGGAGCGCTTGTCCAACTCCCGCGCGGTGCGTTTCGCGCCGATCCAGTAGAGCCCGAGCCCCCAGGCCAGCGCCAAGAGAAGAGGTGTGAGTTTCAACATCACCTTGATATGGGGCGCAAGCGCTGCGCCACAAGAGCGTTACTGCACCGGCCCGACCCGGGCCGCGCGCCCGCCGCGCCGGGCAGGCTCGGGCGGCGCGTCCATCGCGGCGCGCAGAACGGCCGTCATCGGGTGGTCCGGCGCCTCCGCCCCGTAATGGGCCAGCAACACCGCGACCTCGTCGCGCGGATCGGCCGGCTTCTCCGCCCCCAGCGCCCAGTCGAGAAACACCGACCGGCAATCCCAGATCGTGATCCCCTCGATGCGGTACGCCTCGCGAATCAGGTTGCGCGGATCGAGACGATCAAGATCAGGGGGAGAGGTCATTGGGCCACCATGCGATACCAGTTCCCCTGCACATAGACGCCCCGCGCCGCGGCGCAACCCCGCAGGCTCACCCCTGCCAGCGCGTCAGCACCGCCACGATCACCTCGGCGGCCGCGTCCGCCCCCGCGGCCATGTCCGCGCGCAGGGTCTCCATGTCCGCCCGCCCGGTCTGGCGCAGCAGGAAGGCCTGCCCCCCCGCGCCCACCGCGTCGGGGTCCAGCGCCCCGTCGGTCAGCAACCGGACCGAGGTCTGCACCTGCCGCAACAGGGCAAGCTGCCCGGTCAGCACCGCCGCCTCCTCCGGGCCCAGGCATCCCGCCGCGACCCCGGCGGCCAGCTGCAACCGGGTATCGGCGCACTCGGCCCCCGACAACAAGGCCGCCGCCTGACCCAGAAGCTCGATATCCTGCAACCGCCCCGGGCCCTGCTTGGCCTCGAACGGGCGCTCGGCGGGCTTTGCGGCTTCCAGCCGCGCGCGCATGTCGGCCACATCGCGGGCGACCTCCGCCTGCCGCCCGGGCCCCTTGCTGCGCAGCAAGGCGCAGCGGAACGCCTCCAGATCCTCGGCGAGGGCCCCGGACTCCGGCCCCGCGCCGCCGATCACGCGCGCCCGCGTCAGGGCCAGATGCTCCCAGGTCCAGGCATCGCTCTCCTGGTAGCTCTGGAAGGCCGACCAGGAGGTCGCAACCGGCCCCTGCCGCCCCGACGGCCGCAGACGCATGTCGATCTCGTAAAGCCGCCCCTCGGCCATGGGCGCGGTCAGCGCCGTGATCATCGCCTTGGTCAGCTTGGCGTAATACGGCCCCGGCGCCAGCGGCCGCCGCCCCTCCGACGCCTCCACGCCCGCCCCGTCATAGACGACGATCGCATCGAGGTCCGACTGCGCCGTCAGCGTCCGCGCCCCAAGCGAGCCCATCCCCACGAACACCGCCCCGCGTCCCGGCGGGGGCCCGTGACGGCGCGACAACTCCGCGGCGACACGGGGCCACAGCACCGAGACCACCGTTTCGGCCAGGTCGGTGTATTGCTCCGCCGCCACCTGCGCATCGACCAAGCCGCGCAGGTGATGCACACCGACGCGGAAATGCCATTCCTTTTGCCAGCGCCGCGCGGCATCGAGTTGATGCTCGTAATCGTCCAGCGGCGCCAGCCGCGCCTCCAGTTCCGCCGCGAGGGCCGCCTCACCGGGCCAGTCCGCAAAGAACGGCCCCCCGATCACCGCGTCCAAGACCCCGGAATTGGCCGCAAGGTAGCGCGACAGCAAGGGCGCCGTGGCACAGATATCCACGATCAGGTCGATCAGGGACGGGTTCGCCTCGAACAGGGAGAACAGTTGAACTCCCGCAGGCAAACCCTTGATGAAGCTGTCGAAGTTCAGCAACGCCTCATCGGGCCGCGCGGCCCGCCCGAGCCGGGACAGGATCTCGGGGCGCAACCGGCCGAAAATCTCCAGAGCCCGGGTCGAGCGCAGCGCCGGGTAGCTGCGCCAACGCTCCATCACCTCCGCGGCCCCCTCGGGCACGGCCTCGGGCGGCGGGCTGGACGCGCTCCGCTCGGGCGCAAAGAACGGCTCGGTCAGGGCCGCGACCTCCGCCAGCCGGTCCTTGAGCTGTCGCCGCCAGCCGGCCACGTCGGCCTCCCCCGTCAGGCAGGCCAGACGCCGGAACCCGTCATCGTCCTTCGGCAGGGCATGGGTCTGGGCATCGGCGATCATCTGCACCCGGTGCTCCACCTCCCGGTGGGCCCGGTAATGATCGCTCAGCACCGCGGCATCCTCGGGCCGCACCCAGCCCTTCTCGGCCAGAACCGCCAACCCCGCCACCGTGCCGCGCACCCGCAGGTCCGGGTCCCGCCCGCCCGAAATGATCTGCCGGGTCTGGGTGAAAAACTCGATATCCCGGATGCCGCCCTTGCCCAGCTTCATGTCATGCCCCGGCAGGGACACCGGCCCATGCAGCCCCTTATGCGCCCGGATGCGCAGCCGCATGTCATGGGCATCCTCGATGGCGGCGAAATCCAGGTGCTTGCGCCAGATGAACGGGGTCAGCCGGGCCAGATACCCCGCCCCCGCCTCCAGATCGCCCACCGCCGGTCGCGCCTTGATATGCGCCGCGCGCTCCCAGGTGCGGCCGAGGGATTCGTAGTACCGCTCGGCGGCTTCCATGGCGATGCAGACCGGCGTGACCGACGGGTCCGGCCGCAATCGCAGATCCGTGCGGAAGACATAGCCATCGCCCGTCGGGTCCGACATGATCCCCACCGCCCGGCGCGTCGCCCGCACGAAGGCCGCCCGCGCCTCGCCGAACGCGTCCGGCGCGAACCGGTCCTGGTCGAAGAGACAGATCAGGTCGATATCGCTGGAATAGTTGAGCTCGAACGCCCCCATCTTCCCCATGGCGAGCATCACCATCCCCGCCGCCTCCGGCAGGTCGGCCTCGCCCTGGCCCGGCACCTTGCCCCGGCGCAACTCGGGCGCGAGGGCCGCGCGCAGGGCCGCGCCCATGGTCGCATCGGCAAACAGCGTCAGGTTCTCCGTCACCGCCTCCAGCGGCCAGACCCCGGCAAGATCGGCAAACCCCGCCAGCAGCGCGACACGCCGCTTGGCCACCCGCAACCCCGGCTTGATCTGGTCCGGCGCAATCTCCGGCACCTCAGCGAGGATCTGCGCAAACGCCGCCTCGGGATCCTCCAGCGCGGCGGCAAACCAGGCGGCCTCCTTGGCCAGCAACCCTTCGAGATAGGGGCTCGACCCCGCCATCCCCACCAACGCATCGCGCAAGGTCCCCGTGGCCTCGGGGCAATGGGCCGCGACCGCCGCCGCCCCCCGCTCTGGATCGAAGGGAAGCGGCAGGCGGGTCATGCGGGTCTCGAACGTCATGGCTGCACCCTGCGCCGCGCCGCAAACGCGGTCAAGAAGACGCTGTCGCGGCTCTCGCGCGCCATGCCATCCGGCTCACACCAAGGGGGGGTATGGTGGGTGATAAGAGATTCGAACTCCTGACATCTTCGATGTGAACGAAGCGCTCTACCACTGAGCTAATCACCCGTGCGAGTGCAGATAGCCAAGCCGTGCGCCGGGTTCAAGAAGAAATCCGCCCCCGATCCGGCGGTTCGCCCCCGCAACCCCCGCAAACCGCCGCCAAGCCGTTTGGATCCGCCCCCGCGGCCCCCATATCTGCATCGGCCCCCTGCCACAGGAGTTGCGCTCACACATGAAACAGTTTCTTTTCGCCGCCGCGACGGCGCTGGCCCTCGTCGCCGCACCGACCCTCGCCCTGTCCGAAACCGTCACCCCCATCGCCGAGCTGAAGCGTGGCACCATGGTCATGATGACCGGCGACGTTGCCCGCATCACCGACGAGGATGAATTCATCCTCGCCGACGCCACCGGACGCGTCCCGGTCTATGTGGGGCCGAATTTCGTGCCCGCCGCCGAGGGCGAGACTGTCACCGTCTGGGGCTGGGTCGACGACGACCTGTTCTCGAACGAGGTCTATGCCCGCCGGATCCAGCGTGCCGATGGCACCGTGATCGAGCTGCGCCAGGGGTACTGACGCACCCAAGCGCACCGCACGACAAAACGCCCCCCGGTTTCCCGGGGGGCGTTTTCTGTTCAAATACCGCGCAAGGCTCAGTGCGCCACCGCGCCCTGCCCTTCCTTCTCGGCCATCGCCTTCTGGGCGGCGGCGGCCTCCTCGGCCTCCTCGTCCCATTCGATGGGCTCCGGCTCCGAGACCAGCGCCACCTTGAGCACCTCGGACACGTGGCTGACGGGGATGATGGTCAACCCCTCTTTCACATTGTCCGGGATCTCCGGCAGGTCCTTCTCGTTCTCCGCCGGGATCAGCACGGTGGTGATCCCTCCGCGCAGGGCGGCAAGCAGCTTCTCCTTCAGCCCGCCGATGGGCAACACGTTGCCGCGCAGCGTCACCTCGCCGGTCATGGCGATATCGCGCTTCACCGGAATCTGCGTCAGAACCGACACGATCGAGGTCACCATGGCGATGCCCGCGCTCGGCCCGTCCTTCGGGGTCGCCCCCTCGGGCACGTGGACGTGGATGTCCCACTTGTCGAAACGCGGCGGCTTCACCCCGATCTGAGGACTGATGGAGCGCACGAAGGACGCCGCGGCGTCGATCGATTCCTTCATCACGTCGCCCAGCTTGCCGGTGGTCTTCATCCGACCCTTGCCCGGCAGGCGCAGCGCCTCGATGCTCAGCAGATCGCCCCCGACAGAGGTCCAGGCAAGGCCGGTCACGACCCCGATCTGGTCCTCTTCCTCGGCCAGCCCGTATTTGAACCGCTTGACGCCCAGCATGTCCTCCAGGCTCTCCGCGGTCACCTCGACCTTGTCCGCCTCTTTCCTGACGATCTTGGTCACGGCCTTCCGGGCCAGCTTGGCGATCTCACGCTCCAGGTTCCGAACCCCCGCCTCGCGGGTGTACCGGCGAATGATCTCCTGCAACGCCTCATCCGTCAGCGAGAACTCGTCCCTCTTCAGGCCGTGGTTCTTCACCTGCTTGGAAATCAGGTGCTGCTTGGCGATCTCGGCCTTCTCGTCCTCGGTATAGCCAGCCAGCGGAATGATCTCCATCCGGTCCAGAAGGGGCCCCGGCATGTTGTAGGAGTTCGCCGTGGTCAGGAACATCACGTTCGAGAGGTCATACTCCACCTCCAGGTAGTGATCCACGAAGGTCCCGTTCTGCTCGGGGTCGAGAACCTCCAGCATCGCGGACGCGGGATCGCCCCGGAAATCCTGCCCCATCTTGTCGATTTCATCGAGCAGGATGAGCGGATTGGTGGTCTTGGCCTTCTTCAGCGCCTGGATGATCTTGCCCGGCATCGACCCGATATAGGTCCGCCGGTGCCCGCGGATCTCCGACTCGTCGCGCACCCCACCCAGAGAGATCCGGATGAACTCGCGCCCCGTCGCCTTGGCCACGGATTTGCCCAGCGAGGTCTTGCCCACGCCCGGCGGGCCCACGAGGCACAGGATCGGCCCCTTGAGCTTCTTCGAGCGTTGCTGCACCGCCAGGTACTCGACGATCCGCTCCTTGACCTTCTCCAGCCCGTAATGATCGGTATCGAGGATCTTCTGCGCACGGCCCAGATCCTTCTTCACGCGGGATTTCGTCCCCCACGGGATCGACAGCATCCAGTCGAGATAGTTGCGCACAACCGTGGCCTCGGCGCTCATCGGGCTCATGTTCTTGAGCTTCTTGATCTCACCCTCGGCCTTCTCGCGGGCCTCCTTGCTCAGCTTGGTCTCGGCGATGCGGTTTTCAAGCTCGGCGACCTCGTTGGCCCCGTCCTCGCCATCGCCCAGCTCCTTCTGAATGGCCTTCATCTGCTCATTCAGGTAGTATTCGCGCTGGGTGCGCTCCATCTGGGACTTCACGCGGGACTTGATCTTCTTCTCGACCTGCAGAACGCTCATCTCGCCCTGCATCAGGCCATAAACCTTCTCCAGCCGCTCGGCGACGCTCAGGGTTTCCAGAAGCTCCTGCTTGCGACCCACCTCGATCCCGAGATGGCCGGACACCATGTCGGCCAGCTTGGCGGGCTCGGTGCTTTCGGCGACCGCCGCCAGCGCCTCTTCGGGGACGTTCTTCTTGATCTTGGCATAGCGCTCGAACTCGGCGCTCACCGACCCCACCAGCGCGCGCAGCGTGTCCGGGTCGCCCGCCTCTTCCTCCAGAAGCTCGGCATGGGCTTCGAAGAAGTCCTCGTTGTCGGTGTATTCCGTGATCGCCACGCGCTGGCGCCCTTCCACGAGGACCTTCACGGTCCCGTCGGGCAGCTTGAGCAGTTGCAGCACATTCGCCACAACGCCATAGGCAAAAATCCCTTCCGGCGTGGGATCGTCCACCGCCGGGTCGATCTGGCTCGACAGCAGGATCTGCTTGTCGTCCTTCATCACCTCTTCAAGCGCACGCACGGATTTCTCGCGCCCCACGAAGAGCGGGACGATCATGTGGGGGAAGACCACGATATCGCGCAGCGGCAGCACAGGGTAATACTGGTTGAGTGTCTCAGACATGCTCGGTCCTTGTGTTGGGCAGACGGCCCGGGTCCCGGTCGGCAACCATGGGCGTCTCCTGGTCAGGTTTTCTAAGGTGGGCGGCGCACGGACGGTTTTCAATGCCCGGCCCGTCGCACCCGCGGGGGCCGCTCCGGGCTCACGGCGGTGAGGACTCCATGACAACCGGGGCGATTTTGCCCGACAGGATGCACGCCCATATCGCGGGCCGCAAGCAGGTCCGGCCGATTTCACGACATTCTTCTGCATTTGGCGACAATTGCGGGCTATTGAACCCGAAAATCCGTCATTTTCGCCCCCTTCAGGACCGCGCTTGCCAGAAGCGCGCGAAAAGTGGCACTGTTAACTCATATTAATTTTGGAGTTGCCTACCATGTCGTTTCGTATTTGCGCCACGGCGCTGACCCTCGGCCTCGCGGCCCCGGCCTTCGCCGCCGTCACCCCCTATTCCGATTACAGTGACTTCGCCTCGCTCACGACCATTGGCGCCACCGGGTTCGACATCGACACTTCCCCGGATTTCTCTGCAAATACCGCAGTGGCGACAAACTTTGGCATCGGTTCCTCGGAAGAGGGCGTCAGAAGCGATCCGGGCGCTGCTCCCTTGGAGTTCATAGGACTAAACGCCTTCGAGGTCGGCATGACCTTCGGCAACGATCAGGTGGGCAGTGTTGGAGCCTCAGCGATTTTCGACGTCGTGCTCGAAGCCTATTCCGGCGCAACCCTGCTCGGCAGCGTGACCGTGACCTCGAACGGAAATGACCTGTCGGACCAGTTCATCGGATTCGGCACGATGACGGCCTTCGACCGGGTGGTTCTCGACTACAGCGCGCCGGCCGCTCCAACACTGGCCCGCTTCATTACCGAGGTCCGCTTCGGCCTCGACACGCCCGCGCCGATCCCCCTGCCCGCGGCGCTGCCGCTGTTGCTTCTGGGGCTGGGCGGTCTCGGGCTCGCGCGCGCACGCCGCCGCGCCTGACGCCAGAAACTGCGCTCCCGGCGGAAGATCTTTCGCCGGAGCCGCCCCGCACGCAACAAAACGCCGCACAGCGCCCCGCTCAGGTCACTTTCTTGGCCCTTTGTCGGTTGACGCCCCCCGATCCCCCCCCTAATGTCCCGCGCACGAACCGAGAGGAACAGCATAAATGCCCCGTATTGTCGTACTCGTAGAAAACAGGCGCATGGGCCGGTAACGGACACCCTTCCGATCCCCCGTGCGCCCCCGAAAACGACCGGGGGTTTTTTTATGCCCAACCGCAACGACCCGAGACAGAGACCCATGGCCGACACAACGGCCCGCGTGAAGCAAAGGATGACACGATGAGCACGCAGATGACCGGCGCACAGATGGTGGTTCAGGCCCTGAAGGATCAGGGTGTGGACACGGTATTCGGCTATCCGGGCGGGGCGGTTCTTCCGATCTATGACGAGATTTTCCAGCAGAACGAGATCAAGCACATCCTCGTGCGCCACGAACAGGCCGCGACCCACGCCGCCGAGGGCTATGCCCGCTCGACCGGCAAGCCGGGCGTGGTGCTCGTCACGTCGGGCCCCGGGGCCACCAACGCCGTGACCGGCATCACCGACGCGCTGATGGACAGCATCCCCATGGTCGTGCTCTCGGGCCAGGTGCCCACCTTCATGATCGGCAACGATGCCTTTCAGGAGGCCGATACCGTCGGCATCACCCGCCCCTGCACCAAGCATAACTGGCTGGTGAAGGAAACCGACCTGCTCGCCGACACCATCCACCAGGCCTTCCACGTGGCGACCTCGGGCCGCCCGGGCCCGGTGCTGGTGGACATCCCCAAGGACGTGCAGTTCGCCTCGGGCACATATGTCCCGCCCGCCAAGGCCGACACGCGCCACTACCAGCCCCGCGTCAAGGGCGACGTGGCCGCGATCACCGCCATGGTCGAGCTGATGGAAACCGCCGAGCGGCCGATTTTCTACACCGGCGGCGGCGTGATCAATTCCGGCCCGGCGGCGAGCCAACTGCTGCGCGAATTCGTGGCCGAAACCGGCTTTCCGATCACCTCGACCCTGATGGGTCTCGGGGCCTACCCGGCCTCGGGCGAGAACTGGATCGGCATGCTGGGCATGCACGGGCTCTACGAGGCCAACCTGGCCATGCACGGCTGCGACGTGATGATCAATATCGGGGCGCGCTTCGACGACCGGATCACCGGGCGCGTGGCCGATTTCTCCCCCGAATCCAAGAAGATCCATATCGACATTGATCCATCCTCGATCAACAAGGTGATCCGCACCGATGTGCCGATCATCGGCGACATCGCCCATGTGCTCGAAGACGCCCTGCGCATCTGGAAGGCCCGCGGCCGCAAGACCAACAAGGCCGCGGTGAAGGCCTGGTGGACCCAGATCGAGGAATGGCGCACCGTGCGCTGCCTGGACTTCAAGAACTCCGAGACCACGATCAAGCCGCAATACGCCATGCAGCGGCTGGAGGCCCTGACCAAGGACCACCCCAAGCGCTTCATCGCGACCGAGGTGGGCCAGCACCAGATGTGGGCCGCGCAGTATCTCGGCTTCGACGAGCCGAACCGGTGGATGACCTCCGGCGGGCTCGGGACCATGGGCTATGGCTTCCCGGCCTCCATCGGGGTGCAGGTCGCGCATCCGGACGCGCTCGTGATCAACGTGGCGGGCGAGGCATCCTGGCTGATGAACATGCAGGAAATGGGCACCGCGATCCAGTACATGCTGCCGGTCAAGCAGTTCATCCTGAACAACGAACGCCTCGGCATGGTCCGCCAGTGGCAGGAGTTGCTGCACGGCGAGCGCTACAGCCATTCGTGGTCCGATGCGCTGCCCGATTTCGTCAAGCTGGCCGAGGCCTTCGGGGCCAAGGGCATCCTTTGCAAGGACCCCAAGGATCTCGACGACGCGATCATGGAGATGCTGGAGTATGACGGCCCGGTGATCTTCGACTGTCTCGTGGAGAAACACGAGAACTGCTTCCCGATGATCCCGTCGGGCGCGCCGCATAACGAGATGCTGCTGGGCGAGGCGGACACGCAGGGCGCGATCGGCGCCAAGGGCGCGGTGCTGGTCTGATGCGGACCGGCCCGGCGCTGGCGGTGGCGGCCCTTTTCGGGGTCGCCGCCTGCGACACCGCCACAACTTCGGCCCCGGCGAACATCGCCACCGACCCCCGCACCCAGCAAGTGACGGTGGACGGCACCGACTTCCTGGTGCTGATCGACGGCGAGGTGGCCACGGCCACCAGCCTCGCGACCGGCACCCGCGACCGCGAGGCAATCCTCCGCGGCGCCCGCAGCGCCATGGAAAGCCAGACCGACTGCGCAATCACCGAACTCTTCAAGTTTCCCAATATCGACCGCTACCAGGCGCGGCTGGCCTGCTGACCGCCCCGCCCCGAGACACCGCGCCCCACGCGCCCCCAACACCGAAAGACGAAACCGATGTCGCCCCTGAAGATCGAACAAGGCTCCTCGAAACACTCCGCCTATGACCTGCGCTCCAATTTCGGGGACCACCAGGAAACCCACACCCTGGCCGTGGTCGTGGACAACGAGGCCGGCGTGCTCGCCCGCGTGATCGGGCTCTTCTCCGGGCGCGGCTACAATATCGAGAGCCTCACCGTGGCCGAGATCGACCACGAAGGTCACCGCTCCCGCATCACCATCGTGACCACCGGCACGCCCCAGGTGATCGAGCAGATCAAGGCGCAGCTGGCGCGCATGGTGCCTGTCCACGAAGTCCACGACCTGACCGTCGAGGGCGCCAGCGTCGAGCGCGAATTGGCCCTCTTCAAGGTCGCGGGCACCGGCGACAAGCGGATCGAGGCCCTGCGCCTGGCCGAGATCTTTCGCGCCAACGTGGTCGACAGCACCCTGCAGAGCTTCGTGTTCGAGATCACCGGCACCCCGGCCAAGATCGACGCCTTCGGTGAGCTGATGCGCCCGCTTGGCCTGACGGAGATCGCCCGCACCGGGGTTGCGGCCCTCTCGCGCGGCGCGGCCCTGCCGGAGTAGGCATCGCCCGCCGGATGTCGCTCTGAGGCCAGTCGCGTCGAAAACCCACGCGATACCGCCCCCTCCCCCCGCCTAGGCTTGCGGCCAGACACAGGGAGGGGCCCATGCCGGACACCGCCGCAGAGACCATGCCAGAGCCTCCCGCCGCCCCGGCGCGCGGCCTGCCCAACGCTCATTACACAGACCCAGACATGCACAGGGCCGAGCAGCACGCGCTGCTCGCCGCGCAGTGGGCCGGGCTCGCAGTGGCTTCGGACGTGCCCGCCCCCGGCGATGCCTTGCCCCTGACCTTCTGCGGCGAGCCGCTCTTGCTGCTGCGCGACCGCGCAGGCCAGGTGCGCGTGTTCTACAATGTCTGCCGCCACCGGGGCATGATCCTTGTCGACGCCCCCCGCCGGATCGAGGGCGCGATCCGCTGCCCCTATCATTCGTGGTGCTACGCCACCGATGGACGCCTCGTCACCACCCCCCATGTGGGCGGGCCGGGCCGCAACACCCATGCCCGGATCGACCGCGCCACCCTCGGGCTGATCGAGGTGCCCTCCCATGTCTGGCGCGATGTGGTCTTTGTGAACCTGTCGGGCACCGCCCCGCCCTTCGCCGAGGCCAATGCCGACCTCATCGCCCGCTGGGCCGCCCTGGACCAGCCCCTGCACCATGGCGGAGCAGACAGCCGCTTCACCCTGACCGTGCGATGCAACTGGAAACTCGCGGTGGAAAACTATTGCGAAAGCTATCATCTGCCCTGGGTTCACCCCGGCCTGAACGAGATCTCGCGGCTCGAAGACCACTACAACATCGAGACCCCCGGCGCTTTCTCCGGCCAGGGGACCGAGGTCTACCAACGGCCCCGCCGCCCCGACGGCACCCCGGCCTTCCCGGATTTTACCGGCCTGCCTGCCATGTGGGACACCGGGGCGGAATACGTGGCGCTCTATCCCAACGTTCTGCTCGGCGCGCACCGGGATCACGCCTTCGCCATCCTGCTCCACCCCGATGGTCCGACCCGCACCCGGGAGCATGTGCACCTCTACTATGCCGCGCCCGACACCGACCCGGCCGCCCGCGCCGCCAATGCCGCCCAGTGGAAAACCGTGTTCGAAGAGGACGTCTTCGTGGTCGAGGGGATGCAGAGCGGCCGCGCTGCGCGCGGGTTCGACGGCGGCACCTTCTCCCCGGTCATGGACGGGCCGACCCGGTGCTTCCACGCCTGGGCCGCCGCCGCGCTGTCCGAGACGTCCCGTGCGGCCGAGTGAGCCCGCCCTTGCCGCGGCCTTGCGCGCAGCCCTTGCCCAGAACGACGCGCGCGCGCTGATCGACCTCTACGAGCAAGCCGCCGCCCTGCGCCCCGCCGAGGCGCGGCTGTTTCTGACCCACGCCTATGTTCACGCCCTGGAAACCGGATCGCAAAAAGCCGCGCCCCTGAGGGCGCGGCTCGTGGCACTCGGCGCCGAGACCTGAGCACGCCCAGACCCCGGTCACCGTCCCGCTATGCGTGGCAGTCGCGGTCAGCCGCCGGCCGGATAAAGCCCGGCTTCCTGCGCCGCGGCCAGCTCATCAGGGTCCACCGCCCCGTCGGCATTCGCATCCATGGTGGTATAGGCTTCCTCCGTCAGGGTCGGATTGCCCACCAGCAGTTCGGCAAAGGAGTACACCCCGTCGCCATCCGCATCCATCTCGGTGTTGGCGCTCATCGCCGTGGCCGACGCCACCAGGGCCATTGCCGCGACACTGCTCAGGATCGTGGTTTTCATTTCTTTGGTCTCCTTGAGTTGACATGCGAAGGGGCGACTTCCGCCGCCTTCCCTCACCAAGAGCCAATTGCACCCCTTTCCATCCCGCCCCGCCGCGCCCCGGCCCGAACGGGCGCGGACCCGCCCATTCCGGCACCCGCCGCGCGCAAACCGCCGCCGATATCCCCCGGCGCAAACCTGCTCGGCAGCTTTCCTCTTATTGTCCGGGGGCCGGAGCGGGCGCAGGGTCGCGCCATGACACGCATGCCCCCGCCAACCGACGCCCGGGAGGCCGCCCTCGTGGCCCTGATCCCCGGCCTCACCCGCGCCGCCCGCGCGCTGACAGGATCCCGCGCCGAGGCCGAAGACCTGGTGCAGGAAGCCCTGCTGCAAGTCTGGACCCGGCAACGCGCCGGGGCCGAGATCACCGCCCTGCCCGCCTATGCCCGCGCCACCCTGCGCAACGGGCTCCGCCGCCGGGGCCGCCAGCCGGCCAGCGAACCGCTGGAGGAAACCGACTGGGCCAGTGCGACCGCCGACACCGGCGAGCGACGGGTCGCCTTTGCGGAGGTGATGGAGGCCATCGCCGCCCTGCCGGAGGACCAGCGCCGGGTCCTCATGGAGGTGGTGATCGAGGGCCGCACCCCCGAAGAGGTCGCCCGACGCGCGGGCATCCCGCCCGGGACGGTCCTGTCGCGCCTCGCCCGGGCCCGCGCCCGGCTGCGCAAACGCTGCGCGCTCGGCGCGGGCACCAGCGCGCAGACCCTGCTGCCCGAACCCGCCGGGCAGTCCCGTTAACCTTTCGCCTCATATTCAAGAAACAGAATGTTTCGCACGCGAAACAAATCTCTGGAAGCCCTTGATCCCCCGCAAACTTCCGAAAAAATTTGTCGGCGCAAAAATCGCTTCTTCGAGTTGGGCGTTAACTTTCGCTCCCAACGTGCGGCACCCAAAGAAAAAGGCGGCCCGAAGGCCGCCTGTGGAGTTTCGCTGATCAGGCTCGTGATTATACCGCCCGAGTTTTCTGCCTGCGGCCTGATCTGCGTCTAGGGCGAGCGCACCCGCCCCGGATCCACGGTGTCCCTCCTTCGAGGGGCACCGAGCGGGGGGATGCGTGTTTCGCAGAAATCACGCGGGCCCCGCCCGGTTGATCTTTTCGGCGCGACCTTCCCGGTCCCGCTCCCAAGAGCCTTAAGCAAGGCTCTTGGCAATTTCCTTGCTCAAGGAAATTGGCCCGTTGCGGGCCGATCCCCTCAGCTACAGCCCGAGGTGCCTTTCCGCTTGAGTTCGAGAACACGTGGTATTCTTTTTCCAACTAACGGCATCGGCGTATTGCCATGAAAACCCTGCAGCTGCTGAGAGTGAAGTATTTCTGAAACCACCCACCCTTGCGGAACTCGGTAGGTAAGTCCTCCGTGCCGAGCGTGTGAAGCGATGAAGTCGAGCGGAACAGTAACCCTCCCTTCCGCGAGTTGCATCGAAGCAGTCGCTCCATCCGGTGCTTGGATCTCTAGCTGCATCCCGACGTACCCCCGCAGGTGTTGCACTTCATGCAGGTGCCGTTGCGCACCAGCGTGTAGTTGCCGCACTCGCCGCAGGCCTCGCCCTCGTAGCCCTGCATCTTGGCCTTGGCGCGCGGGTCGATCGACGTCGTCGTGGCCACGGTCGTTTCGCTGCGAAGCGCGGTCATCGTCGCCACCTCGCCGCCACCGATCGTGCCGACGACCGGGATCTCCGCCGTCACCGGCTTGCCCCCGCCCTGCAGCACCACCAACTCCTGCGGCATCCGCTTGCGCAGATACCCGGTCGAGCTGATCTGCTTGAGCACCTCCAGCGACTTGCTGGCCGCACTGTCGGACATCTCCTTGACGTTGGAGACCCCCTCTTCCTCGCCCCGGCCGATATCGTCGAAGGTCGCGCCCTGGGGCGCCACATGGGCCAGATCCGTGCGGTCGAGATAGCTCACCGCCAGCTCGCGGAAGATGTAATCCAGGATCGAGGTGGCGTTCTTGATGCTGTCATTGCCCTGCACCATGCCCGCGGGCTCGAACTTGGTGAAGGTGAAGGCATCCACGAACTCCTCCAGCGGCACGCCGTATTGCAGGCCGACCGAGACCGCGATGGCGAAGTTGTTCATCATCGCCCGGAAGCCCGCGCCTTCCTTGTGCATGTCGATGAAGATCTCGCCGAGGTTGCCGTCGGCATACTCGCCCGTGCGCAGATAAACCTTGTGTCCGCCCACGATGGCCTTCTGGGTATAACCCTTGCGCCGCTCGGGCAGCTTTTCGCGGTGGGCCTTGATGACCTCCTTGATGACCACCTTCTCGACGATCTTCTCGGCGATGACCTGGGCCTTTTCCATGGTGGAGCCGGTTTCCAGAACCTCCGCGGCCTCCTCGTCATCCTCCACAAGGGCCGCAGCGAGCGGCTGGCTGAGTTTGGAGCCGTCGCGGTAGAGCGCGTTGGCCTTGGTGCCCAGCGACCAGCTCAGCTCATAGGCCTTCTGGCAATCCTCGATCGTGGCATCGTTGGGCATGTTGATCGTCTTCGAGATCGCGCCCGAGATGAAGCTCTGCGCCGCGGCCATCATGTGAATGTGGCTGTCCACCGACAGGAACCGCTTGCCGCGCTTGCCGCAGGGGTTGGCGCAGTCGAAGACCGAGTAGTGTTCGGCTTTCAGGAAGGGCGCGCCCTCCAGCGTCATGGTCCCGCAGACATGATCGTTGGCCAGATCGATGTCTTTCTTCGCGAAACCCAGGTGCCGCAGCATGTCGAAGGTCGGATCGTTCAGTTTCGCCGCGGGAATGCCCAGCACCTCGGTGCAGAACGCCTCGCCCAGGGTCCACTGGTTGAACACGAACCGGATGTCGAAGGCCGAAGGCAGCGCCGCCTCGATCTTCTCGATCTGCTCAGGCCCGAAGCCGTGGCCGATCAGGGCGGTGTGGTTCACGCCGGGCGCATTGCCGAGCGTGCCGTGGCCAACCGCATAGGCGATGATCTCTTCGATCTGGGCCGAGCTGTAGCCCAGCGTGTCCAGCGCCGCGGGGACCGAGCGGTTGATGATCTTGAAGTAGCCGCCGCCCGCGAGCTTCTTGAACTTCACCAGGGCGAAGTCCGGCTCGATGCCGGTGGTGTCGCAATCCATTACCAGACCGATGGTGCCCGTGGGTGCGATCACCGTGGCTTGCGCATTGCGATACCCGTGCTGCTCGCCCAGCTTCAGCGCCTCATCCCAGGAGGACATGGCGAGTTTCACCAGCGTCTGGTCCGGGCAGTTGGCATGGTCCAGCGCGACGGGTTTCGTCGCGAGCGCCTCGTAGCCGTCGGTCTTGCCATAGGCCGCGTTGCGGTGGTTGCGGATCACGCGGAGCATGTGATCGGCGTTCTTGGCATAACCCGGGAACGGCCCGACCTCTGCAGCGATCTCGGCGGAGGTGGCATAGCTCACCCCGGTCATGATCGCGGTCAGCGCCCCGCAGAGCGCCCTTCCTTCGTCGCTGTCATAGCCGTAGCCCATGTTCATCAGCAGCCCGCCGATATTGGCATAGCCGAGACCGAGGGTGCGGAAGTCGTAGGAGCGCTGCGCGATTTCCTTGGACGGGAACTGCGCCATGAGCACCGAGATTTCCAGGGTCAGGGTCCAGAGCCGCGCCGCGTGCATGTAGCCTTCGCTGTCGAACTTGCCGTCGCGGTAGAAGGTCAGCAGGTTCATCGACGCCAGGTTGCAGGCGGTATCGTCAAGGAACATGTATTCCGAGCACGGGTTGGAGCCGCGGATCGCGCCATCCTCGGGGCAGGTGTGCCAGTCGTTGACGGTGTCGTGGAACTGGATGCCGGGATCGGCGCAGGCCCAGGCCGCGTGGCCGATGGTTTCCCACAGCTCGCGCGCCTTGATGGTCTTGGCGACCTTGCCGTCGGTGCGGCGGATCAGCTCCCAATCCGCGTCGTCTTTGACGGCCTTCAGGAAGGCGTCGGTCACGCGCACGGAGTTGTTGGAGTTCTGCCCGGAGACCGAGTTATACGCCTCGGAATCCCAGTCGGTATCATAGGTCGGAAACTCGATGGAGGCATAGCCCTGCTTGGCGTAATCCAGCACCCGCTTGATGTAGGTCTCGGGGATCTGCACCTTCTTGGCGGCCCGGATCGCGGATTTCAGCGCAGCGTTCTTGGTGGGGTCCACCGCGTCCTCGCCCAGCCCGTCCCATTCGCCGATCGCGGCGAAAATCTCGTTCAGCTTGGCCTCGTGCATTTTCGAGCCGGCGACGAGGGAGGCGACCTTCTGCTCCTCCTTCACCTTCCAGTTCACGAATTCCTCGATATCGGGGTGATCGGCGTCGCAGATCACCATCTTCGCTGCCCGGCGTGTGGTGCCACCGGACTTGATGGCCCCTGCGGCCCGGTCTCCGATCTTGAGGAACCCCATCAGGCCGGAGGACTTACCCCCGCCTGACAGAGCCTCTCCTTCGGCACGAAGGGAGGAGAAATTCGTGCCGGTGCCGGAGCCGTATTTGAAAAGCCGCGCCTCGCGGACCCACAGGTCCATGATGCCGCCATCATTCACCAGGTCGTCGGCGACGGACTGGATGAAGCAGGCATGGGGCTGCGGGTGCTCGTAGGACGATGTGGATTTGGTCAGTTTGCCGGACTTGTGATCCACGTAGTAGTGGCCCTGCGCGGGACCGTCGATGCCGTAGGCCCAGTGCAGGCCGGTGTTGAACCATTGCGGGCTGTTCGGCGCGGCCATCTGGCGCGCCAGCATCAGCTGCATCTCGTCGAAATAGGTGCGGGCATCGGCCTCGGTGGAGAAATAGCCCCCCTTCCAGCCCCAATAGGCCCAGGCGCCTGCCAGACGGCGGAACACCTGGCGGGCGGAGGTTTCGCCGCCATAGCGTTTCTCTGCGGGCAGCTTGGCGAGCGCGGCCTCGTCTGCCACCGAGCGCCACAGGAATTCCGGCACGCCCTTTTCGCGCACGGGCTTCAGGGCGGCGGGAACGCCGGCCTTGCGGAAGTATTTCTGCGCGATCACGTCCGAGGCGACCTGGCTCCAGGAGCTGGGCACTTCGACCTCGTCGAGCCGGAACACCACGGTACCATCGGGGTTGCGAATTTCGGACGCGGTGATCGAGAACTCGATCCCGGCGTAAGCGTCAGTTCCATCTTTGGTGAAATGGCGTTCGATTTTCATGTCTGCCCCATGTTGGCCATTTTCGTTTCCCGGCCATGCGGTTGGTCCGCCCGTGCCGATGTGATCTCGTGCGGAGGAGACCAAGCCAGCCGGGTCCGGCCCCCGAGATGCCGCGGCCATCGGGGTCAAGTGCTGAACCTTGTGTCTGTCTTGAGGATACCACCATATGTGGTGTTCGTCTCCTCCGCCCACACAATCTGGCGTAGAGGGGGGCTTAGGGTCAACTACATTTTGTGACGCGAATGGGTCAAAATACTATTGACGGTGGATTAACCCAGATTCGCTTGGGGGCTTGCGCCGGAGGGGTGTTGGGCCCCTTGGAGAACACATCCGGAAAATTAACGCATTCTTCATACAGGTTAAGGAATCGGGGCGGTTTGGCGGCCCAGATCTGTGCCATGCGAGGCCTGACCGGCGCGGCAGGACGATTCGCACCTGGTGGCGCCACGGGCTCCCGGGGCCGACGCTGCCACGCCCGTGCGGCGGGGCCTGCGCGAAAAGGAGCCCGGCGGCGCCTGGGGCACATTTGTGACATTGGCGCGGCGGATTGCCTTAAATTGAACTTAATTCGAGTCTATTCCGACCCAATCCCAGGCCCTGTGTGTGGTGCCTGGCGTTCGTAACGTAACCAGTGAGGCCATGTTTTGGCACCAATCTCAGTCCGCCCCCTGGCGGTCGCGGCTCTTGTCGCGATGACCCCTCCTGCGCCCGCGGCCGTCGTCGGGTATGATGATCAGGGCGCATTCCTCGGCGTGAGCCAGGATGCCTATCACGGCGGCAAGTGGAGCGCGCGCGCGGCCAGTTCGACACCCGTGCCGGGGGATTACGGCGGCTTGCCCGGCCCCGTGTTGCCCGCGGTCGACCCCCTGATCGTGGTCGCGCTTGCGGTTCTGTTGGCGATCCTGCTGCTGCAGGACGGTGGTGACGATGGCGGTGACAGCACCTGGATCAGCGCAGCGCCTCCGCCGGCGCCTCCGCCGGTCGTCACGTTCGGGGACGATCCGGGGCCGAACCCGGTGCCCCCCGGCACGCCGGAGTTGCCGCCGGTCACCGCGATTCCGATCGCACCGGCGCTGCCCTTCCTGCTGGGCGCGGTAGTGGCGCTGTCGCTGGCGGCGAGGCGCAAGCGCTAGGTGATCGCACCTCGGGCGGGCGCCAGTACGGCTGTCGCGGGTGTTCTACGGAACCGGGCGCGGGCTTGTATCGCAGCGTCGTGCGCATGCCACAGTGATCGCCGCGCGCCTCGGCTGACCGATGGGGCACATCATCGCGACGCATGGGGCTTTGCAGGATCTGTTGGTCGGGACGGCAAGATTCGAACTTGCGACCTACGGTACCCAAAACCGTCGCGCTACCAGGCTGCGCTACGCCCCGACGAGGGCTTCCTTAGACAGGTTCGCAGCGTTTGCAAAGACGCAAACCGCAGTCAATCGGCGCAAGGCCACGCGGCGGTGGTCTGGTCGAAGGCCGGGTGCCGCATCAGCGTACCTTCGGAGATGCCCAGACGCAGGGTCATGCCGCCGTTGATTTCCAGCACGGCGAACACCTCGTCGCCGCCGAAGATCGGAGTCTCGTCGAGTGGAACCGCGTTGCGATGGACCTTGCGGACGATGCCGGTGCGGTCGGCGAAGATCATGTCCAGGGGGATCAGCGTGTTGCGCATCCAGAACGACACCGGCTGCGGACGGTCGTAGACGAAGAGCATGCCCGCCTGTTGCGGCAGGCTTTCGCGGAACATTAGCCCCCGGCCCCGGGTCTCGTCGGTGTCGGCCAGTTCGATGTCGAAGGCAGCGCGCCCCCAGGGGCCCTGCAGTTCCACCCGGTCCGGGGCGCAAGCCGCGTGAAGCGGTAGAACCGCCAGGCACAGCACCAGCGGCAGAACCAGTGCGCGCAGAACCATGCGTCGGATCATTCGACTTTCTGCGCGGCGTCCCAACTCAGAACCTCGAGGGCGAGGCGCCCCCGCTCGCTCTCGCCGATGCGGACCGCCACGGCCTCTCCGGCCTGCAAATCGGAAAAGCCGCAGCGCCGCAGCACGTCCATGTGTACGAAGATATCCTCATCCGCGCCGAACACGTTGAGAAAGCCGAAGCCCTTCACCTTGTCGAACCATTTCACGCGCCCGGGGACCATGGGGACGTCGTCGAAATTCTGCGGCGCACCAAGCGGGCCTTCGTCGTCGAGATCCATTTCCGGGGGCGTGATGGCGACCACTTCGACCGCCTGGATGCCGCGCGGCGTTTCCTGCACGCGGATCTGGATCTGCGATCCATCGGCCACCGAACTCTGCCCGAAATTCCGCAATACGTTGGCATGCAGCAGGATATCGGGGCCATCGGCCTCGCCCACGACAAAGCCGAACCCCTTCTTGGGATCGAACCATTTGACTGTCCCATAGACAAGGGGACTACTGGTTATCGGCTTTTGCACGGGCGGTAATCCGGGGTAATCATGAGTGAGTGACAGGTCTTGTAACCAAGGTCTTAATGGTCACATGTGTTTTGGATGGGCGCAACAAAAAGTTGATAGGTCGCCGGGTTTACCTTAATGGTTTGTTAACCGTCAAGGGTTCAAGCGGCTGATTTTCCAATCGCTTTCCCCGTCGGCACGAGTCCACCGATAGCGGTCGTGCAGGCGAAAATCACCATCCGCCCAGAATTCCATTTCCACCGGACGCAGGCGATAGCCCCCCCAAAAGGGAGGGCGGTCCGGATTGAGCCCCTTTTCGAGACCGAGTTTCGCCACACGCGCCATCAGTGCCGCGCGGCTTTCGAGGGGGCGGGATTGCTCCGACGCCCAGGCGCCGATCCGGCTCTGGAGGGAGCGCGACTTGTAATAGGCATCCGCCTTCGGCCCGTCCTCGCGGCTGACATGGCCGCGCACGCGGATCTGCCGGCGCAGGGATTTCCAGTGAAACACGACCGCGGCCTTGCCGGCCTGGTCCAGTTCGGCCGCCTTGGCGGAGCCGTAATTGGTGTAGAACACGAAGGCGTCGTCTTCGATCTCCTTGAGCAGGACCATGCGCACATTGGGCAGCCCGTCCGCGTCCACGGTCGACAGCGCCATCGCGTTGGGATCGTTCGGCTCGGAGGCCTCGGCCTCTGCCAACCACGCGCGGGTGATGTCGAACGGGTTGTCGCCCGCGAATTTGCCGGATCTCTCTGCCATGGCGGACTGCCTCCGATGGATGGACTGTGGCACCTGTTCTCTTGAAGGCGTTAACCCTTTGGCCTACACGGTGCCGAACTGCAGGTAGTGGACAAGGTAAAGAGATGTCAACGGGATTGATGCACGGAAAACGCGGGCTGATCATGGGATTGGCGAATGACAAGTCCATTGCCTGGGGCATTGCGCAAGCGCTTGCGGAACAGGGCGCGGAGCTGGCGTTGACCTACCAGGGCGAGGCATTCCGCAAGCGCGCCGTGCCGTTGGCGGAGCGGCTGGGCGTCACCCAGCTTTACGATTGCGACGTAACCGACACCGCCTCGCTGGACGCGGTATTCGACGGGCTGTCGGAGGCCTGGGGTAAGATGGATTTCGTCGTCCATGCCATCGGGTTTTCCGACAAGTCGGAGCTGCGCGGGCGCTATGTCGACACCAGCGCCGAGAATTTCCGCATGACCATGGATATCTCGGTCTATTCCTTCACCGCCGTGTGCCAGCGCGCAGAGAAGCTGATGACCGATGGTGGCGCCTGCCTGACCCTGACCTATTACGGCGCCGAAAAGGTCATGCCCCATTACAACGTGATGGGTATCGCCAAATCGGCGCTGGAGACTTCGGTGCAGTACCTGGCCGAGGATCTGGGCAAGAAGAACATCCGCGTCAACGCGATCAGCGCGGGCACGATCAAGACCCTGGCCGCCTCGGGCATCGGGGATTTCCGCTACATCATGAAATGGAACGAGCTGAACTCCCCCCTGCGCCGCACGGTGACCCAGGAGGAGGTCGGCAAATCCGCGCTCTACCTGCTGTCGGACCTGTCCAGCGCGGTCACGGGCGAGGTGCATCACGTGGATGCGGGCTACCACGTTGTGGGCATGAAGGCGGTGGATGCGCCCGATATCGACGCGGTGACGGGCCGCAAGTAGGGTGGACGTCGCGCAGATCCTGGCGTTCAACGTGGCTCTGCTGGTGGCCATGGCGAGCCCCGGTCCCGCGCTGCTGGTGCTGACGCATACAGCACTTTCGGCGGGGCGGGTGCGGGCGCTCTGGACCGGCTGCGGGCTGGCTTGCGTGGCTGCGCTCTGGACGCTTGCGGCGCTCTTGGGGCTGGAGGCGCTGTTCACCCTGTTTCCCGCGGCTTACGGGGTGATGAAGACCGCGGGCGCGCTCTACCTGATCTATATCGCCCGGGCGACCTGGCGGTCGGCGCGCGCGCCCCTGGCGGACGCGCCGCAGGTGTCAGCGCGAGGCGCGTTCCGGCGCGGTGCGGCGATCAACCTGCTGAACCCGAAATCGGTGCTGTTCTCGGCCGGTGTCCTCGTGGTGATCTTTCCGCCGGACCTGGGCGTCGGGGCGGTGGCGTTCATCACCCTGAACCACCTGGCGGTCGAGATCGCGGTCTATGCCCTGCTGGTCACCGCGCTCGCCCGACCCGGCGCGCGGCGCGCCTATGTCGGGGCGAAGACCTGGCTCGACCGGGTCTGCGCGGTGGTGCTGGGCGGGCTCGGCCTGCGGCTTCTGGCGGAGCGGGCCCCGTGACGCTCGCGGCCTTCGCCTCGATTGCCTTCATTCACCTTCTGGCGGCGATCAGCCCGGGGCCCTCTTTCGTGGTGATCACCCGAACCGCCGCGGCGGAGGGTCTGGGCGCGGGGCTCTTGCTGGCGCTGGCCTTCGGGGTCGGCGCGACGGTTTGGGCGGGCGCGGCCCTGCTGGGGCTTGCGGCGCTTTTCCAGGTGATGCCGGTGCTGCTGACTGCGATGAAGCTGGCGGGGGCCGCCTTCCTGTTATTCGTGGCCTTCATGATGTGGCGCCACGCGCCCGACCCGCTGCCGGAGGCGTCGGGGACGGTGCCGCGCACGGGCTGGGCGACATTCAGGCTGGGCCTCTTCACGCAGCTTTCGAACCCCAAGGTGCCGGTGTTCTTCGGGGCGGTTTTCGTGGGCGTCCTGCCCGCCGACATCTCCGGGGGCGAGATCGCGCTGGTGCTGGCGCTGGTGCTGCTGGTCGAAGGCCTGTGGTACGTGGTGGTGGCGCGGCTCTTCTCGCTGCCCGGACCACGGGCGGTCTATATGCGCGCCAAGACCTGGATCGACCGGGTCCTGGGCGGCGCGCTGGCCCTGGTGGGGGCGCGGATCGCGCTGAGTTGAGGGTTCTGGTCACCGGCAACGGGCTGGATTACAAACACCGCCAAACCGGATGAGGGACGGACATGACCGATCAACTGCCGCATGAAAAAGGCTTCCACGTCAGCTGGGACCAGATCCACCGGGACAGCCGCGCGCTGGCCTGGCGGCTGGACAAGCGCGGGCCGGGGCCGGACGGGTCCTGGCGGATGATCCTGGCGATCACCCGGGGCGGGATGGCCCCGGCGATGATCGTGGCGCGCGAGTTGGACATCCGGCAGGTGGCGACGATTTCGGTGCAGTCCTATCACCACCAGACCCAGGGCGAGACCGTGGTGCTCAACGCCCCGGATGCGGAGCTGATGGGCGACGGGACCGGGGTTCTGGTGATCGACGATCTGGTGGATAGCGGCCGGACGCTGGAGGTGGTGCGCCAGATGTATCCCAACGCCCATTTCGCCACCGTCTATGCCAAGCCCAAGGGCGAGCCCATGGTCAACACCTTCATCACCGGGGTGAGCCAAGACACCTGGATCTTCTTTCCCTGGGACATGGCGCTGCAATACGTGGAACCCTACCGGGGGACCTGAGATGACGCTCCGCCTCGCCCCGGCCATGGCGGCCACCCCGGCCCCGCCGGTGATGGAGGCGCGGCGCTGGCTCGCCGCGGCGCGCCTGCCCGCGGGGCTGGAGCTGCTGAATGTGAGCCAGGCCGCCCCGGTGGCCCCGCCGCCCCCGGCCCTGCGCGCGGCGATGGCGGCGGCACTGGAGGAGGATCCGGGCACGCATCTTTATGGTCCCGTGCTCGGTCTGCCGGAGCTGCGCGCCGAACTGGCCGCACAGATGACCGCGCGCTATGGCGGCACCGTGGCCGAGGGGCAGATCGCGATCACCTCGGGCTGCAACCAGGCCTTCGCAGCGGTGATCGCCACCCTCGCCGGCCCCGGCGATAACGTGATTCTGCCGGTGCCGTGGTATTTCAACCACCAGATGTGGCTGCAAATGTCCGGGGTCGCGGCCCGCGCGCTCGACACCGGCGACAGCCTGCTGCCGGACCCGGAGGCCGCCGCCGCCCTGATCGACGCGCGCACCCGCGCGATCGTGCTGGTCAGCCCCAACAACCCCGGCGGCGTGGAGTATCCTGCCGACCTGCTCGCGGCCTTTCGCGATCTCGCGCGCAGGCGGGGCCTCGCGCTGATCCTCGACGAGACCTACCGCGATTTCGACAGCCGCGCGGGTGCGCCCCACGGCCTGCTCGCCGATCCCGATTGGGACGAGACCGTGATCTCGCTCTATTCCTTTTCCAAGGCCTACCGGCTGACCGGGCACCGGGTGGGGGCGGTGGCCTGTGCGCCCGACCGCCTGGCGCAGGTGGAGAAATTCCTCGACACGGTGCAGATCTGCGCGCCGCAACTGGGCCAGCGCGCGGCCCTCTGGGGGCTGCGGCACCTGTCGGACTGGCTGGCCGGGGAACGGGCCGAGATCCTGGCCCGCCGCGCGGCGATGGAGGCGGCGTTCCAGGGTCTGCGCGACTGGGAGCTTCTGGGCTGCGGCGCCTATTTCGGCTATGCGCGCCACCGGCTCGGGATCCCTTCGGACGCGCTGGCGGAGCGGATGGTGTCCGAGATCGGGGTGCTCGCCCTGCCCGGCACCATGTTCGCGCCCCAAGGCGCCGCGCGGGGAGGTCGCGAGATGCGCTTTGCCTTCGCCAATATCGACGCGGACGGCATCGCCGCCCTCGCCGACCGGCTGACCACCTACGCCCCGTCCTGAGCCCCCGCGATCAAGTCCCGGAATATCCCTTGGGTCCGGGGGGCCGCGCCCCTCCCTGCCCCGATCCACGTTCAAAACTGCGCCAAGCGACGCGCGCATCCGCTTGCCGCCCCTGCCGCAAGCGCCTAAACAGACGCCTGACAACGGGCACCGCCACACCGGCGCGGGGCGGGATCGGGGAGCGACGACTGCGATGAAGGGTAAAACCTCCAACTTCTTCATGTTCATCCTGCTGGGCCTGCTGATCGTGGCGCTGGCGGGGTTCGGCATTTCCAGCTTCGGCGGCTCGAACGCGCGCGTGGGCTCGGTGGGCGACACCGACATCACCGTGGATGAGTACGCCCGGGCCTTGCAGACCCAGCTGCGCGCCGCCGGTCAGCAGCGCGGGCGCGCGGTCTCCATGGCCGAGGCGCGGGAGCTGGGGCTCGACCGGCAGGTGCTGGCACAGCTGGTCAACACGGCGGCCATCGACAACGAGGCGGCGAAGCTGGGCGTCAGCGTGGGGGATATGCGCGTGGCCGAGCAGATCCAGACGATCCCCGCCTTTTCCGGGATCGGCGGCGGCTTCGACCGGGAGGCGTACGAGTTCACCCTGCAGCAAAACAACCTCTCCCCCGAGGAATTCGAGGCCGACGTGCGCAACGAGGCCGCGCGCAACCTGCTGCAGGCGGCGGTGATCGGCGGGCTGCGCGCGCCGCAGGCCTATACCGGTACGCTGTATGACTTCATCGCCGCGCGGCGGGACTTCACCTGGGCCGAGATCACGCCGGACCTGGTGGCCCTGACCCAGGCGATGCCAACGGATGCGGAACTGCGCGCGTTCTACGACGCGAACCCGGCGGCCTTCACCGCGCCCGAGACGCGCGAGATCACCTACGTGCTGCTGAGCCCGGAGATGATGCAGGACCAGGTCTCGCCCTCCGAGGAGGATCTGCGCGCGGCCTATGACCGGGCCGCGTCGGTCTATGTCCAGCCCGAGCGCCGCCTGTTGGATCGCGTCGTCTTCGGCACCGAGGCGCAAGCCGCCGAGGCCAAGGCCGCCCTCGACAGCGGCGCGCAGAGCTTCGAAGAGCTCCTGGCCGCGCGCGATCTGAGCCTGGAGGATGTGGATCTCGGCGAGGTGGCGCGCGACGATCTCGACGACGCGGTGGCAGAGGTCGTTTTCGGCGATCAGGAGACCGGAATCGTCGGGCCGGTGCGCACGGCCCTGGGCCCGGCCCTGTTCCGGATCAACGCGGCCCTGGCCGCCCAGGTCACCACCTTCGAAGAGGCGCGCGACGAGCTGACCGCCGCGCTGGCGGGCGATGCCGCCCGCCGGGCCGTGGCCGACGAAATCGAGGCGCTTGATGATCTGCTGGCCGGGGGCGCCACGCTCGAAGAGCTGGCCGCCGACACGCCGGCGGAGCTGGGCGAGCTGTCGCTGACGGCGACCACCACCGAGGGCATCGCCGCCTATCCGGAAGTGCGCGCCCTGGCCAACACCCTGAGCGAGGGCGATTTTCCCGAAATCGAGACCCTCGACGACGGCGGTGTCTTTGCCCTGCGGCTCGACGAGGTCGTGCCCCCCCGGCTTTTGCCCTTCGACGAGGTGCGGGAGGATGTGGTGGCGGGCTGGGAGGCGCAGCGCCTGCAAGACGCGCTGAGCGCGGAGGCCGCGCGCGTGGCCGAGGCCCTGCGCGGCGGCGAGAGCTTCGCCGACCAGGGCCTGGAGCGGCAGGTGGAGACCGGCCTGACCCGGGAGGCCTTCATCGAGGGCACGCCCCCGGCACTGGTCACCGATGTCTTCGCGCTGGAGGCCGAAGGCGACGTGGCGCTCGTGCCCGGCAACGGCGTGGTGATCGTGGCCCAGCTGACCGCGATCCTGCCGCCGGATACCGAGGACCCGGATGCGGCGTTCCTGCGCAACGTGCTGGACCAGAGCATTTCCCAGACCCTGGCCGAGGATGTGTTCACCGCCTATGCCACCGCGATCCAGCAGGAGGCCGGGATCACCATCAACCAGAGCACGATCAACGGCATTCACGCCCAGTTCCCCTGAGCCCGCCTGCCCCGCCTTCGGGCAGATGACCCGCGAGAGACCCCGCCATGGCCCTGACCCCCAGTTTCGACGCCTTCGAGGCCGCCCATGGGCGCGGCGAGAACCAGGTGGTCTACACCCGGCTGGCGGCGGATCTGGACACGCCCGTGTCGCTGATGCTGAAGCTGGCGGGCGCGCGCAAGGACAGCTTCATGCTGGAATCCGTCACCGGCGGCGAGGTGCGCGGGCGCTACTCGGTAGTGGGGCTGAAGCCCGATCTGATCTGGGAGTGTCGCGGCACCGGTGCGCGGATCAACCGCTCCGCCCGGTTCGATGCGGAAGCGTTCGAAGACATCCCCGGCGACCCGCTGGCCGCATTGCGCGCGTTGATCGCCGAGAGCCGGATCGAGATGCCCGATGAGCTGCCCGCGATCGCGGCGGGGCTGTTCGGCTATCTGGGCTATGACATGATCCGGTTGGTGGAGCATCTGCCGAATGTGAACCCCGACCCGCTGGGCCTGCCGGACGCGGTGCTGGTGCGGCCCTCGGTGGTGGCGGTTCTGGACGGGGTGAAGGGCGAGGTCACGGTGGTCTCGCCGGTCTGGGCAAACGGTTCGGCGGGGGGCGGCCAATCGGCGCGGGCCGCTTATGCCCAGGCGGCGGAGCGGGTGATGGACGCGGTGCGCGATCTGGAACGCTCCGCCATGGCCGAACGGCGCGATCTGGGCGAGGCGGCCGAGCTCGGAGAGCCGGTCTCGAACTTCGCCCATGCCGATTACCTGGCCGCGGTGGAGCGCGCCAAGGACTACATCCGCGCCGGGGACATCTTCCAGGTGGTGCCGTCCCAGCGTTGGTCCCAGGCCTTCCCCCTGCCGCCCTTCGCGCTTTACCGCAGCTTGCGGCGAACAAACCCCTCGCCCTTCATGTTCTATTTCAACTTCGGCGGGTTCCAGATCGTGGGCGCCAGCCCCGAGATCCTGGTGCGGGTGTTCGGCCGCGAGGTGACGATCCGGCCGATCGCGGGCACCCGGCCACGGGGTGCGACACCGGCCGAGGATGACGCGCTGGAGGCGGATCTGCTGGCAGATGCCAAGGAATGCGCCGAGCACCTGATGCTGCTCGACCTGGGGCGCAACGATGTGGGCCGGGTCGCCAAGATCGGCACCGTGCGCCCGACCGAACAGTTCATCATCGAGCGTTATTCCCACGTGATGCATATCGTGTCGAACGTGGTGGGCGAACTGAGCGAGGAGCATGACGCGCTCTCGGCGCTGCTGGCGGGGTTGCCGGCGGGCACGGTCTCGGGCGCGCCCAAGGTGCGGGCGATGGAGATCATCGACGAGCTGGAGCCGGAAAAGCGCGGGGTCTATGGCGGGGGCTGCGGGTATTTCGCGGCCAATGGCGACATGGACATGTGCATCGCCCTGCGCACGGCGGTGGTCAAGGACGAGACGCTCTATATCCAGGCCGGGGGCGGCGTGGTCTATGACAGCGACCCGGAGGCGGAGTTCCAGGAGACGGTGAACAAGGCCAAGGCGATCCGGATGGCGGCGCAGCAGGCCGGGTTGTTCGCGGGGCCCGCCGGGCGGAACGGCTGAGGCTCGGGATTTCGTGAACCCGCAGACAAGGCGTTTCGAAACGCCTTGGACAAGCGCCTTGCAAGGCGCTTGGGACGCGATTTCCAAATCGCGTGGGCAAGCCCGTTCGAACGGGCTTGGGCGCCGCTAGGACCCCGGGGCCAGCAAAAGCGCGGAGATCGGTGCAAGGCGCAAGGCATCCGGGTCCTGCGCGGCGCTCCAGTCGCGCAGGGCCGACAGCGTCTCGGCCCGGGTCTCGCCCAGCAGGACCGCCTGCCCGTCCGCGCCGGCGCGCAACGCCCCCTGGTCGAGGCTTCTGCGCAGGGCGTCCTCACCCTCTCCGGACCCGCCAAGGACCCGGCCCACCGAAATCGCGGGCAGACCGATCGCCCGCGCCTCCTGCCCCACCGCGTCGAGCCCGCTGAGCGGCGCCACCAGCCCGTGGCCCGTGTCGCCCAACACCGCCACCAGGTGGCGCAGCAGTTCCCGATCGCCGAAGACCGGGCTCGTCCGGGGCAGCCAGACCCCCATCGCGCCCGGCAGGCGCGCGATATGGACCGCGAGGGCGGTATCGATGTCGCGCGGCTCGACCGGGTCGGGTAGCCCCGTCAGGGTGATCAGCACCTCGTGCCCCGCCGCGCGCAGCTCGGCCGCGCGCGCATCCGCCTCCGGCCATGTCGGGTCGAGCGCCACGGCCACGGGATCGGCGATCCGGCTCAGCACATCGGTGATCGCCCGCGCGTCAGAGGTCGCGCGCAGCACCAGGGCGAGCCGCGGCACACCCTCCGCCCCTTCGAAAGGCAGCGCATTTCGGGCCAGGGCACCAAGCGGCGCGGGCACCTCCGGCTCTGGCGTCAGGGGATCGTCGGCCTCGGCCACCGCGGCGGTCTCGCCGATCCGGGGGATCCGCGAGGACAGGCCAGGGCCGCGGGTGCCGAAGCTCTGGTCGCTGCCGAGCACCAGACGGCGGGGCAGCTCCCGCGGCGGCACGACCAGGGCCGTGCGCCGGTCGTCGGCGGGCGGTGCAGGCGTGTCGGCGGCCGGGCGCAGGTCGGCGGGCAGAGGGCCTGCGGCCGGGACGGGCGGCTCCGACGCTTCCATGGGGGCCGCGGCCACGGGAGGCAGCGGCAGGTCTGCGGGTGCCAGGGCCAGCCGCGGCGGCGAGCTGTCGGGACGGGCAAGCTCGACCGGCTCCGGCGGGCCGGACGGCATCGATGGCTCCGCGGCGAGCTCCGGCGGCCGGGGCGGCGCGACAGGCGCCGACGCGACCGGTGGTTCGGCGGCCGTGCCAGGCACAGGCAGATCCGCGGGCCGGTCCGGCGTCCGCGTCGCCGCCTCGCCGATTTGCCGCGCGCCGGGGGCGGGCAGGATCGCGGCAGGGCCCGTCAAATCGCCCGGCTCCTGGGCAACCTCGGGGACCGGCAAAGGGGTTTGCAGGGCTGCGAGCGCCTCTCCCGGGGCGCGGTCGCGCACGGCACCGGGCACCGGCAGGCCCGGCGGCACGTCGGCCATCCGCGGCGCGGTGGCCGACGGGGTATCGGGCCCAGGCGCGGTTGGGACCGCTTGGCCGGGCGCGGGCTGCGCAACATTCGCCGGGGCGGTCTCGGCAAGTTCCGGGCCCGGGCCAGCGGGCGCGGCGGGGTCCGTCGGCGGCGCGGGCGGCGCCTCGGCAACCGTCGGCGCGGCCGGTGCAGGGGCATCGGGCGGCGGGCCGCTGTCTGGACGCGGGGTCTGCAACGGGGCCGCGACACGATCGGTCGTGACGGAAGGTTCAGGCTCCGCAACGCTCGGCTGCACCTCCGCCCCCGGCGGGAGGGGGGGCGGGTCGGCGAGCAACACGTTCTCGCGCACCGGCGCGCGCGGCGCGGTGCGGTCGCTGATGTCCCGCAGGGGAAAATAAACCGACGCGGCCATCAGCACGATCATGCTGGCCGCACCGCCCCAGAACAGGCCCGAGAGTATGCCTCTACCCATGCAAAATGCCGCGTCTGCCTCACCTGCGGGGCCCCGATCCCGGTGGCCCCTTCTTGCTGCTGGTGCATCATCGCGCGCGCGGCGGGGCGGATGCAAGCCCCGAAGGCCCCCGGGGCACGGCGCAGGCCCTTGACCCCTGGGGCGGGCTGGTGGATCAAGAGGCCCGAACACAAGGGGCGCGCGATGCTGCTGCTGATCGATAACTACGACAGTTTCACCTATAACCTGGTGCATTACCTGGGCGAGCTCGGCGCGCCGGTGGAGGTGTATCGCAACGACGCGCTCGACGTGCAGGCGGCCATGGCGTTGAACCCGCAGGCGATCTTGCTGAGCCCCGGTCCCTGCGATCCGGACCAGGCGGGCATCTGTCTCGCGCTGACCGAGGCCGCCGCCGAGACCCGGACCCCCCTGATCGGCGTGTGCCTCGGGCACCAGACCATCGGACAGGCGTTCGGCGGCAAGGTGCAGCGGCATTCGGAGATCGTCCATGGCAAGCTCGGCGCGATGCATCACGGGGGCACGGGGCTCTTTGCCGGCCTGCCCTCGCCGCTGATGGGCACACGCTACCATTCGCTGGTGGTGGACCGTGACACCCTGCCCGACTGCCTGGAGGTCACCGCCTGGCTGGAGGACGGCACGATCATGGGGCTGCAGCACCGGGAGTTGCCGATCCACGGGGTGCAGTTCCACCCCGAGAGCATCAAGTCCGAACACGGGCACAAGATGTTGCAGAACTTCCTCGACACGGTGCCGGGGTTGGCCCCGGGGCGCGCAGAGATGCCCGCATGAGCGACGCGCTGAAACCCCTGATCGGGGCCGCCGCCGACCGTCCCCTGACCCGGGCGGAGGCCGAGGCGGCCTTCGAGATCCTGTTCGAGGGCGAGGCGACGCCGAGCCAGATGGGCGGGCTGCTGATGGCGCTGCGTACGCGCGGCGAGACGGTGGCGGAATACGCAGCCGCGGCCGCGGTGATGCGCGCCAAATGCAATGCAGTGCGCGCGCCCGAAGGCGCGATGGACATCGTCGGCACCGGGGGCGACGGCAAGGGGACGCTGAACATCTCCACCGCGACGGCCTTCGTGGTGGCGGGCGCGGGCGTGCCCGTGGCCAAGCATGGCAACCGCAATCTCAGCTCGAAATCCGGGGCGGCGGATGCGCTGGCGCAGATGGGGATCGAGGTCATGGTCGGCCCGGCGGTGGTCGAGCGGGCGTTGTCGGAGATCGGCATCGCCTTCATGATGGCGCCGATGCACCACCCGGCGATCCGGCACGTCATGCCCACGCGGGCCGAGCTGGGCACGCGGACCATGTTCAACATCCTCGGCCCCCTGACCAACCCGGCAGGCGTCAAGCGGCAGCTGACCGGCGCGTTCTCCCGCGACCTGATCCGGCCCATGGCCGAGACCCTGGCGGCGCTCGGCTCGGACGTGGCCTGGCTGGTTCACGGCTCGGACGGCACCGACGAGCTGACGATTACGGGCGTGTCCTGGGTGGCGGGGCTGTCGGACGGGGCGGTGACCGAGTTCGAGGTCCATCCCGAAGAGGCCGGCTTGCCGGTCCATCCGTTCGAGGCCATCCTCGGGGGCACGCCCGAGGAAAACGGCGCCGCCTTCCGCGCGCTTCTGGCCGGGGAGGCGTCGGCCTACCGAGACGCGGTGCTCTTGAACGCCGCGGCGGCACTGAAGGTCGCGGGGCGCGTCACCGCCCTGCCCGATGGCGTGATGCTGGCGGCGGAGGCGATCGACAGCGGCGCGGCCCTGGCCAAGGTGCAGGGGCTGGCACAGATCACATCGGAGGCGACATGACCGACACCATTCTCGACCGGATCAAGGCCTACAAGCTGGAGGAAGTGGCCGCGCGCAAGGCCGCCCGCCCCCTGGCGGAGGTCGAGGCGGCCGCGCGCCAAGCCTCCCCCGTCCGGCCCTTCGCGGGCGCGCTGCGGGCGGCGGCCCAGAACGGTTATGCCCTGATCGCGGAGGTCAAGAAGGCGAGCCCCTCCAAGGGTCTGATCCGCGCCGATTTCGACCCGCCCGCGATTGCCCGCGCTTACGCGGCCGGGGGCGCGGCCTGCCTGTCGGTGCTGACCGATGCGCCGAGCTTCCAGGGGCATGAGGACTACCTCGTGGCGGCGCGCGCGGCCTGCGCCCTGCCCGTCCTGCGCAAGGATTTCATGTATGACCCCTACCAGGTGCCCGAGGCCCGGGCGATGGGCGCGGACTGCATCCTGATCATCATGGCCAGCGTGTCGGACGCCCAGGCCGTCGAGTTGGAGGATGCCGCGACAAGCTGGGGCATGGATGCACTGATCGAGGTGCATGACGGCGACGAACTGGACCGCGCCCTGCGGCTGAACTCGCCCCTGATGGGGATCAACAACCGCAACCTCAAGACGTTCGAGACGACCTTGGACACCACCCGCACCCTGGCGCCGCGTATCCCCGGCGACCGGATGATCGTGGCGGAATCGGGCCTGAGCGGGCCGACGGAGCTTGCCGATCTCGCGGGCTACGGCGCGCGCACCTTCCTCATTGGCGAAAGCCTGATGCGGCAGGCGGATGTGGCCGAGGCCACGCGCGCGCTGCTCGCCAACCCGGTTCCCGTGGAGGGCGCGGCATGAGCGGTCTGACCCATTTCGACGCCCAGGGGGCGGCCCATATGGTCGATGTGTCCGACAAGGAAGTGACCGACCGGGTGGCGATTGCCCGCGGCGCGGTGCGCATGGCGCCCGAAACCCTCGCAATGATCGAGGGCGGGCGCGCCAAGAAGGGCGACGTGCTGGCCGTGGCGCGGCTGGCGGGGATCATGGGGGCCAAGAAGACCGCCGATCTGATCCCGCTGTGTCATCCCCTGCCGATCACCAAGGTCGCGCTGGAGCTGGTGCCGGACGCCGATCTGCCCGGCGTGCGGATCGAGGCGACGGTCAAGACCTCGGGCCAGACCGGGGTGGAGATGGAGGCGCTGACCGCGGTGTCGGTCGCGGCCCTGACGATCTACGACATGGTGAAAGCCGTGGACAAGGCGATGCAGCTGACCGACATCCGGCTGGCGTTCAAGGATGGCGGCAAGTCCGGGCGTTTCGAAGCCGAATGAGTGCGCTCATCCCGGTCTCGCAGGCGCTCGACGCGCTCTTCGCTCTGATCACGCCCCTGGACCCCGAGGACGTGCCCCTGCGCAATGCCGCGGGCCGGGTGCTGGCGCGCGATGCGGTGGCCCGGCGCGACCAGCCGCCCTTCGCCGCCTCGGCGATGGATGGCTACGCGCTGCGCGGGGATGAGGCGCAGCCGGGCGCACAGTTCGAGGTGGTCGGGGGCAGTGCCGCGGGCCATGGCTGGACCGGGCGGCTGGGCCCCGGCCAGGCGGTGCGCATCTTCACCGGGGCGCCGGTGCCCGAGGGCGCGGACCGCGTGGTGATCCAGGAGGATGTCACCGTCTACGAGGGCCGGATCACCCTGCTGGACAGTCTTGGCTCGGGCGACAACATCCGCCCCGCGGGGGGCGATTTCGCCGTGGGCGACCGGATGGCCGCGCCTCGGCGGCTCGGCCCCGCGGATGTGGCGCTGGCCGCGTCGATGAACCTGCCGGAGTTGTGCGTGGCGCGCCAGCCCGAGGTCGCGATCATCGCCACCGGGGACGAGCTGGTCCTGCCCGGCGAGACCCCTTCGCCGGACCAGATCATCGCGTCGAACAGCTTCGGCCTGGCCGCGATGTTCGAGGCCGAGGGCGCGCTGGTGCGGATGCTGCCCGTGGCCCGCGACACGCCCGAAGCCCTGACCGCCGTGCTGGAGCTTGCGCGCGGCGCGGACATGATCGTCACCATCGGCGGGGCCTCTGTGGGCGATCACGACCATGTCGGATCGGTCATGGATGCGCTGGGGATGGAGCGGGCGTTCTACAAGATCGCCATGCGGCCGGGAAAACCGCTGATGTGCGGGCGGCTCGGGGACGCGGTGATGGTGGGGCTGCCGGGCAATCCGGTCTCCTCCATGGTGTGCGGCACGCTCTTTGTCGTGCCCGCCCTGCGCGCCATGCAGGGCCTGCCCGCGGCCCCCGTGCCGACCCTGACAGGCCAGCTGGCGGTGGCGACCGGACGCAATGGCCCGCGGGAGCATTACATGCGCGCCACCCTCGCCGTGCAGGGCGGCACCTTCCGCCTCACCCCCGAGAACCGCCAGGACAGCAGCCTGATGACCGTGCTCGCAGGCGCCGATTGCCTCGTCGTTCGCCCGCCCCACGCCCCCGCCGCCCCCGCAGGCAGCGAAGTGCCCTTCATCCCCCTGGTGCCGCTCGCAGGCTGAGCCTGGACGAAGTTGACACAAAGCGGGAACAGGGATAGAACAGTGAGTGAACCCGCTGGGGTTTAAGACCTTGTTTACCAGTTCTTGGTTTTACCAGGGCGCGGGTGTCTGCGGGCGGTGCCGGGCGACAGGCGTCCGAGAGGAGGGAGCAGTCATGCTGACCAGAAAGCAGATCGAATTGCTGGAGTTCATTCACAAGCGATTGCAACGCGACGGGGTGCCCCCGTCCTTCGACGAAATGAAAGACGCGCTGGACCTGCGGTCGAAATCGGGAATCCACCGGTTGATCACGGCGCTCGAGGAACGCGGATTCATCCGCAGGCTCGCGCACAAGGCACGGGCGATCGAGATTGTGAAATTGCCCGAGGCCCTGATGGGATCGATGCAGGGCGGGTTCGCCCCGCAGGTGATCGACGGTGACCGTCTGGACCCACCCGTCGGGGCGATGCCGGTGTCGGGCATTCACGCGGTGGAGTTGCCCGTGATGGGCAAGATCGCCGCCGGCACACCGATCGAGGCGATCAGCGAAGTGTCCCATACGGTGGCCGTGCCCGGGCAGATGATGCGCCAGGACGCGGAGCATTACGCGCTGGAGGTGAAGGGCGACTCGATGATCAATGCCGGGATCAACAATGGCGACATCGTGGTGATCCGGGAGACGAGTGTTGCCGAGAGCGGAGATATCGTGGTCGCACTTGTCGACGGGCACGAGGCGACGCTGAAGACCCTGCGCAAGCGCGGTAACGCGATCGCGCTGGAGGCGGCGAACCCCGCCTATGAAACACGGGTCTACCCGGCCGAAATGGTGCGGGTGCAGGGCAAGCTGGTCGGGCTGATCCGCTCCTACTGAGGCGCACGGCCGGGGCGAGGACCAAGAGCTTTCGAAAGCTCTTGGGGCCCGGAGCCCACAGATCTTGCAAGGACCGGTCCGCTCGCCCGGTCCAGCCCGCGGTCTTGCGGGAAATCATCCAAACGTTTTGCGCGGCAGCAGGGCTGCGCGCCTCCAAGAGTTTTCGAAAACTCTTGGCCCGCGGCGGCTCAGCGGGTCGGCTCCGCGCCCGGCGCGCGGGCCAGGCGGCCCGGCGTGGTCGCACGTGCGGCCCCGGTCCACATCCGCTGCTCTTCTGCGGACTTCGCGCGGACCACCTGCAACCCGTCCTCGGTCACCGACACCGCCAGCGCACCTGTCCGGCGCAGATCCCAGGCGTCGATGCTCTCGCAGGCCCCGGTGCTGCGCGGCAGCCGCGTGTTGGCCACCACCAGGTCCGCCGTGGCACAGGCCTCCGGAAACTGCGCCGCACCGGTCTTGCCGCGCAGCTGGATCACCCGGTAGGGCCCGAGGGCCACGCTGACCGTCCCCTTGCCCGCCTCGATCCCCGCGCGCGCCGCCGCCACGTCCTGCGTCACCCCGTCGCCGTCATTCTCCAGCCAGTTGCGCGCCGCGAACCCGTCACCGCGGCCCTTGCTGAGCGCGCGTCCCTGCTCGGTCATCACGCCCAGCAGCCCGCCCGTGTCGGAGATCAGCAGCTCTGGCCGGTCGGACTGGGTCCAGAGCCCCAGGGCCAGCACCACCGGCGCCAGCCCCGCCCATCGCGCCCGCCAGGGCAAAAGCCCCACCACCAGCGCTCCCAGCACGATCAACGGCAGCACCACGGGCATCGGGCGGACCACATGGCCCACCGCCCCCTCCAGCCCCGCGACCGTGCCGGCCACCCAGAGGATCCAGCGGATCCCGACCTCCATCGCGAAGAGACCGACCCCCTCCAGCCCCAGGGGCACGCCCGCCAGCGCCACCAGCGCGCCGGGCATCACCAGCGTGCCCATGACCGGCACCGAGGCCAGGTTCGCGATCAGCCCGTAATGGCCGACGATGTTGAAATGCGCCGCCGCAATGGGGGCCGTGGCCGCCCCCGCCACCGCCGAGGACAGCAAGAGCGAGGCCGTCCCCTTGGCCCATTTCGGAATGCCCCGCCACCAGCGCACATCGCGCAGATGGGCATAGGTGATGACCAGCGCCGTGGTCGCGGCAAACGACATCTGGAACCCCGGGCCCAGCACCGCCTCGGGCCTGAGCGCCAGCACCAGCAGCGCCGCCCAGGCGACCGAACGCAGGGACAGCGCCCGGCGGTCGAAACACACGCCCACCAGGATCATCGCCACCATGATGAAGGCCCGCTCCGTCGCCACGCTCATGCCCGAGATGAACAGGTAGACGACCGCCGCGCCCAGGGCGCAGACCGCCGCCACCTTCTTGACCGGCACGCGCAGCGCCAGCCAGGGCCACAGCGCCATTAGACTGCGCAGGCCCAGAAACACCGTACCCGTGAGCAACCCCATATGCAGGCCGGAGATCGCCAGCAGATGGGCAAGGTTCGAGCCGCGCAGGTCTTCGACATGGGCGCGGTCGATGGCCGCCCGGTCGCCGGTGATGATCGCCGAGGCGAAGGCCCCGGGCTGGCCCGCGATCCGGTCGCGGATCGCCTTGGACAGCTTCAGCCGGGTCTCGTAGACACGCTCGGCGAAGCTCAGCTGCGCAGGCTCCGCCCAGAGGACCACGGGCACGCGGGTGTAGCCCACGGCCCCCAGCCCCTCGAACCAGGCATGGCGGCGAAAGTCGAAGCCGCCCGGCTCCACCGGCGCGTTGGGCGGCGACAGATGCCCGGTGGTCATCACGACCTGGCCCGGGCGTAGCGGCACCTCGGGCAACGGCCCGTGGAGCGACACCCGCACCTGCGCCGGGCGGCGGTCGGGCGCGACATCCTCCAGCCGCACATCCGCGAGGGTCAGGCGCATCGCCCCGGCATAGGAGCTGTCGATCTCGACGATGCGCCCCTCGATCGGCCCGTAATAGCGAAAGGGCAGCACCGAGGCGGCCACATCCGCCGTGCGCCAGGCCGCGAGCCCGTAGCCCCCCGCCGCCAGCGCCAGCGCCCAGCCCAGGGGCCGCAGGGACCAGGGCGCAAAGAGCCCCCAGAGCAGGCCGAAGGCAGCACAGGACCACACCAGCCGCAGCACCGCCAGGGACGGCTCGCCCGCGGGCAGAAAATAGGCCAGCATCCCGCAGCCCAGCACCACGGGGGCCCAGGGGAACAGCACCTGCCGTACCTCTGCGTATTGGGTCACTTGTCCTGTCCCGCCGGGTTGGGTAAGTCCTGCGCAACCTTATCGAAACCTTGGTTGCCAATTGGTTAACGCGCCCGCCGCGCGCCCCCCAACGCGCAGGAGATCCCCATGAGCCCCACCGACGCCTCGCCCGTCGTCACCCGCTTCGCCCCCTCGCCCACGGGCTACCTGCATATCGGCGGGGCGCGCACGGCTTTGTTCAACTGGCTCTATGCGCGCGGCCGCGGCGGCAAGTTCCTCTTGCGGATCGAGGATACGGACAAGGCCCGCTCGACGGCGGAGGCGACGGAGGCGATCTTCGCCGGGCTGCGCTGGCTCGGGCTCGACTGGGACGGCGACGCGGTCAGCCAGGCCGAGGGCGCCGCGCGCCATGCGCAGGTCGCCCGGGCGCTGCAGGAGGCGGGCAAGGCCTACAAATGTTTCACCACCCAGGACGAGATCGCGGCGTTTCGCGAGGCCGCCCGCGCCGAGGGCCGGTCGACCCTCTTCCGCTCGCCCTGGCGCGACGCGGACCCCGCCAGCCATCCGGACGCGCCCTATGTCATCCGGATCAAGGCCCCGCAGGAGGGCACCACGGTGATCGCCGACCAGGTGCAGGGGGATGTGCGCATCCGCAACGACCAGCTCGACGACATGATCCTGCTGCGCTCCGACGGCTCGCCGGTCTACATGCTGGCGGTGGTGGTGGATGATCACGACATGGGGGTGACCCACGTGATCCGGGGCGACGACCATCTCAACAACGCCGCGCGCCAGATGATGATCTACGACGCGATGGGCTGGGACATGCCGGTCTTCGCCCATATCCCGCTGATCCACGGGCCCGACGGCAAGAAGCTCAGCAAGCGCCACGGCGCGCTGGGGGTCGAGGAATACCAGGCGATGGGCTATCCGGCGCAAGCCATGCGCAACTACCTCGCCCGGCTCGGCTGGTCCCATGGCGATGACGAGTTTTTCGGCGATGCCCAGGCGCAGGCCTGGTTCGACCTGGATGGAATCGGCAAATCGCCGGCACGGCTGGACCTGAAAAAGCTCGACAACCTGTCCGGGCAACACCTGGGCGTCATGGCGGATGAGGCGATTGTCGCAGGTGCACAAGGATACCTCGCCGCCACCGGGGCACCGCCCCTCACCGAAGCCCAGGAGACCGGTTTGTCGCGTGCGATGTATTGCCTCAAGGACCGGGCCAAGAAATTTCCCGACCTGCTTGAAAAGGCTCACTTTATCCTGGCGTCGCGGCCAATCGACCCGGACCCGAAAGCCGCGAAATCCCTCGACACTGTATCCCGTGGTATACTGGCTGAATTGACGCCGCAGCTGCAAAATGCTAGCTGGACGCGCGACACGCTTGAAGGCGTTGTGGGCGGCCTGGCAGAGGCCCATGGGTTGGGCCTGGGCAAGCTCGCCGCCCCGTTGCGCGCTGCTCTGGCCGGGCGTTCCGCGACGCCCAGCGTTTTTGACATGATGCTCGTTCTGGGCCGCGACGAGACGCTCGCGCGCCTGTCCGACGCCACATCCGCGTGAGGGGGACGCCGGTCGACCGGCCCCCCGACACGCCAAGACACAACCGGTCACAAGACCGACCATGCCAAGATCGCCGCATCCCCCCGGGGCGAGGGCGTTACAAAAAGGGACAGACATGGCCGAACAGAAAACCGCGACCCTGCACATAGGCGACAAGTCCATCGAGTTGCCGATCTACTCGCCCACGGCGGGGCCGGACGTGCTGGATATCCGCAAACTCTACGCCCAGGGCAACGTGTTCACCTACGATCCGGGCTTCACCTCCACCGCCTCCTGCGACAGCACGATCACCTTCATCGACGGGGACAAGGGCGAGCTGCTGCATCGCGGCTATCCGATCGACCAGCTGGCGGAGAAGTCCCACTACCTGGAGGTCTGCTACCTGCTGCTCTATGGCGAGCTGCCGACGGCCGCGGAGCTGGAGGATTTCGAGAGCCGTGTGACCAACCACACGATGCTGCACGAGCAGATGATGAACTTCTTCCGGGGCTTCCGTCGGGACGCGCACCCGATGGCGGTCATGGTGGGCGTGGTCGGCGCGATGTCGGCCTTCTACCACGACAGCACCGACATCGCCGATCCGTGGCAGCGCGAGGTCGCCTCGATCCGGCTGATCGCCAAGATGCCGACCATCGCCGCCTGGGCGTTCAAGTATTCCATCGGCCAGCCCTTCGTCTATCCGCGCAACGACCTGGACTACGCGTCCAACTTCCTGCGCATGTGCTTTGCCGTGCCGACCGAGGATTACGTGGTCGACCCGATCCTGAGCCGCGCGATGGACCGGATCTTCACCCTGCACGCGGATCACGAACAGAACGCCTCGACCTCGACCGTGCGGCTGGCCTCGTCCTCGGGCGCCAACCCGTTTGCCTGCATCGCCGCCGGCATCGCCTGCCTCTGGGGTCCGGCCCATGGCGGCGCGAACCAGGCGTGCCTGGAGATGCTGCAGGAAATCGGCAGCGTCGACCGCATCCCCGAGTATATCGCCCGCGCCAAGGACAAGGACGACCCCTTCCGCCTGATGGGGTTCGGCCACCGGGTCTACAAGAACTTCGATCCGCGCGCCAAGGTGATGAAGCAATCGGCCGACGAGGTTCTCGAACTGCTGGGGGTCGAGAACAACCCGATCCTGCAGGTCGCCAAGGAGCTGGAGGCCGCCGCACTGGCCGACCCCTATTTCGCCGACAAGAAGCTCTTCCCGAACGTGGATTTCTACTCGGGCATCATCCTCGAGGCGATGGGCTTCCCCACGGCGATGTTCACCCCGATCTTCGCGGTGTCGCGGACCGTGGGCTGGATCAGCCAGTGGAAAGAGCAGCTGGAGGATCCGAACCTGAAAATCGGGCGTCCGCGGCAGCTTTACCAGGGCGTGACCCTGCGCGACTACGTGGATGTGGAGAAGCGCTGAGCACCCCACACCCCCCTGCCAGCACATCAAGGGCCGTCCTTCGGGGCGGCCTTTTTCTTTGAGCAGAACACCCTCTGCTGTGCATCTGCGCAGAAATTCGACCATAACCGGCGGTTTTGGTGCTACCGTGGAAAGGGTCCGGTGTTCTGCGCGGATTTGCGCGGCACTGCTGGACCCAGGCTCCGGTCCCGGCCGGGGTAGACGACAGAGGCGGGTTTGTCCCGTCTCGGGCCCCCAAGAACACAAGAAACGGAGATTTAGGGATTTACCATGACAAGCAAAATCGTTGTCGGATTGGATGGTAGCCAATCCGGGGAGCGCGCGCTGACCTACGCACAAGGGTTGGCGCAGCGTCTTGAAAGTTGTGAAATCATCGTCGCGTTCATCATCGAATGGTCGCCATACACCTTCCAGACCGCCGAAGAGAACGCACAGCGCCACAAGCGCCGCGAGGAAGAGATCTCAACCGCCCGCGCGCGGGTGGTGGACCCGGCGGTCAAGGCCCTGAGCGCGGCGGGATTTGCCGCCACGGGCGTGGTGCGCCACGGGGATGTGGCCGATCTTCTGGACAAGATCGCCAAGAAGGACGGCGCGGAACAGATTGTCGTGGCCCGAAGTTCCGAGGGCGGTTTCGTCAACCGCGTCTTCGGCACCTCGACCGTCAATCTCGTGCTGCATGCCAGCGTCCCCGTCACCGTCGTCCCGTGAGGAACCCCGATATGAAAACCCCGATCTCTGCCGCGCTCGCCCTCGCGCTGAGCGCGACGGCCTTGCGTGCCCAGGAGGCCCGCACCATCGACCAGGCCGTCAACGAAACCTTCGCCGCCGTGACCGGGCCCTTCGTCGGCCTGATCTTCGCGCCCCTGCCGGGGACGTCCTTTCCGTGGATCGTGCTGTGGCTGGTGGTCGCCGCCAGTATCTTCACGGTCTATTTCGGTTTCATCCAGCTGCGCGGCTTCGTGCACTCGATCAAGCTGGTCAAGGGCGACTATGCCGACCCGGATGACGCCGGCGAGGTCAGCCATTTCCAGGCGCTGGCCACCGCGCTCTCGGGCACCGTGGGGCTCGGCAACATCGCCGGGGTCGCGGTCGCCGTGGGCATCGGCGGGCCCGGCGCGACCTTCTGGATGATCTTCGCAGGTCTTCTGGGCATGGCATCGAAATTCACCGAATGCACGCTCGGCGTGAAATACCGAAACGAGTACCCGGACGGCACCGTCTCGGGCGGCCCGATGTACTACATCTCCAAGGGTTTCGCCGAGAAGGGCATGCCCGGCGGCAAGTTCATGGCGGTGCTGTTCTCGATCTTCTGTATCCTCGGGGCGCTGGGGGGCGGGAACATGTTCCAGGCCAACCAGGCCCATGCGCAGATCTCGGGCATCGTCGGGGACTATCCCGGCTGGATCACGGGCATCATCTTCGCGGCGGTCGTCTTCGCGGTGATCGTGGGCGGGATCAAATCCATCGCCAAGGTCACCGAGAAGGTCGTGCCCTTCATGGGCATCCTCTATGTCGCAGCGGCGCTGGTCATCCTGCTGGTCAATATCGACCAGATCGGCTGGGCCTTCGGGCAGATCTTCGAAGGGGCCTTCACTGGGCTCGGCGTGGCGGGCGGTTTCGTCGGCGCGCTGATCCAGGGCTTCAAGCGGGCTGCGTTCTCCAACGAGGCGGGCGTCGGCTCGGCGGCCATCGCCCACTCGGCGGTCAAGACCAAGGAGCCGGTGACCGAAGGCTATGTCTCGCTGCTCGAGCCGTTCATCGACACGGTGGTGATCTGCACCATGACCGCGCTGGTGATCACCATCTCGGGCCAGCTGATGATCAACCCCGATACCGGCCTCTACATGGTCGAGAACGGCGCGATCATGACCGTGGACGGCAATTCCGGCGTGGCGCTGACCTCGGCGGCCTTCGCGACCGGGTTCTCCTGGTTTCCCTACGTGCTCGCCATCGCGGTGGTGCTCTTCGCCTTCTCGACCATGATCTCCTGGTCCTATTACGGGCTGAAGGCCTGGACCTACCTCTTCGGGGAGGGCAGGACCAAGGAGCTGGTCTTCAAGGTCATCTTCTGCGTCTTCGTGGTGATCGGCGCGGCCGCCAGCCTCGGCCCGGTGATCGACTTCTCCGACGCGGCGATCTTCGCCATGGCGGTGGTCAACATCGCGGCCCTCTACGTGCTGATGCCCGTGGTCAAGGCGGAGCTTGCCTCCTACCGCGCAAGGCTGGACTCCGGCGAGATCCGCGAGTTCAAGGAATAATCGCACCGGGGCCGCCTGTCCGGGCGGCCTCGCCCCGTCTTCTTTTGTGCCGAAATACTCCGGGGGAGTCGCCCGCAGGGCGACGGGGGCAGCGCCCCCCTTCTCTGCAAAAGACATGCGCCGTCAGGCGCGCCGTTCCGCAACCGCGGGTGACGCGCCCTATTCCGCCGCGACCCGCTTGGCGCCCGCGAGCATGGGCTTGAGGTAGCGGCCCGTGTGGCTCTCGGCGACCTCGGCCACCTGCTCCGGCGTGCCCGTGGCCACCAGCGTGCCGCCCCCGTCCCCGCCTTCGGGGCCGATATCGATCAGCCAGTCGGCGGTCTTGATCACATCGAGGTTGTGCTCGATCACCACCACGGTGTTGCCCTGCTCCACCAACTCGTGCAGCACCTCCAGCAGCTTGCGGACATCCTCGAAATGCAGCCCCGTGGTCGGCTCGTCCAGGATATAGAGCGTCCGGCCCGTGGACCGCTTGGCCAACTCCTTGCTGAGCTTGACGCGCTGCGCCTCGCCGCCCGAGAGGGTCGTCGCCTGCTGGCCCACCTTGATATAGCCGAGCCCGACGCGCATCAGCGCATCCATCTTCTCGCGGATCGACGGCACCGCCTTGAAGAACTCCTGCGCATCCTCGACCGTCATGTCCAGCACATCGGCGATGGACTTGCCCTTGAATGTCACCTCCAGGGTCTCGCGGTTGTACCGCTTGCCCTTGCAGGTCTCGCATTCGACATAGACATCCGGCAAAAAGTGCATCTCGATCTTGATCACCCCGTCGCCTTGGCACGCCTCGCAGCGCCCGCCCTTCACGTTGAAGGAAAACCGCCCCGGCTTGTAGCCGCGCGTCCTGGCCTCGGGCAGCCCGGCGAACCAGTCGCGGATCGGCGTGAACGCGCCCGTGTAGGTCGCCGGGTTCGACCGCGGCGTGCGCCCGATGGGCCGCTGGTCGATATCGATGACCTTGTCGAGATGCTCCAACCCCTTGATCGTCTCGCAGGGTGCCGGCGTCTGGCGCGCCCCGTTCAGCCGCATGGACGCGGTCTTGAACAGGGTCTCGATGGTCAGGGTGGACTTGCCGCCCCCCGACACGCCGGTCACGCAGACGAACTTGCCCAGGGGGAAATCCACCGTCAGGTCCTGCAGGTTGTTGCCCGTGGCCTTGCGCACCGTGACCTTTTTCTTGTTACCCTTGCGGCGGGTGGCGGGCACCGGGATCTCGCGCCGCCCGGCGAGGTAATCGCCGGTGATCGAGGCCGGGTTGGCCATGATCTGGGCCGGCGTGCCATGGGCCACCACCTGGCCGCCATGCACCCCCGCGCCGGGGCCGATGTCGAAAACGTAATCGGCCTCCCGCACGGCCTCCTCGTCATGCTCGACCACGATCACCGTATTGCCCTGGTCGCGCAGGTTCTTCAGAGTCGTCAGCAGCCGGTCATTATCGCGCTGGTGCAGCCCGATGGACGGCTCGTCGAGCACATAGAGCACCCCGGTCAGCCCCGATCCGATCTGGCTCGCCAGCCGGATGCGCTGGCTCTCGCCTCCCGACAGGGTCCCGGCATTGCGGCTGAGCGTGAGGTATTCGAGACCCACATTGTTGAGAAAGCCGAGCCGTTCGCGGATCTCCTTGAGGATAGCGCGGGCGATCTCGTTCTTCTGCACGCTCAGGTGCTCCGGCACGGTCCGGCACCAGTCATGCGCCTCCCGGATCGACATCTGCACCACCTCGCCCACATGGAGCCCGGCAATCTTCACCGCCAGCGCCTCGGGCCGCAGGCGATAGCCGCCGCAGGTCCCGCAGGAGCGGTTGTTCTGATAGCGCTCGAACTCCTCCCGGATCCAACTGCTGTCGGTTTCGCGGTAGCGCCGCTCCATGTTGGGGATCACCCCCTCGAAGGCACGGCTGACCTGATAGACCCGGCCGCCCTCGTCATAGCGGAAGGTGATCTCTTCCTCGCCGGAGCCGCGCAGGAACACCTCCTGCACCTTTTCGGGCAGGGCCTTCCACGGGGTCTTGGGGTCGAATTCGTAATGCTTGGCGATGGCGTTGATGGTCTGCAGGAAATAGGGCGACTTGCCCTTGCGCCAGGGCGCCAGCGCCCCGTTGGCCAGCGTCAGCGTGGCATCCGGCACCACGAGGCGCTCGTCGAAGAACAGCTCGACGCCCAACCCGTCGCAGGCCGGGCAGGCCCCGAAGGGCGCGTTGAACGAAAACAACCGCGGCTCGATTTCCGGAATGGTGAAGCCCGACACCGGACAGGCGAATTTTTCCGAGAACGTGTGCCGCTCCGGCTCCCCCTCCGTCGGGGCGGTCTCCAGGATCGCGATCCCGTCGGCAAGGTCGAGTGCGGTGCGGAAGCTGTCGGCCAGCCGGGTCTCGATCCCCTCCTTCACAACGATCCGGTCCACCACCACGTCGATATCGTGGCGGAATTTCTTGTCCAGCGTGGGCGGGCTGTCGAGGTCGTGGAATGCGCCGTCGACCTTCACCCGCTGGAACCCCTGCTTGCGCAGCTCCAGGAATTCCTTGCGGTATTCGCCCTTGCGGTCGCGGATGATCGGGGCCAGCAGGTAGGCGCGCGTCCCCTCCTCCATCGCCATCACCCGGTCCACCATGTCCTGCACCTGCTGTGCTTCGATGGGCAGACCGGTGGCGGGGCTGTAGGGTGTGCCGACCCGCGCGAAGAGCAGCCGCATGTAGTCGTAGATTTCCGTCACCGTACCGACGGTGGAGCGCGGGTTCTTCGAGGTCGTCTTCTGCTCGATCGAGATCGCCGGGCTCAGGCCCGAGATGTGATCCACATCGGGCTTCTGCATCATGTCGAGGAACTGGCGCGCATAGGCGCTGAGGCTCTCGACATAGCGGCGCTGGCCCTCGGCATAGATCGTGTCGAAGGCAAGCGACGACTTGCCCGAGCCCGACAGCCCGGTGATCACGACCAGCCGGTCGCGGGGAATGTCCACGTCGATGGATTTGAGGTTGTGCTCGCGCGCGCCGCGCACCTCGATCTTCTTCAACTCCGGCATGGGGGCCTCATGTTAACCGTTCCCTCACACATAGGGGTTGGCGTGCGAGTCTCCAATCGAAAAACGCGAACGAAGGGGGAACGGACGCACAGCGCTGCGCCTCAGGCGGCGCGTCGCGCCAGGTGCAGCCCCCAATGGGCCGCCGCCCCCGCCAGCAACAGCGCGCAGAGCGTCGCCATCATCACCCCGTGCCCGCCCAGGCTCGCCAGCGCGAACAGGACCGGCGTGCCCAGCGTGTTGCCGATATTGCCGGTCTGGGCCATGGCCCCATTGGCCAGCGCGCGGTCCTGCGCCCCGGGGTTCAGGTCCGGCACGGCGGCAAAACTCGCCCCCTGCACCAGCCCGAGCGCGGCCGCGAACGCAAGGCAGATCGCGGGCGATCCGGGCACGGCCAGCAGGGCCAGCGCGCAAGCTGCCGAGGCCAGGAACCCGATCTGGATCACCGCGATGGACGACATCCGCCGCAGCATCCACACCCCCAGGGTCATCGAGGTGGCAATGCTCAGCAGCGGCATCGCCCCGATCAGGAAGGCGCGCTGGCCCGGGTCCAGGTAAGCCGGCAGCAGCGTCAGCAGCGACACGAAACAGAAGGTATAGAACAGCCACCCCGCCGCCGGGGCCGACAGCCGCGGGGAGCGGTAGATCGCCAAATGCTGCCGCGCCAGCGCGCCCAGTCCCGGCAGGGGCGGCACCGGCCCGGTGGGCACCTCCGGCAAGGACCGCGACAGCGCCAGCGCGGCAGCGGACATGAACAGCGCATGGGCCAGAAACAGCGCGGGCGCCCCGGCCCGGTCCACCAGTGGCAGGCCCGCCCAGCTGAGAATGGCAAAGGCCACCCCGAAAAACGTCCCCCACAGGGTCAGGGTCAGCCCCCGGTCGCGCTCCGCGCTGAGGCTGGCGATCAGGGTCGGGGCCGCGACCACGATGGCAAGATGCGACGCCCCCTCCACCAGGCGCGAGGCGAGAAACAGCCACAGCGGCGGCGCCAGCCCCTGCAGCAGCGACATCGCCGCCCCGAGCCACAGCGCCCAGATCAGCGCGCGCCGCAGGGTCAGGCGCGCGACCACGATCCCCGCGGTGATGCCCAGCACGATCCCCACCCCGCCGACCAGCGAGACCGCCCAACCCAGAAGCGCCCCGGCCTCCGGGTACAGCGCGGGCAGGCGGTCGAAGATCACCGACACCTTGCCGTATTGCGCCGCCGCCCCCAGCCCCGCGCCCCACAGAAGGAGAACGCGCGGCCAGTCGGTCACGGAGGGGACGGCATGGGTCATGGCCCTGCGCTAGCGCGCCCGGCGGGGCCGCGCAAGGGCGCGCCATGCGCGATCCGCGTGGCGATCAGAAATGCAGGGCGCGGCCGTAGGCGTCGAGCACCGACTCGTGCATCATCTCGCTGAGCGTGGGGTGCGGGAAGACCGTGTTCATCAGGTCCTCCTCGGTGGTCTCCAACTGCCGACCCACCACATAGCCCTGGATCAGCTCGGTGACTTCGGCGCCCACCATATGCGCGCCCAGCAACTCGCCCGTGCCCGCGTCGAACACGGTCTTGATCATGCCCTCCGGCTCGCCCAGGGCGATGGCCTTGCCGTTGCCGATGAACGGAAAGCGGCC